>JBFMCV010000001.1:360317-720635 GCA_040754335.1 Thermodesulfobacteriota bacterium | reverse complement strand
GAAGGTACTAATCTGAACTCCCGGTTTTAAAACCTTAGGATGACACGAGTATCTCTCCGCTCCCGTATTATAGCTTCTTGATATTTTATACAATTTAATCCGTTGTTTTTAAGATACAAGATACAAGAATGACAAAAAAGAAGTAGGAGCGGCTTCCAGCCGTCGGGTGATGGGGGGTGTACATTGATTTTCGTGTCATTGCTGTAAATGTAAATAATTCGAGGCTGGATTTTTCTGGATGATATGTAATGCGGTTGTTTGTATTTCCCGACATTACAGAATTTGCGTTAAGAAAATAGAGTATTAAGGCGTGAAAAATGTTTTAGGGTTGCGGTGGAATTAAAACATTTTCGCCTTAATGCGAGATTTTTAGCAAATTATGTTCTGTCGGTTGATTTTTGCTTTTTTTCATCAAGGAAAAGAAGAATAATATATAGCTTTCTTAATATATTCCGACAGGACGACTTTAGTCCACCGGATTCCTTGGCATCCACTGCAATGACAACAAGAAAACTCAGAATACGGGCCCTTCGTTCTCTATCACTTCGGCGACATCTGCAATCTCCCTTCCTAGGAGCCTTATTATATCGTCGAGCGTTATGATGCCCTTGAGCCTGCCGTCCACGTCCACGACAGGGAACCTCCTCACCGCGCTCTTCCTTATCTGTTCGAGCGCTTCTAGGAGTCCCATGTCCTCTCTCAGAGTGAGCACGAGGTCCTGCGTCATTATGTCGTCGACGGGCGTCCTCGCGGGGTCGAGACACCTGTTGACTACACGGAGCGCAATGTCCCTGTCGGTCACGATGCCGAACTTGTCGTTCTCTCCGACGACGATGACGCTCCCTATGTTCTTGTCTTCCATTATCCTCGTCACCTCGCTCACGGTCGTGCCCGGCTTCACCGTCACGACGTCTTTCCTGCAAATATGCCCGAGACTCATCTTGGTCACCTCCCCTTGGAATTCGTATTACGAACGGCTTTTCCGCTCGATAATGATAATTAGAAAGCAAGCGTTATGCCAGTCCCGGCGGCGTTCCAACTAAGCGGTAAATACTGGAGAATGTTTATACGGCCTGGACGCGCCACCCGGCCGGTGTCAGATTGTAGTACATATTATGATTCCGACCCAGGCTAAGCGGTCCGGGACTCGGCTGTCACGTCCGTTATTTCGGCCGAGCCTTTGCTATCGGTCCCGGATCAGTGTACCCTATTACAATCAAAGCCAAACTAATCTGCGGTAAATATCTAGCGATCTTCACGAAAACAGAAACCGGTTATACAGTTTCCTGCCCGGAGCTTCCGAACCTCAGGATAACGGGCGATACGCTCAAAGAGACGGAGAGGCTCGTCAACGATACGGTCAGGAATTATATACACAGGGCGGCCGTCCTGACGTTCGACCGGAGCGCCTTTATCAGGGTAAACAAGCTGTGGAAAGACGTGGTCGAGCCCGCTCTCGACGAGATGAAGCGCAAGGCCTCGAAGAGGGGATGGGCGATAGACACGTTCGTAAACAAGCGCGGTTTCAATCAGATCAACAGGTTCAACAGGTCCTGCTCCATACGCACGGTCGGAGAGGATAAAACGACCAGAAAGCTTACGATAGGGTGGCGCGCCGGGTCTGCGGCCTTTTCCTACGGGAACACATTGACGGTGACCGGATGGAAGGACGTCCCTCACGCGATGGTCAGCTTCGACTCCCTGGTGGAAGATTTGACTGAAAGGCTGCTCGTCTGAAGGTGAGGGCGGGGGAGTCCGTATCTTGACGGAACAACCCCGGTCCTTTTCGTTCAGCCGTCCCGGCGGGCAATGAATGGAAGCGGGAGCCGGGCACCGTGTTTTTATCGGTTTCTGTAGTGTATAATAATCGTTCACAAGTTATTGTGGGGGAAGGTTAAACGGGTGTCCTGCATCCGCCTCTGTAAGGCTTGCTGAAATAAATCGAATCTTCGCAAAGGAGAAATGAATGCAAGGTAAAAAACTTTATATAGGCAACCTCCCGTACAATACGACGGCGGAGGAGCTGACCGAGCTCCTGTCCAAATACGGTACTCCCTCGGACGTCCGCGTAATAGGCGACAAGGGGTTCGGTTTCGCCGAAATGGCGACGCAGCAGGAGGCCGAGAAGGCCAAGGACGAGCTCGACGGCTCGGATTTCAAGGGCCGCCCTCTCAGGGTGAGCGAGGCGCGCAAGTCCACGGGCAAGCCCTCGGGCGGACGTCCCGGCGGCGGTGGCGGCGGCGGCGGATACGGCAGGAGAAGATAAACGCCGTCTCGGGCCATGCGACCGTTATACAGAGTCTCTCTCTTCATCGTACTGGCGTTAGGGGTTACAAGCGGCTGCGATTCGGGCGGCGGCAGGCTCGAGCAGTTCGAGAAGCGCTGCCGGAGCGCGCCTGGCGCCGAGGTCTGCGACCAGAGGTACGCTCTCTGCATAGCGGCGAGCTGCGACCCGGACACGATAAACGACGGCACGATAGAGTGCGGGCGCTGCGATAGAACCGACGGGAGCTGCGGATACTGCTACGTGTTCGATGGGAAATCGTGCTCCTATGACGCCCCCTGCTCCGACATAGAGCCCTCAGCCGACATCGTCTACTCGACATACTCCGAGGAATTGAGCTACGAGTTCGGCTTCGACGTGCTTGAGTGCGAGTCCGGCCCCGGCTTCCAGGCCGACTGCATGGACGCGGAGTGCAGGCTTACGGGAGAGACGGTCGAGCTTGAGGACAAGGACGGATTTACGCACGAGGTGCCTACGGCTATCTGTGCGTGCAGGCTCGAGACCGAGGGAGCGATGGCGACGCTTGGCGGGCTGTGCAGCCCCGATAACTGCTCGTCTATATGGTCGACCGCGGGAGACCGCGCCGGGGGCGTCCTAAGCTTCGTTCCCCAGTGCTCGTCGCCCGATTGATCGACCCGTTCAGCCGGCATCTTGTCCCCTCGCCGTTATTTTTTATACCGTCCCCGTGTTTAAAAACTCACTCCCGTGATTTATCCTATTATCTTCGTTCGGAAAAAAATTCACTTACGGAGAGGGAAATGTTATGCCCAGGATAGACGAGATCGCCCCTGACGTATACAGAATCTGCGTAATGTACAAGGAGATAGGGCTGCAATTCAACCACTTCCTCGTAAAGGACGACGAGCCCCTGCTCTTTCATTCGGGCCTCAACTCGATGTTCAGCGACATATATGAAGGCGTGTCGAAGCTGATAAAGCCCTCCCAATTGCGCTGGGTCGGGTTCAGCCACTTCGAGTCGGACGAGTGCGGCTCTCTCAACAGGTGGTTCGAAGCGGCTCCGCGCGCGGAGGCGGTATGTTCTGAGGTCGGCGCGCTGGTGAGCGTGAACGACTTCGCGAGCAGGCCCGCAAAGGGCATGAAGGACGGCGAGACGCTCGTTACTGGCAGCAAGACGTTCAGGTTCTGCTCGACGGCGCACCTGCCCCACGGCTGGGACGCGGGCGTCTTGTTCGAGGAGACGGACAGGACGCTCTTATGCTCGGATCTCTTCACGCACTTCGGCGAGGTCGAGCCGCTCACCGAGTCGGACGTCGTAGGGCGCGCGGCCGAGTCTATACGCCACATGCAGTCAAGCCCGTTCGCGTATTACATACCCTGCACGCCACAGATGAAGGGCATCTTCGAGAGGCTCGCGGCTCTCGATGCGAAGACGCTCGCCATAATGCACGGCTCGTCCTTCACCGGGGACTGCGCAAAGGCGCTCCTCGACCTCTCTTCTGTGATCGAGGAAGAGCTCGGTTAGGCAGTTGAGCGCGTAGTTAAGGGGGGCTCGCCGCGGGGATCGCAAAGACCCGTATTCTTTCCGAGGGCGGTCTACGGGGAGGGAGTTATGAGCCAGCCTGTGGAATGCAGGAGGGCATCCGGCGCAGATTATCCGTATATGCTACTGTCGGGAGCGATTCGGTTGAGGGGCCTCTGTATGCTCCTTGCTGCGGCTGCTCTCATGGCGCTTCCGTCCTGCAGGCGTCCCGTTTCATCGGGCGCCGATTGCGCCGCCATGATTCCTCCCGATTCGGCGTCCGGTTATATTCAGGAGTGCGCCGATCATGACGGCCCTGTCGCTCCCTGGCGCGTCTGCATAACACGGACGAAGGGGTCGGCGTCGAAAGACGTTTTATTCTATTTCCACGGCTATTCGAATGACCAGTGCGCATGGCTGGCCGCCCCGAGGCCCGGCTCGGAATTCCGTGCCGGGGTTGCCGAATGGTGGAGGGATAACGGCGTGGACGCCCCGACCATTGTCGTATTCAGCGCCGGGCGGAGGTTTCTACTAACCCCCGGCGGGGGACGGTACTCCGTCTCCTGGTTCGTCGAATCGGTCTTGCCTGAAATCAGGAAAAAGCTCGGCCCGAAGGAGGGGGATTATATCATCTGGGGGACGTCCATGGGCGGATTAAACGCGCTCGAGCTCTATATGAACCATCCGGAGTTGTGGGACAGGGCGGCGCTCAATTCCCCGATGATACCTGTCTGCGACCCTTATGCCGGGGACGGCGGGGCAGCGTGCATTCTCGGAATAGATACACCGCAGATAGGTTTCCTGACGAACGAGTCGCTCAAGCTCGTGAGGGAATTCTATCCGGATTCTGAGTCGTGGAGCGACGCCGACCCCCTTAAAGCCGGCCCCCGGCTCCTCAACCCGGAATATCCGCCCCTGTTGATAGAGATCGGGATCGCGGACGAATTCGGCTTCTATCCCGGCGCGGACGAGTTCCGGAAAATAGCGGCTGAAAAGGGGGTGTCCGTCGA
This sequence comes from Thermodesulfobacteriota bacterium, assembly GCA_040754335.1. Classification (NCBI taxonomy): domain Bacteria; kingdom Pseudomonadati; phylum Thermodesulfobacteriota; species Thermodesulfobacteriota bacterium. The sequence continues at coordinate 715,861 of JBFMCV010000001.1, read as the reverse complement.
ATACATAGTGCACGGGGTGAAAGGGGGGCCGTTCTGGAAGGTGCCCAACCATCTCTATTTCGATCCGGGCAAGTTCGCCGGATTCATCGCGGGGGATTGAGCGCGGTTTATAATTAGACATCTGTCCAAATATTTTTCGGGAGCGTATAAGATGGGAGACAGGAAGAAGGATGCCGGGAAGAAAAGCGTAAACGGGACTGAGCTACCGCCCGGAAGCCGGGACCCGAAGGCCGGGAGGGAAATAGACGACGATACGTACGACGAAGAGCTTAAAAAGCTCGAGACGGAGCTCGTGAAGCTCCAGGACTGGGTCCAGCGCGCAGGCAAAAAGATAATCGTCCTTTTCGAGGGCAGGGACGCTGCCGGGAAGGGCGGCATGATAAAGCGCGTAGTGGAGCCGCTCAACCACCGCGTGTGCAGGGTGTGCGCCCTCGGTGTGCCGACCGAGAGGGAGAAGACGGAGTGGTATTTCCAGCGCTACGTGCACTGCCTGCCTTCGGCTGGCGAGATAGTGCTCTTCGACAGGAGCTGGTACAACAGGGCGGGCGTCGAGAGGGTCATGGGCTTCTGCACCGATGCGGAATACAAGGAATTCATGCGCGCGTGCCCTGAATTCGAGAAAGCGGTAATAAATTCAGGCGCGATACTGCTTAAATACTGGCTCGAGATTTCAGCCGAGGAGCAGGAGAAGAGGTTCCGGGAACGCATAGACAACCCACGCAAGCAGTGGAAGATAAGCCCGATGGACATGGAGGCGCGGAGGCGCTGGTACGATTACTCGCGGGCGAGGGACGATATGATCAGATACACGGACACGGACATCTCCCCCTGGTACATAGTCCCCGCCGACGACAAAAAGCGGGCGAGGCTCAACTGCATAACGCACATGCTGAGCAGGATTCCGTACAAGAAGGTGCCGAGGGAAAAATTCGAGATACCGCCGCTCCAGAAAAGCAAGGGCTACGAGCCTCCCCGCGTCCCTCGAGCGGAAGTCATACCGGAGAAATTCTGAAAGCCCGGCCGTGGCCGGGTAAAAAGAGAGGAGCGGCCCCGGTATGGGACCGCCCCTCGTGTAGAGCGGGTTAATCTTCCTCTTTGGATATTATATTCAGGTTCGAATCCATCTTGATATCGTACTTTTCACCGTCGTAGCAAACGGCTTCCGTCTTGTATATTCCCGGCAGGAGGCCGTTAGGCTTGCGGTATCCGTAGTAACCTTTGAAGGGTTCGACCTCTATATCGTCTGTCACCGTGCATCCCTGCGCTTCTAAAGCGCCGTAGATCATGGCCGCTTCATAAGGGGTTGCGTCCCTGTCCGCATACGAATTGCTCGCCGTGGTAAAGAAGGCTAAAGACAGAGCCGCAACTGCCAGAATAATTGTCTTCTTCATGTCAATCACCTCCTGTTGTAATTCCTCTTTTTAATACGGGAACGCCCGGAACGGGGTCCGGACATTCCCGATGCTTCTCCAAGATTCCCCTCTCGCCCGGGAGAGGGTTAGCCGGTTAATCAGGCGTCATCGACAGTATATTCATCTGAGAATCCAGCTTGATGTCGTACCGCTCTCCGTCACTGCAGACCGCTTCCGTTTTATAGATACCCGGCATTATGCCGCGAGGCTCGCCGTACCTGTAAACGGCCGCGAAACGCTCAACCTCTATGTCGTCCACCACCGTGCATCCCTGCGTTTGTAAAGCGCCGTAGACCGCTGCGGCCTCGTAAGGAGTCGCGTCCCTGTCCGCGTACGAATTGTCCGCGGATACCAGGAAGGCCAGTGACAGAGCCGCTATACCGAAAATAATTGACTTCTTCACGTCAATCACCTCCTGAATATATTGATCGGCGTATTATTTATTCCCGCCGTATATCAATCGGCCCTGATACAGGGCTTCATACGCTAATTCGGGCAATAGCCGTGCCAGCCCGCATTGATTCCTGTTTATACGCAATGACCGCAGCGGTTTAGTTGTTGGGTTGAATTTGAATGTCAAATTAAAAAAGCCGGTATTGTCGGGATTGGAACAATTGAGCTTGTTTTTATACGGACAGACGATTTACACGGGTTTATTTCATTGTAACGATGAAGAGAGTGAGAGAATAGCTTATTATCACGCTCACGGCGCCTATCGCTATGCCTTTCAGTATCTCCCTCGCGCCCGACTTCAGATATGCGAGCGAATATATCATCCCGCACCATACGAGCGTCGAAAATATCGTGAAGGGCACGGCCTTGTAGAATAGAGAGGTGAATACGACGAGCACGAGCGCCCTCGCGATGTGCAGGTTCGAGCCCCTGACGAAATATGCGAGCAAATAGAGCAATGGCAGCGCTGCCGCTACTTCGACAAGAAAAGAAACATAATCCCCGATCGCGGCCCTCACGAGGACGAGTAGATAGAACGGGAGCCCGCCAAGCGCTACGACGTCCCTCGCTATCTCCTCCTTTATGTTTTCGGATAATTTCAACGTGTCACTTATATTCATATTGCTCCTCCTCAATATTCATATCATTCCCGAGTGTTTTTATCGGGAATCCAGTCTTTTGTTTTTTAAATCCTCCCTAACCCTCCTTTTTCTAAGGAGGGAATTAAAAAACATTTTCCCCCTTTGGAAAAGGGGGACTAAGGGGGATTTGCCTGAAATCATCTTTCGCAAAAGGAATCCGATACTCCGACAACTGCAACGCCGCTCTCATAACCCGAATATTACCTCTTGCCCTGTACGACTCACCCTGATTAATATTGTTATATAATGGACTGAGGAGGCATGCCATGGCAAGGGTCAAATACATAGAGGAAGAAACGACCGACAATCCGGTCATCAAGGAAGCGTTCGAGCGTATGCGGAAGAAAAGGGGAAAGGTCACTAACATCTACAAGGCGCTCGCACACAAGCCCTCCATCCTGAGCACTATCGGCCCGTTCGTTGCCGCCGTCCAGCAGCCGGAGGAGCTCGACCCCAAGCTCAAGGAGAGGATCATACTCAGGGTGTCGAAGCTCAACCGCTCGGCCTACTGCTGCCACGCCCACGAGCAGATAAGCGCCAAGATGGGGTTCACTCCCGCGGAGATTACGGAGATGAACGAGCCTGCGAGCGCGCATATTAACGACGCAGAGAAGGCGGCGCTCAATTACGCCGAGGCGCTGACTCTCAATCCGGGGAGCATCCCCGACGCGGTGTTCGCCGAGCTGAGGAAGTATTACAGCGATTCGCAGGTGGTCGAGATCACGATGATCGCCGCGCTTTACAACATGATAAACAGGTTCAACGAGGCGCTGAAGTTAGATCCCGAGGAGTATTGAATTCCAGCTCACTCCTCCTTATAATTCCTTCCCCCTAGAGGGGGGAAGGGTAGGATGGGGGTGTCTCCTTCATCTATAAATTTAGAAAACCCGTTCGTCCTGAGGCGCAGAATCTGCGCTCATATATGATTACTCTGTTACTCCTCAGCTTTCGCCAGACAATGGAGCCCTGATAATACTAATCTGCGAGCCTGTCCTGAGCTCCGTTCATCCTGAGCCTGTCGAAGGACGAAGGGTCGAAGGACGGAGTATTTCCGAGTCATACGCACAACCGCCTGGACCGGGTGCTCACCCGCCTCAATTCTTGAGCTTATACCCCGTCCTGAATATCCACCATACTATCGCGACGCAAATAGCGAGGAAGAGGAGCGTCATGCCGAGGCTTATCGTCACGTTCACGTCGGAGACGCCGTAGAAGCTCCACCTGAACCCGCTTATAAGATAGACGACCGGGTTAAGGAGCGTGACCTTCTGCCAGAAGGGCGGCAGCATGTATATCGAATAGAAGCTCCCTCCCAGGAACGTGAGCGGCGTGATTATCATGAGCGGCACCGTCTGGAGCTTCTGGAAGCTGTCGGCCCACAATCCGATAATGAACCCGAACAGGCTGAACGAGACCGCAGTAAGGAGGAGGAACCCCAGCATCACGAGCGGGTGCTCGATGTGATAGGGAACGAAGAGGCGCGCGGTCGCGAGTATGAGCGCGCCGAGTATTACGGATTTCGTAGCGGCCGCTCCCACGTATCCGATTATTATCTCTATGTACGAGACGGGAGCAGAAAGCACTTCGTATATCGTGCCTGTGAACTTGGGCAGGAATATCCCGAACGAGGCGTTCGAGATGCTCTCGCTCATTATCGTCAGCATGGCGAGGCCGGGCACGATGAACGCGCCGTAGGTCACCCCTTCAATGTCACCCACTTTCGAGCCTATGGCCGCACCGAACACGACGAAATAGAGCGACGTCGAGAGTATCGGGGACGCGATGCTCTGCATGAGCGTCCGCCACGTGCGCGCGAGCTCGAATATGTATATGGATCTTACAGCGTGGTAGTTCATCCCTTCTCCCTCACGAGGCTCACGAATATCTCCTCTAAAGAGCTCTCGCTCGAATGAATGTCCCTGTAGTCGATCCCGTGCTCGTTTAGGAGCCTGAGGAGCCCGGCTATGCCCGTATGATCTCCGTGCGCGTCGAACGTGTAGACGAGCTCGCTGCCGTCGGGCGAGAGCTCGAGCGTATAGCCGTTCAGACCCTCGGGGATCTCGCTTATGGGGCTCTGGAGGAAGAGCGTCAATTGTCTCTTGCCCAATTTCCGCATCAAGGCTTCCTTTTCCTCCACCAGTATTATCTCGCCCTTGTTGATTATCCCGATGCGGTCGGCCATGAGCTCCGCTTCTTCTATATAATGAGTAGTCAGAATGATCGTTACTCCGCTCTCGCGCAGCCCCCTCACCATCTCCCACATGTCTCTTCTCAGCTCTACGTCCACGCCTGCCGTTGGCTCGTCGAGGAACAGTATCCTCGGCTCGTGCGCGAGGGCCTTTGCTATTAGCACCCTCCGCTTCATCCCTCCCGAGAGTGCGAGTATCTTCGTATCCTTCTTATCCCAGAGCGAGAGGTCCCTGAGCACTTTCTCGATATATGCAGGGTCGGGCGGCTTCCCGAAGAGTCCCCTGCTGAAGTTCATCGTGTCCCGCACCGTCTCGAACACGTCCGTCGTAAGCTCCTGGGGGACGAGCCCGATGCTCGAGCGCGCCGCCCTGTAGTCGCGCACTATGTCGTGCCCGTCGGCGATAACCCTCGCACCCGCGCCCGGGTTCACAATCCCGCAGATAATGCTTATGAGTGTCGTCTTCCCCGCGCCGTTAGGGCCCAGCAGCGCGAATATCTCTCCTCTTCTGATCTCGAGGTCGATGTTCTTGAGCGCCTGAAGGCCTGATGCGTATGTCTTGCTCAGGTTCCTGACAGATATTATCGAGTTCACTGAAGCACCTGGAATAATGAAGATTTATATTTTATCCGGTTATACGGCTATATACAGATATAAGATTCCTTTGCCGTCTGGAAGATTCATCCCGCTACATATCCTTCTTCATGTGCCGGTCACGGTGGAAATGGTATTCGAACGTTTTTTGTAAGGAGTCGCCGGGGCCTGAGATGTAGCCCGCCATCTCGCCTAACGCGCTCACGAAGAGCCCCGCGAATAGTATCGGATAGACCTGCGGCTTCGATTTGAGGAGACCGAGGCTGCCCGAATAATTCCGCGCGATCCTGTAAAAACGCACGAAGGGGATGAGCAGCGAGCCTAATGCGAAGAGGATCCGTTTGGCTTTCGGCCACGTCTGACACCTGGTTGCTGCGAACATCCGTCCCATCTGAAGGTTGACGCTCAGGAACGTTGAGAAAAAGTCGAAGTTAAGGTGATAGATTTTAGCCGCGGGCTCGAGATAGAGCTTGTGTCCTTTCGAGACGAGGTCCCAGTGCAAAACGCTCTCCGATTCGAGGAACCTGTCGAGCTCAGGGCCGTATTCGAGCAGGATATCGCGCTTGTAGCTGCTGTTGTGTCCGGGAATATGATTCATTTCTCCCCCGGCGTTCGGATACATCCACGGAGAGTAGCCCATCAGGATATCCGCCCATGCGATCGGGCTCTCCGGGTTCGCAATGTATATCACCGGCCCGACCGCGGCCCAGCCTTTCTTATGCGATCCGATCAATGCCTCGGCCCAGAAGGGGTCCGGGAATACGTGGTCCTCAGAGAAGGCGACGACGAGCGCGGATGCGGCTCTTACGCCCGCCGCCAGTGCCTGTCCGTAAGAAGTTATCTCGCCCGGCTTCACTACCTGAAACCCGTGAAAAACTGCGAGCTCCTCTGGGCTTACTCCGACCTCACCCGCGGACAGCGCGACTATCACTAATTCGAGCTTGCTGTTGACGGTCTGCGATTTCAGGCAATCGACGGTTCTTCTTATTGTTGCGAAGGTGTCGGGAGTAATTAACACCACGGACATTTCGGGGCTGTCAGAGGCAGTCATATTCATATGAATGTTGATAACTCTTCTTCGAGTGAATTATAAAATATCATGTACGGCCCGGTTATTCTGCTTCGCCGCCTACACCGGATAATTTTACCGGAATTCCTGTGGATGCGGATTCGACGGCGGCGAGAGCGATTTCGAGTGCGCGCATCCCGTCTTCGAGGCCGCATTCTGTGTCTTTACCATGTATCACGGAATCCGCGAAGCTCCTCCACTCACTGTAGTAAGACTCTTTGAAAATTCCGCCGTGTCTGAGAGTCCCGGCGTTAGCGGCCGTCTGCGCAAATCTATCGATCGCCCGCCTGACCCCCGTAAACAATCCGCCGGGAGGTGCGTCGCAGGGTCTTAATTCAAGGCCGGCGATGTCGTATAGCGATATTTTCATGATCCCATTGCTGCCGAAAATCTCGATCTCGTTCGCGTGACCGGAGCCGTATGAGAAGATTGAGGAACACAGTATTCCGTTCGTCAGTTTCACCGATACGGCGGTTGTTTCGTCCTCGACCTCGCCCGAAACGCCGGCCGCGTGCACCAGCTCGGCCTCAGCATTGAGAAGGTGCCTCAGCAGATCGAAATGGTGAATCCCCAGATCGAGTAAGGATCCGCCGCCGAGCGCGCGCTTCTTTCTCCATTCCGCGAGCTCCGGGTCGTTCACGCTCATAACGCTCCTTGCGGATTCTATCTTTCCGAGCAGGCCTTTTCCGATTATCTCTTTAGCTTTGCTCACGTTCCGGTGCCAGCGGAGGTTGAAGCCGACCTGCGCCCTGAGCGGCGATCCTCGTGCTTTATTTACCAGCCCGGCGCACTCTACCATGCTCAGGGCCGGGGGCTTCTCCATGAAAAGGTTCTTTCCCGAATCCAGCACGGCCATCCCCAGGGCATAGTGATTTCCGGAGGGCGTGCATACCGCTACCGCGTCGATTTCCTTACTGTTTATGAGCTCGTACGGGTCTTCATACCGGTTATTGATTCCGAACGTTTCAGCCGCCCTGTCTAATTTCCTCTTATCGATGTCCGAGAGCGCCGCGACTTCGATGTTCGGGAGCAGCTTGAGCGAGGGGAGGTGGAATGTCTCGGTCACTTCCCCGCAGCCGATTATGCCTAAAGTTATGGTGCCGGGCTTGCTTGGCATGTAGAGATTGTGACTTATTTCAGAAGAATTTTGAAGGTGCTGTTTTTAAAGTCGTCATTGCGAGCGCAGCGCGGCAATCTCTTCTTTTTTTGTCATACTGAACCTTGAATTGATCCCGTATCGAGTACGTGACATGGTTCAGGGCAGGCTTGTTTCAGCATCTCGCTATATTCATGAGATTGCCGCGCTGCGCTCGCATTCGCTCGTTCCGCTCGCAATGACACCAAAGGATGAGGAGGCAAGCTTACCGCGTCCTGCACTCCTCCCTCACGGATAAAGCCCCCGGAGCTTCTTCGCGCGCGACACCTGCCTTATGCCGAGCATGAGAGCCGCGAGGCGCATGGGCACTTCCTCTTTCTCCGCGTACTCGGCCACCCTTATGAACGTGTTTTTCATCCGCTTCTTGAGCTCGTCGTGCACCGCCTCCCTCGACCAGTAGTATTCCTGGAGTCCCTGCACCCACTCGAAGTACGACACGATCAGCCCTCCGGCGTTTGCGAGTATGTCGGGAATGACCGGTATGTTCCTTTCTCTCAGTATGTCGTCGGCCTCGGCGGTCGTCGGGCCGTTCGCACCTTCGACGACCATGCCGCATCTCAACCTGGGCGCGTTCTCCTTCGTTATCGCCCTTCCGAGCGCGGCCGGTATGAGCACGTCGCATTCGAGCGTGAGCAGCTCCTCGTTAGTTACCTTGTCCCCGTCGGCGTAGTCGCTCACCTTCCCCTTCTCCCTCACGGCATGGATGAGGGCCTCGACGGAGAGGCCGTTCGGATTATACACCCCGCCGTAGACGTCGTTCACCGCCACGACCGTTATCCCCATGTCGGCGAGCTTGTGCGCCGTGTAGCTGCCGACGTTCCCGAACCCCTGTATGACGACCTTCACCGGGTCGGAATATCTCTTGAATTTCCTGAGCGCGTCCTCTGTCACGTACGCGACGCCGAAGCCCGTGGCCTCTTCCCTGCCGAGGGAGCCGCCTATGATGACGGGTTTTCCCGTGACGACGGTGGGGACCGTGTAGCCCTGAGACATGCTGTATGTGTCCATTATCCACGCCATCACCTGTGGGCTCGTCCCCAGATCGGGCGCGGGTATGTCCTTGGTGGGGCCGATGATGGGGAGTATCTCGGCCGTGTACCTCCTCGTGAGCCTCTCGAGCTCGCCCTCCGACAGCTTCCTCGGGTCGACGGCGACTCCGCCCTTCGCCCCTCCGAACGGGAGCTCGGCGAGGCCGCATTTCCACGTCATGTTCATCGCGAGAGCGGCGACCTCGCCCATGTCCACCTCCGGGTGGTAGCGTATGCCGCCCTTGTAAGGCCCGAGGGTCTGGTTGTGCTGCACCCTGTATCCGCCGAATACCTTTATCTCGCCGTTGTCCATCCTCACGGGGCAGCTCACCACCAGAGTCCTCTGCGGGAGCTTGAACCTCTCCTCGAGCCCGTCGTCCTCCGTGAGCAGCTTGCTCGCCCTCTCGAACTGGACTAACGATTCCCTGAACGCGGCCGAATTAAAAAGCTCGTACATATATGCCCTCCCGTTTATCTTTCGGAATAATACCTGCCATTAGACTGACTATGAGAATTATATAGATATTCGGGGTAATAGCGATAGGGGAGTGCCGGGATTTTTGTTATTCTATTGTTGTTATTCTGTCATTGCGAGGGAACGCTTTTTGTGACCGCGGCAATCTCATGGGTAAAGCGAGATCGCCACGGCTATAAGACAGCCTCGCGAAGACAGAAAAAAGAATTGTCATTCCCGACACGAACGGGAAGCTGGTCATTTATCTGTAGGAGCGGCTTCCAGCCGCGATCGCTGTATCGCACCAGGCCTGTCCTGAGCGAAGTCGAAGGGATGGTGCTCCTACAGAGAAAGATTCTGAAATCGGACATTACGACAACGCCCTTACCTTTCAGGCTCGGTCAGATAAATAAGCCCTTCCCTGAGAGACTTCCGGCTTATGATTATCTCGACGGCCGTTATGCCGACGGCGATCACGCTCAGCCATGAATGTATAATGCCCCATTCCGCCCTCGTGAGCCCGAGGATGACCTCATTCCCGCCCGTGGAATAGGGGACAACGCCCAGCATGAACCCCGTCCATGCGGCCGATATCCACGCGGCCGTCATGGCCGCTATCACAAAATAGTTGATATTCGCCGTGCTGCTCTGCTTATAACCCTCGTTCATAGTCTTGCTCCCTTTGGTATTTTCTTTCCGATTTTTTCACTCCCTGTCTTCGTTCGTTTTGCCCGCGGGCGAAGTCACTGCCTGAGTATCGCCCCTTATCTCCTGGTGGTGTATCTTGCCGCCTAGGTTGGCCGTATATGCGATGAGCCCGCCCCCGGCGAGGAGACCTAAGAGAGTTATCACCGCGAGCGTGTCCCCGAGCTTCCTGTTGAAACGTCCCCCGACGAGGCCAATGAGCGCTATGCCTCCGACTGCTTCTATGAATATGAACGCCTTCTCGGCCATCTCCTCGTGCTCGTGGATCAGGTCCTCCGATATGCCGGGCATATCCTCGACTATCTCCTCCGCGGGCTCGCCCGTGAGGTACGCTGGGACCGCCCAGAGAGCGACTATGACCGTGAATACGAGGGCCACGTTCTTGAGCTCGGATGACTTTCTCAGCAGGGCTATGATAAAGAGCAGAATCACGAACCCTATGCCTATGAGAGGTATATGATTTAATATGAGATGCCAGTGCGCGGCATTCATTTTGACCTCCGTTTTCAAAATGGAATCTTTGCTTGCGGATAGATAATGCAAAAGTAGTGCCGGAACGGATTATTCAATGATCAAAGGGGATACAGCTCAGACGCGGTGTTATTCGATGTCAGATTACAGGACAGCTGACAGGGGAGTGCGTCCGTTGACTATGCTGTGGTGTCGGAGAAACAAAAAAGGGGGCTTCGGCCCCCTTTTTGTGTACACACTTTGTCTTCGCGAGGGAGCAACGATTGCGAGCAAGTGAGGAATTTGTCGCTGTTACAATAAAGGCAGAATGGGTGCTTGACTTTTGCTCGACAATGCTTGAGCCAAAGTAGTAGGGGGAGCTGGTGCCTCGATTCTATAATAAATAAAACCCGTTCAACCCTTCGACGAGCTCAGGGCGAACGGGTTTTTGCTTTTACTTTGGTTAAATAAAGAACGGAGCAGAGTATCTCTTAAGCCGCCGCTTTCCTTTTTCGCATGAGAACGACTGCGGCTATGCCGATTACGACTGCGAGGGATATGAGCCCCCACTCGGACAGGGTCGGTATGTTCTCGACTATTTCTCTAACGTTGGTAAAAACACAGGATGCCGTATCATTATCTTCACAGAAAAACGTGACGCTGTTACCGTCCACGGTGGCGGTGAGGCAGGGCTCGAATCCGTCGCTACCGCAGTTGGTTACCCCCTCTATGCACTCTATGCTTTCGAGCACCCACCCCGGAGGGACTTCTTCCGTTATGGTCACAGTTTGACCTATGCCCATTCCGCCAGATGATGTAGGGTTGCTTGGGTCCTGTAACGTGAATTCGGCGGATTGATCCCCGGATACAATAAACTCGAACGGAGTGTCATCATCCGGGATCGCTACCTTTTCAATTCCGACAGCGCAAGGGGCGGTGCCGGCCATTGCCCGGCCCGTTCCGAACGCGAGAAAACCCGCACCTATAATCATTGTAAGTATCAAGAAACTAATCGAATTTAATACGTGTCTCATTTTTCCTTCCTCCTTCAGGCACACTCCGTGCCGTTTATATGCACACATTCTATCACAAATAGGAAATTTCCCCTAATATATATATGCTGAAATGAAGAAAATCGGCCGGAAAGGGGGCTAAATTCGATTTCGGCAAAATAGTCTCTTGCGGAATGTATATAAATGATATAGTTTATATATTAACGGAGCTCCTGCGTCCGCAGGGCCGGTTTTCCACCACGAACTAAATGTAAAGGAGAAAATACAGGGCAGTTCATACGCGTCCTGCCCCGTGTTTTCTCCTTTTTTCTATTTTTTATTCTGTCATTGCGAGGGAGCGCGGTATGCGACCGCGGCAATCTCAAGATAAGCAGGAGATTGCTTCGCAACGTAAAATTTGGCGACGCTTAGTCGGATGATCCCCCTAATTTAGGATCAGCCATCAGCGACCGTTTCTTACGCTCGCTCGGAAACGTTGCTCGCAAAGACAGCCTTTTGAGAACCAGGGAAACAAACACCAACCGGAGGGGAATGGAATGAACGAAGGGATTTTACCGCATCACACAGAGTACGAGGAGGGGATACTCGGCGCTGTCATAAACGACCCGGCTCTCTACGACGACGTCTGCATGACGCTCGAGCACGCGGATTTTTACTCCGGGCGGCACCGGATGATATTCCGCGCCATGGGGGAGATGAGGGATGAAGGCGTCCCGATACATCTGGTCACGCTCTGGGAGCGCATGAGAGGGAGCTCCGAATTCGAGGACGCGGGCGGGTCGAGCTATCTCGCTTATCTCTCGGACATGGCGTTTCTCGACGAGAACCTCGATTATTACGTCGACGCCGTCAAGGACGACGCGCTCAGGAGGAATCTCTGGCGGGCGCTCCACGAATGCGCTCGGGCGATCGAGAGGGACGAGGACAAGGCGGTCATAGAGGACATGATAGCCGGGCTCCGCGGCATGGAGCGAGGCGCTCCGGGCAGGCGGATCGCGCCCGTGTCCGCGAAGGACCTCGAAAACGTAAAGCCGCCCGAAAGCCTCTGGGCGGACATCATCTACCCCGAGTGCATAATACAGCTCAACTCCGAGCCGGGGGTAGGGAAGAGCACGCTCGCATACAACATATGCGCCTTAGGCGCGGCGGGACGGCCATTCCTCGGCATCCCGTTCTCGAAGAAGCTGAAGTCGCTCTACATCGATCTCGAGACTCCGCGCTTTCTCAGAAGAAACAAGATAGAGCTCATATGCGGCGAGCTGCCCGGGGATTTCCACATACTCGAATGCGCCGACCTGAGGAACGATTTCCCCGACCTGCTCAGCCTCTGCAGGCGGGAGAGATACGACCTCGTCGTGCTCGACACGCAGAGCCGCGTGCTCGCCATGGAGAAAGAGAACGACAACGCCGAGGCGAATTATCTCGCCGGTCTCTTGAGGCGCATTGCGAACGAGGCGGGGTGCGCGATACTCCTCATACACCACTCGACGAAAGGGGACGAGGGGAAGGCGGTGTACCGGGGGAGAGGGGCGTCCGCCATAGCCGGGGCGGTTGACGTGGTGGTGAATGTCCAGTCGCTCAGCGAAGACGTACTGAAGCTCTCGGTCGTAAAGCACAGGATACAGGGCTCTAACCCGACGCTCACCATCAGAAAGGCCGGCGAGGACAGGTTCGAGCAGTGCGAGAGCCGGGAGGGGGAGGAGGAGACGGGGTTTATTATCTACCGCGTGCAGAACATCATTTGCGAGCTCCTCGCTTCGTCGGCCGGGCCGCTGCGCGCGGGGGAGATAGTAGAGGCCGTACAGAGGGTGATTAACACGGACCGGAGGACAGTCTTCCGGTCGCTCGGGAGACTGGCGCAAGCGGGGAAGATTTACAAACCGAAACAGGGGTATTACGAATACGGACGGGAACAAGATTGTGACAATGTGACAGCTCTCGGGGTATAGACCCCCGCACAGCTGTCACAATGTCACAACTCTCTCTTTCTGTCTTCGCGAGACCGTATTTTGGACGTGGCGATCTCATCTTTGTTGTCATGCTGAATTTATTTCAGCATCTCGCTTTTATCATGAGATTGCTTCGTCACACCGTTCCTCGCAATTGTAGATGTCATGTAATTCGTGGACAAAAGTTATCCCATCGGAATACATAAGTAAGCGATATATTGTTCTTCTTTTCATATCCTGAAACAAGTTCAGGACAAGGTTGGGAATGACAAAATGAAAATCCCTCTGAATTTGGCTTTACTTTCCGAGTCACTTCAATTATGACTTTTGTTTGCCGTTTATCACCACTGACCAATTCCTCACTTGCTCGGAATTGTTCCCTTTGCTAAAGGGAGGAATTGAAGGCAAAGAATGAGATTGCCGCGTCGCTTCGCTCCTCGCAACGACAGAATAAAACAAATCCTCCCTCACCCTCCTTTACGAAAGGAGGGTATGAAAGGAATCGCGGCTGGAAGCCGCTCCTACGGATATCAAGGCACGAAAAGAAAAGATGAGATTCCCGATCGGTGCCTGCCCTGAACTTGATTCAGGGTTCAGGACATGGTTCAGCATGACAAGAAAATTAAAAAATTCCAGCCGCGAATTATTTAACATCTACAGCAATGACATGAAGGGTTAGCTTACATAGCGGTTTTTCTTTAGATTCCCTCCTTTAGCAAAGGAGGGATAGGGAGGATTTAAATAAGGCAAAGATATGGATTCCCGATCGGCGTCGGGAACGACAGTATGAAAAAAAGGAGGATGTCCGCTAAACAAAAAAGGGGGCCGAAGCCCCCTTCATGTGTGCTATTCGATATCTCTTAAGCCGCCGCTTTCCTTCTTCTCATGAGAACGACCGCGGCTATGCCCATAACGACAGCGAGCGAGACGAGTCCCCACTCCGAAAGAGTGGGGATGGTCCTATTCAATGAATTCGTATAGACAATGCGCTCGAACGCTGCCGAATCATTCAGATCCTCCGTCGCGCCGCATCGGTATCCGCCGACAATCCCTTGCAGATGCCAACACAGCCTTTCATCGTTTGCGCCGCTGGTATCGACGTCGCAATTGGCCTTTAATACGCTGTCCCCTGCTCTTACGAATCCCCATGCGTTCTGCCCTACTCCCTCATTGCCGAAACCTGATACGTTGAAATACCAGCCGACGCCATTTGCGATATGAGTAACGTCGATGTTCTCACCCGTATCAAAAGTGACGTCGCTTCGCTCGCCCTGGGCGAGAAGCGTCAGGACAGGGCTTCCGGTCTCCCGGCAGGACAGCATCAACCGGTCTCCCGGACAGCTCTCAAGCACTTCGTCTGCATTCATATGGATACTATAGCGGTCACGGTAACACTCGACCCATCCGCCGTCGGTTACAGTGTTTTCAGGCACATTCGTCTGCGGTCCGACAGGCAGATAGGTTTGAGCGTTTGCTTCTATCTGCAGGAAAGAAAGCGTCAGAAAAATGAGTAACGGTAAAGTAATTCCGATCCTCGGCATTTTTTCCTCCTTTAAATAATGAAGTGTTGCGAGGATTATATAATATTACGAGTATCTTGTATAGGTATAATCTTCGTGAAATCTGCCTTGTGAAAGAGGGGAACCGGACTTTGTGACAATGTGACAGGTGTCCGGAGTATATACTCCGCACGGCTGTCACAATGTCACTCGTTCTTCACCGACGGCTATAGCCTACCCGCCCCCGGCCTCAGCAGGGGCATACGGCTGGAAGGTCGGCGGTGTGGCGGATCATATTGCTATATATGGTATGGTAATATATGTTTAGTCATATAAACAGAAGCTAACTGGAGCAATGAATGTCTCGGGGGAATCCAAGGATTATACATCTCGATATTCTATGTTATAAAGACGATGATTATTATGTGGCTCACTGTCTTCAGATGGATATTGTAACGACAGCGGACACCGTAGATCAAGCCTTCCTCGACATGAAAGAGTTGATTATGACGCAGATCGAGTTCGCAGCCGAGAACAATAATCTAGAGAATATCTTTAAACCTGCGCCGCGCGAGATATGGCGCAGGCTGGTAAAAGCGAAGCCGGTCAACGACGATCAAATTGAGACCTTAAAATTATCGATCCTGCCCGCCGAACAGATTTATCAGGTTCAGAGATTGTGTGCTTGATTTCAATATAGCTGCTCACATATGTACCGGACTTGACACTAATCTTCTAATAGTTTAATTTAGGTAATACGGAGATGGATGTGTGGAGGACATCCCAATTTGTGTGGGATAAAGGCATCTGTATCCGGGATTGTTAACTTACTTGGCCTGTTGAGAAACGAGCCAAGGTTAATCACAAATAAGGGGACGGAATAAGCATTTCTCGGGTGTACGTCCAGCCGAGTTTTGTTTATTTCGTCCCTTTTTTTTGAGAATTTTGTTGGTAATGGGGGAAAGAAGTGTACTTGATATTGACAAAAATTAGTTTATTCAATGTTGCATAGTATGAATTAGGAAGCGATTATGGGTAATCCGAGACCCCTCACCTATAGAGAGTTAAGAAAGCGTTTGAAGAAATATGGTGTTGAAGAGAGACGCCGCGGTAAGGGCAGCCATCTAATATTGATACGCCCGAATGTGCCCGGAGGAAATCAGGGGCCGCAATATCCCGTAGCTCCTCATGGTGAAGGGGACGAGATTAAGATGCCGATTATAAAGGCGTTATTACGCGTGTTAAACATAGATCCTGACGATTTTTGGGAATGATATGCCAAGAACCCAAACTTTCCGCCATCCGCCAACCTCAGCAGGGGTATAATGCGGGAAGGTTGGCGGATTGGCGGATTCCTCTTTTTTTGTCTTCGCGAGGGAGCGCATTACGCGACCGTGGCGATCTCGCTTTATTCATGAGATTGCTTCGCCTGCGGCTCGCAATTACAACTAGGCATCCTCCGGCATGCGTTCACCTGTGCATGCCGCCGCCATGGTACCCGCCCCCGTGATACCCTCCGCCCGGACCATGATATCCCGGCCCGCCGGGGCGTCCGGGCCCGTGATGATACCCTGGTGTATGGTGATAGCCCGGTCTGTGGTAATAGCCGGGTCCGTGTCCATAGTAATGACCGCCGTGCCAATAATTGTATCCGTGCCAGTAGTTATGCCCGCCGTGATAATTTCTGTAATAGAAGCTGAACCCCGGCAGCGGAAATCCGTAATAGCCGAACCCGTATCCCGGATATAACGGATACCCGTACCGGTAGTACGCTCCGCCGTAAGCGTACGGGCCGTCGTAATACGAATCGTACATCCCCGGGTAATAAGCCGGGCCCGCATAGCATCCGGCGAGCGCGAAAACGGTCAGCGCCGTCACTACCGCCGCGATCAATATCCGCTTGGTTCTCATCTTATTCTCCGAACTAACATCCCCTCGTATATCTATAAATGTATTCACATGCACATTTGTTGCATCTTTCTTGCCATAAGAAGGATCGTGGAACCTGTTTATATAATTCTTTTTCTTTTGACCATCGGCTGCATGGCTTTACGCGTGTGTCTTAATCTAGGACGGAATTTGGATATTCCTAATGTTTTCCGGAACAGACAATTATGTTTAGCCATTTTTATTGACCCCATCCTCAATATTCGGATAATTACATATATTCATGAGACCTACCTGGGCTGAGATCGATCTCGACTCGCTAATCCACAATTTCAACGTGATCAAAGGCCTCCTCGGGGAGGGGGTGGGGGTGCTCTCCGTCGTCAAGGCGGACGCCTACGGGCACGGCGCGGTCGAGGTCGGAAGGAAATTGGAAGAAGCCGGCACGGAGATGCTGGGCGTCGCCACGGTCGAGGAGGCGGTCGAGCTCCGCGACTACGGGATAGAGATACCGATAGTCCTCCTCGGCGGAATGAGGCCCGACGAAGCGTCTGTAGTTGTCGAGCATTCGCTCACGCCCTGCCTCTTTTCGCTCGACTCAGCGAAGGCCCTCGACATGGAATCTGCAAAGGCCCGCAGCAAGTCCCCGTATCACCTGAAGATAGACACCGGGATGACGAGGCTCGGCGTAAGGCCCGAGGACATGGACGCATTCTTGACGGAGCTCGCCGGGTTGAGGCACATCGTCATGGAGGGGGCGCTCACGCACCTGGCCTCCGCGTTCTCGGAATCCCCCGAAAGCACCCGCTCGCAGCTCGGGGAGTTCTCGAGGCTCGTAGCCGTGATACGCGAGAGGGGTTTCCGCCCCCGCTACGTGCATGCGGCCAACAGCCCGGGCATACAGCGCTTCCCGGAGTCCCACATGGACCTCGTCCGCCCGGGCATAATGCTTTACGGCGCAGACGGCGGCGGTCTTCCGTTAAAGCCCGTGATGAGGCTTAAATCGGTCGTTATACAGGTGAGCAGGGTCCCCGCGGGCACGCCCGTGAGCTACGGGGGCACATTCGTCACGAAGCGCCCTTCGGTCATAGCGACCCTCCCGATAGGCTACGCCGACGGGTACATGAGGCGTCTCTCCAACCGCGCCATGGTGTCGGTAAGGGGGAATCTCGCGCCCGTCGTCGGCACGGTGTGCATGGACTTGATAATGATAGACGTTACGGACGTGCCGGGTACGTCGGTCGGCGACGAGGTGGTGCTGTTCGGCGACTCGCTCGTCTCGGTCGACGACGTCGCCCGCTGGGCGGACACGATCTCCTACGAGATACTGTCGATCACCGGCAAGCGTGTCCCGCGGAGATACGTGTGACCTTACACGATACAGGATTCAAGATGCATTGTCGTTCCCGAGACAATCTCCCCCTTTCCTGTCATTGCGAGGGAACGCTTTTTGTGACCGCGGCAATCTCTCTTTTTACTGTCATTCCCGCAACGATTGCGAACTAGCGAGCAATCGGACGCCCTAGGCTGATTGCAGATAATCCACTTCCACCAGCACTTTAGCAAAAGAAGACTAAGCAGCGTGGAACTCGTCTTTTCCTTTTAATCCCTTCCCCCTCCAAGGTGGGAAGGAATGGATGGGGGTGTCACCTTTCATTCATCTATCCGACAAATCCCGTTCGTCCTGCCTGCGGCACGTCGCCCAAAGGCTATGAGCCGTCGGGTGACCCGGCGAAGTCTTGACGAAGCCTGGAGCCTGTCGAAGAACGCAGGACCTGCGGTGATGCCGCAGGCTCGGGAACTTCCCGGCCGCCTACTCATTCGGCGGCAGCGGCAGGCCGGGCCAGGGGTGATCGGGGCTTATGATCCGGGTGATTTCCTGCATCATCCGCCACGAGCCCAGGATATCGCCCGTGTTCGCCATCACCACAAGCGTTATTCGCTCGGACGGCAGATAGTAGGGGTAGACCAAGTAGCTCAGGATGTTGCCGTTGTGGCCGAGCCAGCCGTTCTGGTTTTCGAGCGCAAGCCCGTAAAGCGCGCCGTCGCCTTCCTCGGGCGCCGGCAGGAACCGGTGCTGCTCCTTCTTCATGGCGGGCGAGATCAGCTTGCCTGTTGCGAGGGCGCGCGCCCACACGCCCATGTCGTCGAGCGTCGAGATCATGTTGCCCGCAGCCCATCCCCAGGACGGATTCCAGTCAGTTGCATCGACGAACTCTCCGTCCGGCAATTTAAAGTAGCCTTGTGAATGCGGAGACGGTATCTCGGCTCCTGACGGGAAAACCGTGCGGGTCAATCCCAACGGCTCCAGGATGTTCTCCCCGATGAAGGAAGCGAGCGTCTGGCCGGAAACCTTCTCGACCACAAGGCCGAGCAGGACGGTGTTGGTGTTGGAGTAGTCGAACTCGCTGCCCGGCGGAAACAAGGGCGGATGGCTGAATGAAATCTCGAGCAATTCTTGCGGCGTCCATTCCCGGAAGGGCTCCTTCCATATGTCCGGAATGGTGACGTCGGAATAGCTGAAGAGGCCGCTTCGCATCTGCGCGAGCTGACGGAGCGTGATCTTGTCGCCGTTCGGCACGCCCTCGACGTAGAGGCCGATCGGATCTCCGAGGTCAAGTTGGTCCTGGTCCGCCAGGATAAGGATGCTGGTTACCACGAACGCCTTGGTGTTGCTGCCGATGCGCATGTAGAGGTCTGTCGACATCGGTTCGCCGGTCGCGGTATCCTGGACGCCGAACGCACGCACGTAGGGCGGCTCCCCCTCGCGCCACACGCCGACAATGACCCCAGGGA
Organism: Thermodesulfobacteriota bacterium; assembly: GCA_040754335.1. NCBI lineage: Bacteria > Pseudomonadati > Thermodesulfobacteriota > Thermodesulfobacteriota bacterium. The sequence goes on along the minus strand of JBFMCV010000001.1, from coordinate 696,567 downwards.
TGGAAGACTCCCGCAAGGCCCTGTTGATGGTCTCCGTGAGCGTTTTGTCGTCGTTGCACCCCGCGAGCGGTGCGGCCGCCGCTGCTAAGACCAGCACGGCTGCACATAGGCGCGCGGCCAGGCGTCGGCTTGGCGCCTCCCGCCGGTTGCCGGGACCGCGTCTCATGTCTTTTGTATTTCGTGCCGGATGTGCCTTCATTACGTAGTAATCCATATGTAATACCCCCCTTCTGCAGCCGGACTGCCGATCAGGCCGCAAATATGCAGTGCGATATGCAACAGTAATACTGCTGACCGAACTTGTCAAGACCCCGGAAAGCGGTCCGAATGTAAACAATATAATGCGCCTCGGGGCGAACGGTTAGGGGTCCCGCGGAGGTATGTGTAACTGCGGGATGCAGGATACGAGATGCAGGATACAAACAAGGTTGTCATTCCCGCGGAAGCGGGAATCTCGTCTTTTTCTTTTTATAAATCCTCCCTCACCCTCCTTTTTCTAAGGAGGGAATTAAAGGCTTAAATGCGAGGGGATAATATTCCCCCCTTTGGAAAAGGGGGATTCAGGGGGATTTAAAATAAAAATGACAAATCTTCCCCAACAACGTCGGGGCGAATCGTATACGAGGGCATGTTCTGCGCCACACATTGTGTGCCTTTCCCCAATTATCGCAAAACCTAAAATGATTCATAGATATTAAATAGGGATGGGTTACATTTATGTGAATGCCTCTGCCTGGGAATAGAGCTCTGGTAAACACGATCGTCCTCATCCTCACCCTCCTCTCCCCCCTAACGGCGGAGGCCGAGGAGGTGCTCAACCTGGGCCCGCTCCTCTACATCGACAGGGACGAGCAGTCGGGCACTAAGTCCATAGACGCGTTAGGCCCCTTCGTCTCTTACAAGAAGACCCCGGATACTGTCGAGTACGGGTTCCGCCCCGTCTTCTACAACTACCGAGATTACGCGAAGGACAGGACTGCGTTCGATTTCCTCTATCCCCTCATGACCCACCGCACCTTCGAAGGGGACACCAAGTTCCAGCTCCTCGAATACCTTTTCTATTACAGCTCCGATCTCCGCCCGAGCGGGTTCAGGGAATACAGCTACATGCTCTTCCCCCTGGTCTTCGGGCGGAAGGACGAGGACCCGCGCGAGAGCTACTTCGCGCTCTTTCCTCTCTACGGCAGGATGCGGCACAAGTTCGGAAAGGACGAGGTTAATTTCGTCCTATTCCCTCTCTTCCTCCAGACGAGGGAGGGCGGCGCTACAAACAACAACTTTCTCTGGCCCTTCATAGGGGCGTACTCGGGCGGCGGGGTCTCGGGCGGGAGGTTCTGGCCGATATACGGCTGGAGAGGGAAGGAGGGCGATTTCGAGGACGAGTTCGCTCTCTGGCCGATATACATGCACAGGGAGCGCGATTTCTACGGAGAGAAGCTCACCTCCACTGCTCTTCTTCCATTTTACTACGGGACGGACGCCCCCGGCAGGAAGCAGAGGACCTATCTCTGGCCCTTCGTCAACGTGATAGATGACGCGAACACGGACGTGAGGAGGTGGGACATACCCTGGCCGCTCGTCACGTTCTCGAGAGGGACCGTGGATACGAACAGGATATTCCCTTTCTATTCGCTCAGGAAAGAGAAAGATTACGAAGCGGGGTTCGTCATGTGGCCCGCGATCGGGTACAAGAAATACGTATTCAAGGACTACGTGAGGACGAAGCGCACGTTCGGGCTCTTCATTCTGAAAGATATAACCGAGACGCCGACGAACGGGCGCGGGAAATCGAGCAAGGCCGTCCATTTCTGGCCCCTCTTCAGCTACAGGACGACGCCCGATGGCGTATCGACTTTCCACCTCTTCTCGCTCATCGAGACCTTCCTCCCCGACAACCCGCCGAGAGAGAGGAACTGGTCGCCGTTCTGGCAGTTGGCAGTATGGCGCATGGACGCGGAAGGCAACCAGATGTCCTCCATACTCTGGAACACGATCAGGACCGAGCGCACGAAAGATAAAGTGAAGTTCGAGCTCAGGCCCATAATACCCGTCATATCGTTCGAGAAGTCCGAGGAGACGTCGAAGTTCTACCTCGTGGGCGGGCTCCTCGGCTGGAAGTCCACGCCCGAAAAAAAGACCCTGCGGATTCTATTTATTCCTGTTACTATTTCTACGAAAAAGTCCGTGGAAGAAACGGGCAAGGGAAGCGGAGGATAAAAGCAGTGAACGGTGTTATGTCGTTCTTGAAGGTGACGGGCGGTCTCGTAAGCCTGCTTGTCGAGACTCTCTACTGGTGCAAATCCGCGCTCAAGAACACGGACAAGATAGCGGACCAGCTCCTCGTCATCGGGTACCAGACGCTCCCGGTGGGGGCGCTCATCGCCCTCTTTTCCGGAGGCGTGCTGGCGCTCCAGGCGGGCCCGACTCTCGCCGGGTTCGGAGTCGAGGAGAACGTGGGCGGTCTCGTCGGGCTCTCTCTCGTGAAGGAGCTCGGCCCAGTCATGGCCTCCATACTGATCGCGGGGAGGGTAGGCTCGGCGATGACTGCAGAGCTCGCGTCCATGAGCGTTTACGAGGAGATCGACGCGCTCAAGACCATGGACATCAACCCGGTGAGGTACCTCGTAATGCCGAGGTTCATAGCTACCGTGCTCGCGCTCCCCGTCCTCGTCATATACATGGACGTCATAGGGTGGTTCGGCGGCGCCGTGGTCTCCTACATCAACCCCGAGGTGCACCTCTCGTTCAGCGTCTACTACAGGAACCTCGCCGACCTCGTCGATTTCACGGCCTTCTGCAACGGCCTCATCAAGGCTGCGCTCTTCGGCGTGATAATATCCATAGTCTGCTGCTACGTCGGGCTCAAGACAAAGGGCGGGCCGAGGGAGATAGGGGCCTCGGTGACCAAGGCCGTCGTGCTGTCGTTCGTGCTCGTGCTCGTCTTCGATTATTACGCTACGAGGATTTTGTTATTCCTCGATTTGGATTAGAATAATGGACATGCAGGAAAGCGCTGAAAAGAAAGTGAGAGAGGAAGCTTCCGGGAACGGCAGGGGCATGGGCGGCGTGCTTCTCAATTATCTCAAGGCCGCGCGCGTCGGGGTCTCCATCAAGGGGCTAAGGAAGTCCTTCGGCTCGAACCAGGTGCTGAGGGGGGTAGACCTCGAGGTGTCCCCCGGCGAAACGGTCGTGATACTCGGGAAGAGCGGCACGGGCAAGAGCGTGCTGCTCCGCCACGTGATAGGGCTCGAAAAGCCCGACGCGGGCAGGATACTCATAGGCGGAGAGGACATAAACGACCCGGAATTCAAAAAGAACCACGTGGTGTCGATGGTGTTCCAGAGCTCGGCGCTTTTCAACTCGCTCACCGTCGAGGATAACGTGGGGTTATACCTCAAGGAGCACAAGGTGTTCGACGACGCGAAGATACACAAGCTGGTGTCGAGCGCGCTCGAAATAGTGGGGCTCGAAGGGAAGGAGAAGATCATGCCGTCGATGCTGTCGGGCGGGATGAAGAGGAGGGTCGCCACGGCGCGCGCGCTGGTCATGAACCCGGACCTGATACTGTTCGACGAGCCCACTTCGGGGCTCGACCCGATGATGACCCGCACTATAGGCGACCTCATTCTCGACCTCAAGCACAAGATAGAGATTACCCAGATAGTCGTGACGCACGACATAGACCTCGCCTTCTACGTCGCCGACAGGCTGGCTATTTTGAGCGAGGGCAGGATAATAGAATTCGGCACCCCTCAAGAGATAAGACGCAGCAGTGACGACGCAGTCCAGGAATTCATAACGCCGCAGTTCGAGCGGGGAGGTAACGGCAGGTGAACAAGCACGTTAAAGTCGGAATATTCTTCGTTGTGGGACTCCTGATACTGCTCGCCGTCTTCGATTTCGTGGGCGACATACCGTTCTTCGGCAGGGATTACAAGCTCAAGACCTATTTCGAGTCGGTCGACGAGCTCCGTGAAGGTAATCCCGTAAAGCTCGAAGGCTTCGAGGTCGGGAAGATACACAAGATAAGGCTCGCCGACAGGAAAATAGAGGTCGAAATGATAGTGAAGAAGGACAGCGGCATAAAGACCGACTCCCTCGCTACGATAAAGCTAACGAGCCTGCTCGGGACGAGCTACATCAACCTCACCTTCGGAAGCCCCGGCAGCCCTATCGCTCCCCCGGGCTCGGTCCTCCCCAGCAAGGAGCCTACGGATATAAACGAGATATTGGTAAAGGTCGACGCCGCCGTAAGCTCTGTCGAATCAGCCCTAGGCGCTTTCGACGTGCTCGGGGAGAATAAAGAGCAGCTGACGAGCATAGTGAACAACCTCAACTCGGTCCTCGCCGGATTGGAAAAAGGGGAGGGCACGTTCGGCAAGCTGCTCAAAGACGACGAGCTTTACACGGAGGCAAAGGGCGTTTTCTCGAACGTGAACGACATCACCTCAGGTCTCAAGGCGGGGAAGGGCACGCTCGGTAAGCTGCTCACGGACGAGACGCTCTACAACGACGCGAAGGTCGCGCTCTCGGGTCTCGGCAACATATCGGAGAAGCTCAATAACCCGAAAGGCACAATAGGCAAGCTCCTTAACGACGACACTCTCTATAACGAGGCGACCGGAGCGGCCACGAACCTCAACCAGATACTCGAGAAGATAAACACGGGCAAGGGCACCCTCGGTCAGTTAGTCAACGACGACAAGCTCTACAGGGACGCCCAGGACACGCTGCTTAAGGTGGACAAGAGCATAGACACCCTCGACGACCTCGCGCCCCTCGGCGTATTCGGCACAGCCTTAGGCGTAGTGACGCTATTCTAGGCGGCACACAATGTGTGCTCATATACGATTCTTCCGATTCTCCTCTGCCCAACCTACGAGTGAACCACACCCGTTCGCCCTGAGGCGCATAATCTGCGCTCATATATGATTACTCTGTTACTCCTCAGCTTTCGCCAGACAATGGAGCCCAGATAATACTAATCTGCGAGCCTGTCCTGAGCTCTATTCATCCTGAGCCTGTCGAAGGACGAAGGGTCGAAGGATCGAACGGGCTACACTACCGCATCTCCGCGGCAATCTCACCCCTTCCTGTCTTTGCGAGCCAACGGTTCTGAATTGGTGCAAGAACCGGACGCCCTCGCTTACATTGCAAAAAGTTGATTCACTATGGCAATCCATACAAAAGAATTCTAATAGCGAAGCAATCTCATGATAAAAGCGAGATCGCCACGTCGCTTTGTTTTAGATTAAGTACCCAATTGCCATAAGATATTAGCTCACAGGAATTAGCCAACGGCGACCTGCTCCTCTTATTCATCGGAGCAGTCCTCGCGAAGACAGAAAAAGAGGAGTCAATCCCGGCACCGATCGGGAATCCAAAAAATTCTGTCATTCCGAACTTGTTTCAGAATCTCTTCTTTAATCCTGCATCCTGAATCCTGCATCCTGTTGTAGGAGCGGCTTTCCTGAATAGATCCCGGATCACAGTCCAGGACATGGTTCAGGACAGGCCAGCCGCGAAGACTGAGCGGAGGGAATTAAAAATGAGGTTTGCGACATTGTGACAGTCGTGCAAGGGGATATACCCCGGACACCTGTCACATTGTCACTTGGCTCCCGCTACTACCCCCGCCTCCCCCTCGCACTAGCGTCAAAAATCCCAAAAAACTATTTGCAAATGCGAATAATCCTCTTGACAAAACCCCGTTTCCCTGATTAATTTATATATCTAGAATGAACGCGCCTCAATGCGGTCCTTATCGGGTGTTTGAGGATAAAACAATGATAACAGGCGGTTTGCCTGTTCCTCGCAGTACCGGCCTATTTATACATTTCGTTTTTTCAGAAATCTTTCGCAATTTGCAATACTGTAAGCTAACGCGGTCATAAATGCTGTAAAATAGCGAAATACGTCATGCGGCAGGCGGCAGGCTACAGAGAAGGGCAAGGAGAAGACCAATGGGACTCAACAGGAGCTTTATAGGCAAGGAGTACGAGCCGTCCGTGCACGTGGTAAGCACCGAGGAAGTGGTGGACTACGCATGGGCCATCGGGGCGAGGAACCTGAGTTATTTCAATTACAACGGCGCTTTTAACTTCAGCCACGAGAGCCCGGCCGGCATGGCGCCGCCGAGCTACGCGGTGACGTACGAGCTCCCCATACTGGAAAAGGTATGGAGCGACCCGGAGCTCCACGGCGGTGTGGAAGAGGCGAGGAAGAACGTGCTCATGCTCGTCCACGGCGACCAGTCGATGAAGTTCTACAAGCCCATCAGGCCGGGGGACAAGCTCACGTTCAGGACCAAGATAGTCGATATAGAGGACAAGGGATCGGGCGAGCTGCTCAAGATAAACGTGCTCACGACTAACGGGAAGGGCGAAAAGGTGGTCGAGTCGGACTGGGGCCTCTTCATAAGGGGCATCGGCAGCGGAGAAAAGCCGAAGACCGCAGCCTCGAACGGCAAGCCCAAGGAAACCCCCGCAGAGCCGCCCCTCGCGTTCAGGGACATAATACGCATACCCGAAGACATAACGTACAGATACTCGAAGGCGTCAAACGACATGAACCCCATCCACATAGACGAGAAGGTGGCGAAAGAAGCCGGTCTCAGCGGCATCATAGTCCACGGCCTCTGCACGATGTCCATGACGATGAGGGCTATAATCGAGAGCTACCTCGACAGCGACCCGTCCAGGCTCAAATCGCTCGGCGTCCGCTTCACGGCTCCTGTCTATCCCGGCGACACGATAGTCGTCGACGGATGGGAGAAGGGGAGGGATAACGGGCACGTGGTTCTGGGGTTCGACGTAACCAGGAAAAGCGACAACGTTAAAGTAATAAAGGGCGGTACTGCAGAAGTAGAAGTCGAGTAGTACCTTAACTTGCTTTGATGGATGATAAGTGAATTGCGGCGGCTTGCCAGGAGCCGCCGCTTTTTTTTATGCGGTGTGAAGGCTGAGCGCCACGTGCCCTCGGGCCTCGTCCTCGGGGCCCCTTCCGAAAATCCTTTCCTCCATGAGCCCGAGCATCTCGGGTATGGCGTTCTTTTCGCGCGCCGATATGAGCGGAGCGCCGTACGCCCTGCCGAGCCTCCTCGCGACTTCGGGCGGCGTCATGTCGGCCTTGTTCAGCACTATCATCTGCGGGACTGATTCGTAGCCCGTCTGGGCGAGTATCTTCTCGACGGACTCGATCTTATCGTCGACCATAGGGTCGCTCGCGTCGGCCACGTGGAGCAGGAGCGACGAGCTCCCCAATTCCTCGAGCGTCGCCCTGAACGCGTTCACGAGCTCCCTGGGCAGGTCGCTGATGAATCCCACTGTGTCCGTTATGAGTATCTCCCGCCCTCCGGGGAGCATTATCTTCCTCGTCGTGGGCACGAGGGTGGAGAATAGCTTGTTCTCGACCGTGACCCCGCTGTTCGTAAGCGCGTTGAAGAGGGTGGATTTCCCCACGTTCGTATAGCCTATGAACGTTACGGTCGGTATGCCCGTCTCCTTCCTCTTTTCCCTCGTCCTCTCGCGGCGTCTGCTCAGCTGATTTATTTCGTTCTCCAGATTTTCGATCTGCTTCCTTATCCTGCGCCTCTCCTCTTCGAGCTTCTTTTCACCCGGCCCCCTCGTCCCGATACCGCCCCCCAGCTGCGAGAGCTCCACGCCCCGGCCTACCAGGCGCGGGAGATTGTACTTGAGCTGTGCGAGCTTGACCTGTAATTTACCTTCGGCAGTGGTCGCGTGCCTCGCGAATATTTCCAGTATGAGCTGGGTCCTGTCCATGACGACGAGGTTCGTCTCGTCAGTGATCGACTTCACCTGCGCAGGCGTGAGCTCTACGTCGAATATTATCTTCTCGGCGCCTACCTGTTTCGCGGTGAGTATGGCTTCGCCTAACTTTCCCTTTCCGATGAGGTACCTGGGGTCTATCTCCCTTCTTATCTGTATGACTGAGCCGAGGACGGCCTTGTTCGCGGACTTGGCGAGGGATTTCAATTCTTCAAGCGATTCCTCGGCCTCGGAGCGGAATTTCGTCGAGAACCCGACCAGGAGCACGCCTTCACGGCCCTTCGCTCCCCCCTGCTCGTAGTAAGACTTCTCGAGACTCTGCTCGACGTCCCTGATGAGCTCGTCGCAGGCGATGTCCACCTGGCCGAGGTCCCTCCACTCCTCCACCTGCCATTTGGCCCCGCCGTTATTTGGCGGGAGAACGTGCGCCAGATAAAACCTTCCCGGGTCTCCGTCGGGCCTCACTTCAAGTAGCCCCATCATGTCGAGCCTCTCGTTCACGAGCGTGACGAGGTCGGGCTCGCTGAACCCGGAGTTTTTAATGTGCGTGTGGACGAGCCGGGAGCCTCTAAGCCTGAATTTCGCCTCCCTCGACCTCCCCAGTATCTCGTCGTACGGGACCTCGTGGGAGTCGCCCAGGAATATGGCGGACACCTTCCCCTTCCTGTCTATGAGGACGGAGATGCCCTTCCTGAGCTCGTGCGTGAGCCTCGTGAGCGTTCTTGCAAGTTCAAGCGTTATTATTTCTTTCGGGGGGATTTTCCTTCTGTAAAGCCTTTCAAGGCTGCCTGTTTCACTTCTCGTGAGTCCTGACGTTTTTCCGTATATTCTGCTTATATGCCCGCCCCCTTAGCGTCATTTACTGCTACTATTATGATAAACATTCGCCCGGATCAGTCAAGGTGATTAATATCCGCTTAATTTTCCTGTCATTGCGAGACTCGGAACGAGCCGCATCAATCTCCCCCTTGGAATGTCATTGCGAGCGTAGTGAAACGAAGCGTGGCAATCTCATCATTTCTCTTGATCCCCTCTCCCTTGAGGGGAGAAGGGTAGGGTGAGGGTGTCTCCTTATACGTAGTCAGGAAATACCGTTCGTCCTGAGCTTGTCGAAGGATGAACGGCAATCTAGTCTTTTGCCTTTATTTCCCTCCTTAGAAAAAGGGGGATTAAGGGGGATTTTTCTTTTGTCATTTTCCGAATAACGGTTCTGAACGTGTGCAAGAACCGGTCACTCACGATTGATTGCAAGTTAGCCTCAATATTCCGACGCACAATTATCACAAGCCAAAACAAATCGGGAATCCAATTTTTTCAAAACACATAAAACGCATAAGAAATAAAGAAGGATACAAATAACTCTTAAACCATTTTCTATGACTTCTTGGCGGGACGACGGGATATGGCGGTCCAGGAATTCAAATTTTATTTTTGAAAAACACCCATCACCACCCGTATCCTGTCTTCCTTAAGGTTTCTGAATACGTTGCCGAGCTTCTCCTTGAAGGACGGCCCCATGATCAGGTTAAGGCCCAGAGGGGGCGGGGCGTGTTCTGGCGCCGAAGCATGCAATTCCATCTCCGACCGGAACCAGTCGAGAGACTTCTCGCTCACGTCCCTCCATTCGAGCTCTCTGAAACCGGCCCGGTCGAGCATGTCCCTCATCCCCGCGGGCGGGATTAAAAAGCTTATCGACGGGTCGTCAGCCCACGGTACCGGGAAGCGCACGGGAGAGTTGGGCCCCGCGCATATTTCATAGAGCGCGAACCGGCCCCCGTGAGAGAGGACCCGCGAGACCTCTCCGAACAGCTTCGCCTTGTCCCGCACGTTCATCTGAGTATGTATCGTTAACGCCCTGTCGAAAGAGCCTTCGTCGAAAGGGAGGTCCGTCATGTCGCCCATTCTGAACGTCACTTTGTCTCCCAGCCCCACCATCCCGGTCAGCATCTCCGCCGTCCGTAGGTACTCGTCGACGAGGTCGATTCCCGTGACGCGGCAGCCGAACTCGGCTGCTATCGTGCGTGCCGGCCCTCCGATGCCGGAGCCCAGGTCGAGCACCGTCATCCCGCGTCCGAGCTCCGCAAGAAGCGCGATCTCGAGGGTCGCTTCGTGCCCCCTTATATGAAACTCGTCGAATGTGGACGTATCGGCAGGGGTTCTGATTTCTTTACCTGCGCTTGCAAGCGCCGATAGTATTCTGTCGCCGAGGCCTTTTTGTCCGTAATGGTTTTGTATCGCAGTATCGTGTTTATTCATAGCTCGTACCTCGGAGTTTGGTTTGTATGGGGGAATTTATTTTAAGTCTATTGGATAGGGAATGGCATATCAACTGGTTTATAATTCTGAATTGTATTTAGAGATGCTGACATGGAAGTCTTTCGAGGGGTCCCTACGGCTGTCTTGGAGGGCCTATAAGCGGCGCTTCCACGGGAGCCGCGAGGCCGAAGAAGACCACGACGCCGTCCCCTCCGCATTCGGTTGACGCCTGCCTGCACCCGGACTCCGACGTCTTCGCGCAGGCTTCGAGGTCGTTCACGTTGTTGGCGACCCACACGTTACCCGCCTGGTCTATGGCCACGGAAGTTATGTGCTGGAGCGCCCCGCCGCCGTCGTAACCGCCCGGCGGAGAGATCGCGTCCCCTGTAGAGAGTCCCTGAGGGCAGTTCTCGTCCCTCGCACCGCACAGATTCACGAGCGCGCCACCGTTAAAGTCGGCGACCCATACGTTATCCCGGCCGTCTACCGCTATGCCCCACGGGCCCTGCAATCCCCCTCCCGCGAACGCCGACCCCGGAGCGTTCTCCCCGTAGGGGTCGAGTAGAGTGACGCTTCCGGTCCCCGAGCCTTCGATGCCGGAGTGGTTCGCTATCCACACGTTGCCTATGCTGTCTATCGCGATACCCCTCGGCTCGCCGATCCCGCCCAGGCCCGGTAAAGACTGATACACCACGTTCCCTAGGGGGTCTATGCTCGTTACCGTGTTCCCGGCGCTGTTCGTGACCCATAAATCCCCTTCGAGGTCGAGCGCAATGTCGAAAGGCCCGTCGAGCGTGTCCGTGCCGGGGTATGCGAACGTGACGGCGTTCTCCGGGTATCCGCCCGGGAACAATATCAGCGAATTTCCGCATCCGGGGCACTCTGCCGACGGAGCGTTATTGACGAGCCAGACGTTGCCGTCGTAATCGACTGCCGTACCCTCCACGCGGCCCGTATTGCCGTTAGCCCTGAATCCCGTCCCTTCGGGGGACAGCGGAGTGCCGTCCGGGGTGAGGAGCGAAACGCTCCCGCCGCGGCTGTTCCCTATCCATACGTTACCCGTCTGGTCAACGGCTATGCCGGAGACCGAGCCGTCTATGCCACCCCCGGTGAACCCGTACGGGGGCGAGAGCGGAAAGCCGTCGGGGGAGAGCTTGGTCACGCCCGAGCTTTCTCCGGGGCAGTATTCGGGGCCGAGCATCAGGCCGTTCGTCGCCCAAACGTTCCCGTCGGCGTCGACGGCTACGGCTCCGGGCGCATCCAGACCCCCGTCCGTGTATTTGAGCGCGATCGTCCAGGCCCGGGGCGGGGAGTCGGGCACGGGGAAATAGGGTTCGCTTCCGGGAAGGAGAGAAAATATTTCATTGACGTTCACAGACGGGTTGAGCGCTATGTTATGGAGCGCGGCGAGGGTGTTCGAGGGAGCGTCCCATCCGGGCGGGGTCGCCGACGTGAAGAGTCGCTCGCACGAATCGGCGGCCGAAAGCACGGCGCATGAATGGACGATATTCCCGAGCGCGTTGACCGAGGCCGACGCCCCGGTGCGCGAGCCGTTGACCTCGTTTTCGATCACCGCGCCCAGCCGTCCCGTCTCGATATTGACGAGGTTCTCCACGTTGCCGGCGGCGTTATATATGCCGGTCCCGTTCCCTATGATCGCTGAGCCTTTAAGGAGCTGCGCGTTCGTCCACACGGAGGCGATGGTCGTGAGCTCGTTGAGCGTCACGGAATCCGGCCTGCCGCCGACTTCGCCTATCACGGTGAGGAACACGAGCGCGTCGTTGGGCGACGTATTCCCCCGCGGCGTCCCTCCCCGGGCGACAGCGTAAATGATGCCGCTCTCCGCAGGCCGTCTGAATTTAATGCTGAAATTGCCTTCGCTGTCGGTCGTGTCCCCGCCGAGACTCTCGGCGATAATAGTGCCTGCGGCGTAAATGGTGACGCTAGACCCCGATACGGGCTCTTCCCCTGCAATAACCCTCCCTTTGAGGGTCAGGTCGGAGCCGCCTGTCTCACACCCGGCGACCGCCGCCGCGAGCAGAACGATCCCCGCGGCATTCAGGTAAAGCGGTCTGATTTTCAACTGGAATGTACCCCCCTAGAGCACATGAGCAGAGCAATACACTACACGATTAGCAGCCGATTTCAATTGGCTGATGCAAAGGCGGGACGTCCTAGCTGCTTCTCCAAAAATCTGTACCCTATTCATTCCCTCCGCCTGTCCTGAACCATGTCCCGAACTGGTTTCAGGATCTATTCAGGATCTGAAGGAGGGGTAGGGAGGATTTAATCGTAATGCACTCGCCCTCAGCTAGAAACCCGGACACGCTTTCGCCGTTGAAGTTTATCTCCGTCTTCTCCGGTTAACTATGCGATTCCCCTCCCCTCAGTCGGTCGCGAAGTCCCCGTCTTCGGAGGCGTCCGCTTCCAGATGCGCCAGGCTTGCGTGCCGCTCGTGGATGTCGATGTAGTGGATTATCGCCTCGTTTATCACCGTGCTCAGGTTCTTGCCGTATGCAGAGGCGATCTTGTCGAGCGAATCACGCTTGTCCGAGTCAATCATGAAAGAAATTCTCGTGGATTCGTTAGCCATAATCTCTGCTCCTCTGTTAATTATCCTAGCACACTATGCGGGGCGATAACAGACAAAAAAATCAGCGGCTCCTCGTTGATGAACGTAGATTGAATGTCCGCAGCGCTTTACGTCCCGTCCAACCCGATTATAATTTGTTATCCGTAAACGGGGAGCGCGGGCCCTGAGAAGGCTTGACTGCGCTTACATGCGGAATTCAAAATTCAAAGGTGCTGTCAATGGCTGAAGAGTTCGATAACGATATAAGGGAAATCGCCCGGAGCGTCCTGAGCGGAAAGGGCTCGCGAGTCAGCTCATACGAGCTATCGGATACCGATAAGGGGTTCCTCGCTGCGATAGAGGATTTTTACGTGCACTTCCGCCGGGCTATAACCGTCTTCAACGAAGCATCGCCGGGAATGAAGCTGTCGCTCCAGAGGCTCACCCCCGATTTCCTCGACCTATTTCTATCGATACCGGGCAGGAGGGGCGGCTTCTCCGTATTCTCCCCTTCCAGGATTATAATCCTCTTCGACGAGGACCCCGACGTGCTCACGGTCATAGGGAAAAAGAGGAGGACCGAGGAAGACGGAGAAGGCAAGCTCTCGGCCGCCATACAGCTCATCAAGATTAATTTCAGGAAGGAAGATAATACTATAGCTTACAGGGACAACGCGGGGGGGACGCTCGAGCTTCACGCCCTCATAACGCTTCTCATAAAATGGGTTTCGGCTTCCTGAAAGCTCAGGGACGGAGCACTACGTGTGTGAGCGTCGCGAGGAATATGATCGAGAATATCAGTATGACCACTCCCGCTATGTAGAGAGCGCCCGACTTCTCGCGCTCCGTTAGCTCGAACATCTTCTTGTGCCCTTCGTTTTTTCCGTGTTCGCTCATGACCGCAACATTATAACGGCTGACGCATCTTTGTAAAGATAGATACTGCCGGAAGAAAAAATCGAATGCGGCTTATGGCTTTAGCGCCAGCACCGGGCAGGGGGACTCCTGAACGACCTTCTCCGTAACGCTGCCCATCATGATTTTTTTAATCCCCTTTCTTCCGTGAGTGTTTATTACGATTAAATCCGTGTTTTTATTTTTCGCGTACTCGACTATGCCGAGAGCCGGATTCGTTCCCTCGATCAGAGCCGTGGAAATCTCCGGCTCACCCGTCTGCACGACGCCTGACTTGAGCCTCTGTCTCTGCATTTCGACCCGCGCCGAGAGCTCGGTAGAGGCAAATTTCAACGTGTCCTCGGTCAGATCGTTAATAAGGCCCGGAGTTCCTCCCGGTACGCCCGCCGGGTAGGAATAAAGCTTGTAGGCGTACAAGACGGATATATTCGCGTTGAGTGCCTGTCCCAGATCGACTGCGAGGTCGAGCGCGGAGTCTTCCTTTTCGTATACGTCGAGCGGAACGAGAATGTTACGGATCTCGACCGCGCTCCCGCTTCCCCTTTTCCTCACGGAGAGGATGGGGGTGCCCGACTTTCTCAAAACCTTCAGGGTAGTGCTCCCGACCAGCATTTTATCTATAAGGCCGAGTCCCCGCACCCCGAGCACAATCAGGTCGGCTTTCTTCCGGCGAGCGAGCTTTACGATTTCCTCGCTGGGGTCACCTATTAATACGGCGGTCCGGAAAGCGATCCCATGAATGCCTGATATCTCCGCTTCGGAAATGAGTCTTTCCTTATGATTTTCCGCAACTTGCTCCACCCAGCTGTAGAGCTCGCTGTCAGGGTCCCTTGCGTAGTCGTATAAGACCCTGGGATGCATTTCGATAACATATACACCGGTTATCTCGGAGCGGAAACATCGTGCGAGGAAGATCGCATAGTTAAGCGCTTCCTCGGATTCGGCCGAGCCGTCGCTCGCCCATATTATCTTTTTTATCTCTTTCATGTCGGACGTACCCCCCTCGTTTTAGCCAGCTATGCTCGTATCACTTATATATAATACTATCTTACTACGTATATTTTCTTGTCAACATTAAAGAATAGTTTTCCTGAAGGCGGGAATTAACCCGAATCGTCGATATAAAGAGGCGTTTCGAGTCGGGAGTGAGTCAAATAGTGGAGATGAAATCGTAACGCCGCGGCTCCCTGTGGGATTTTATTCTGGATTCCAGCTCTTTCCTGTTTTTCAGGTTCTCTAACGCAGATGTTACGCCTAGCCAGAAATAATAATCCAGAGACAGGTTATAGTATCTATCCATTCGATCGGGAATTATATTTTCCAGCAGTCTGATGAAACTGGCGACAATGCCCGGGATTTGCGGGATCATACGGCTCGCCCGGATGAGTCTGTTCCTGACAAATCGCCACCTTACAGGCCCGGTGTTATATTCGCATATGCGTCTGAAACAAAACGTATCCGGGTGATCGAGCGTGAAAAGGACGGCGGTCACCCCACGCTCTATAGTAAGCTCGGCCAGCTCCTCGAAATCTTTTTCGATATATTGCCTCGATCCGGCGTCAGGTTCGAATACGATCTCTACTCCGGCGCGGGCGATCCGGATACCCAGCTCGCAGTCTTCGCTAACGCTGTATCCGGTATTAAAAAAGCCGATCTCCCGTAACACATCCCTGCGTATGGAAAAGTTTCCGCTGTAAAACTCGAGACCCTGGAACCTGTAATCCGGGGAGAACAACCTGGACATGAAAGGGGTATATACGGTTTCCGCGAGATAGATATCGAGCGGCGTCGAACGATCGCTTATGTTCACGGGGATTTTGCCCAAAACGCAAAACCGGCCGTTATCTCTATGATGTTTATAGTGATTCTCTATAAGACCGGGGAGCGCTTCCATATCGTCGTCGAGGAATATCAGGACATCCCCTTTCGCTTCCTCTATGCCCCTGTTGCGCGCGGCCGACCTTCCGGCATTGGGCTTCCATATCGTACGGAGCTCGTAAGGCGCTTGATAGCCCTCAAGCATTTCCATCGTGGAATCGGTCGATCCGTCGACCGACACGATTACCTCGTAATCCTCATTCGGGAAGGTCTGGCCGGAAAGAGAGGTCAATGCGCGCTTAAGGGAATCGCAACGCTGATAAGTCGGTATTATCACACTGACTTTCATATCTCACGGATACGGGGAATTGCTTTGGTATTTCAACCCTCGGAAAGAATATACGCTAAGGGCCAAATTACAGTCAAGGAGTACCAAAACACGGACGGCCCTGTCTTCCGTCTGCCTGCAAATAATATACGCCGCCGTTTCAAATCGTTAAGCCCGCGCAGGAGACGGGCTCCTCTCTCCGTACATCTTCTCGGATTCCTGTATTATCTCGCCTGCTATCATTCCGGCGAAGTAATAGATTCGCTGAATAAGCTCGACGAGCTGACTTTCCACCCTGTACAGGACCGCCCGGTCGGGATCGCCGCTGACCAGCCGCCGCCCGAGGTGCTCGACTATCCCTTCGGCCAGGCTTTCGATTTCAGGCTTCATCTCTATGACGCTCTTCGCAAGACCGGCATCCTTCGTCTCAAGGGCTTTTACAGCCAGATGAAAAGCCTCCCGGACTTTAGCAGAATAGGGCTGGAACCTCCTTATCGTCTCCTCGCTATAAGAAAAACGCCGTTCAAGCCGCTCCCTGCCGAGCGAGACCATATTTACCCCTAACGTTTCTCCGACGTGCTCAAGGTTGACAATGACAGTACCCAGGGCCTCGAGCCGCCTCGTCTCCGCGTCCGTTAATTCCGCGGAGTACAACCGTCTTGCATAGTCCAGAATAGCGTCGTGCAGGATGCGCAGCTCTTTTTCCCGGGATACGATCTTGTCGAGGTCTTCCTTGCCGCCCGACAGCACGGCGGGCCTTGCCGATTCGATGAGCTCCTCGATATAACCGCCAAGCCGCACCGCTTCGAGGCGGATGTTTTCGAGTGCAAGCGACGGTGTTTCCAAAAATGCGTCGTTCAGGTATTTGGGAGTGGCGTACTCGGGCAGCGCCTCCGGCTTTTCGGGGATGATGCGCTGTATGAGACTGGCGAACGTTCCTATAAAACCGATAAAAATAACCGTATTAGCGACGTTGAACAGTGTATGGGCGTTCGCGATCTGACGCGGCGTGTCGGCAGCAAGCTGCGCGGTTCCGGTCAGGTCTGCGCTCACTGGGGAGATCGCTTCCGAGAGCGATCCGAGGTATCCGATAAACGGGAGCCAGATTATCACGCCAACGATATTGAACAGGATGTGTGCGGCGGCGGCCTGTTTCGCCGGCGCTGGCTTGCCTATCGCCGCCAGTATGGCCGTTACGCAGGTGCCGACGTTCGCGCCAAGGACAATAGCTATGCCCGCGTCGAGCGTGATCGCTCCCTGCGAGGCGAGGACGATCACAATGCCGATCGTCGCAGCGGAGCTCTGCACGATGCCGGTAAAAATAAGGCCCGCGCTGATACCGAGGAGCGGATTGCCCATCTCCTTCATCACGTCGATGAACGGCTGGTAAGAGCGGAGAGGGTGTGCAGCGTCGCTCATAACGCCCATCCCGAAGAATACGAGACCTATTCCCATGAGGATTCCGCCGTAGAGCCTGATTTTTTCGGTCTTCGACACGAACTGCATCCCGAAACCCACGGCTATAGGGAGGAGAGCGTACTGCGTCACGTTGAACGCTATTATCTGGGCGGTGATGGTAGAGCCGATGTTCGCTCCGAGGATGACTCCTATTACTTGCTGAAGCGTCATGAGACCTACGGAGATGAACCCGATGACTATGACCGTAGTTACGGACGATGACTGAATGATCGCGGTCGTTATCGCTCCGGTGATGGTCGCCATGAACCTGTTCTTCGTGAGCCTTGCGAGGAGCTTGCTCATGCCTTCGCCCATCACTGCTTTTAAGCCGTCCGTCATCTGGTCCATTCCGAAGAGAAAGATCGCCAGACCACCGAAGAGCCCCATCAGAATCATGCCCCATTTTGGGGCAGTGATATCCGATTCAATTCCCAGCGCCCGGCCTGCGACAACAAGAGCGGCCGTCATGATCAGAAGGAGAATGGAACGGGGTCCGATATATTTTCTTACAGGTATCATCTTCATACCCCCCGGTTTTTGAAGATATTATGTCTTAAACATGATTGTGCAGACAATGCTCCCGGAACTTCCCGATCATTTCCTGAAATACCAGTATAGTCCTCTCAAGTTTCTCAGGAAATTGCTTTCTATTGCTTTAAGCGTCCGCCCCCTGAGAGTCCGCAGTGGGGAGCCTTTGAAGACGTTTTTCTCAAGGTCGCTCACCTTGTAACGCTTGGGCTCGCATGCGGCCGCGCGGGAATTATCCTGCATCTCCTTCATTCTCTCCTCGAATAACATGCCGTCCGATTCCATATCGCTCTTGCCCTCTACCATGATGCTTCCGTAGGGTGTTTTTACGTACTTTCTGGCGCCTCCGCCGAGGGCGAAAAGATGCCAAGCAACTGCCTCAGTAGTCACCATGAGGGCGTAGTTTTTGCGTACAAGCCTCGCGCACAGGTCGCTCTCCTCGCGGTAAGCAATGTCCGAGTACCCTTCGACGGCCCAGCCCCCGGCATCCTCGACCGCTCCCCGGCGGTAGCATATCGCCCCCCCGGCAAGACTCTCGACCTCTATGACCTCGGGGTCGTTATAATAGCAATAGCCCTGCAGCTTCCATACCAGATCGTCTAGAGTCGAAGCATACGACTTTTCCGTCAGTTTCACGTCCAGGTTTGCCATTCTTGATCCGGGGGACGGAAAACATCCGCCCACGGCGGCCAGATTACGCTCCGCGAAAAAGCGGAACGACTTAAGCATGCTTTCGACAAAAGATTTATCCGGAAGCATATCGTCGTCTATCCTGATGATGAACTCTATCGGCTCGGGCACCGCTTCCATCGCCTGCTGGTGCCTTTTCCAGCCGCCTTCGGTATGGATGGTTACGATCTCATGACCCGCGTCTTTAGCTACGGCAAGGAGGCTTGAGACCGCGTCGTCGCGCTCGACAGGCGAATCGCTCTGGTCGTTAATGACGATCGTAAAGTTCGTGTACGTCTGATTAAGGAGGGAGGTGAGCAGGATAGCGAGATAGCCAGGGCGGTTTTTCGTCGGAATCGCTACCGCTATTTTTTCGTCCGGTCTTATGGGGCGCAGTTTAATCATAATTGTTTGTTCTACTCTATCCGTAAGCGCCGTCAAGATTATATCATTTCTTAAGGGATCCGGGTTGAGCAACTGGAGGGCCGGATACTGACCGAAAGGAGCAGCAGTCTAAATTACCGGACGATATGAAATAAAAAGCCTAACGTGAAGATTGATGAGCGTTCCGATCGTTTGGCAATTCTGATCGAGCTGGACGTGCGGGACTTGCAATAATCTATAAATTAGCTAGTGTTATAAGTATGATAGATTACGTAACACCGTACTTCAGGCCGCCGAGCGAGGGGAAGAGCTTCATACTCCAGGCGACGATCGGCTGCTCGCACAACCAGTGCACATACTGCGCCATGTACAGGCAGGAGGAGCAGAGGTTCCGCGTCCGCCCGATGGAGGAGATAAAGCGGATAATAGACGAAGCCTCGGAAGCGGGGTACATAGACGACCGAGTGTTCATAGCCGACGGCAACGCGCTCGTACTCTCGCAGAAGAAGCTCGCCGAGATGATCGAGTACCTCCGCGAAAAAGCGCCCGGCATCGAGCGCATAAGGATGTACGCGAACGTGGGCGACATATTGAGAAAGGGCGTCCAGAACCTGAAAGAGCTTAGGATGCTCGGCTTGGACATGGTGTACATAGGCTTCGAGAGCGGGGACGACGTGGTGCTCGAAAGGATAAAGAAAGGCGCTAACTTCGACGAGACCGTGAAGGCGTCCCGGATGCTGAAGGAAGCCGGGATAATGAACTCGGCCATGGTGCTCCTCGGCATGGGAGGCGTGGAGAGGAGCGCTGAGCACGCGGAGGCCACCGGAAAACTGCTCACGGCGTGCGATCCGGAATACGTGGGCGCGCTTTCGCTCCAGCTGAGACCGGGAGCTCCGATATATGAAGAATGGAAGAGGGGGGAGTTCGAGCTTCCCGGGAAGTTCCGGATGATAAAGGAGCTCGAAATACTCGTCGAGAACACGGAGTTGACCGACGGTTATTTCTTTTCTAACCACATATCGAACTACCTGCCTGTGAAAGCCAAATTCCCTCAAGACAAAGAAGACGTGTTGATGAAGATAAGGGCAGTGCTTGCGAGCGGGGACGAGTCGCTGCTCAGGCCAGACTATTTCAGGGACGTAATCAACCAGTACTAGGCTTGCCTTTATTCCGTTTCCCAATATAATGAGATTTCGGAGCATGACGGCATTCCATCGAGCCTGAAAAACCAAATTCCGAGATAAGGAGATATCTTATGCCCAGGATCGCCACCATTTCCCCGGTATGGGGCTGCAGCGTCGCCGACCTCCGCGCTCTCGCGCAAGAGGCGGAGGCTGGGGGCTTCGAAGCGATATTCTCGCCTGAGGTCCCGCCGTACAACGGCTTATCGAACGCGCAGGTGTTCGCCGAGGCGACGAAGAAAATAAAGGTGGGGACGTGGATAACGAACGTCTATATGCGCGAGGCCATGATCACCGCGGCCACGGCTATGACGATACAGGAGCTCTCCGGAGGCAGAATGGTGCTCGGCCTCGGCGTGAGCCACAAGCCCGTGAACGACAGATACGGCATTGAGATGGGGGACCCTGTTCAGAAGATGAGGGGGTACGTGAAGGCCGTGAGGTCCTTCATTGACGGTACTGCGCCCGCGCTTACGCTCAAGCGCGAGGTGCCGAGGATACCCGTGTACATAGCGGGACTCACCAAAGGCGCCGCCAGGCTCGCGGGAGAGGCAGCGGACGGGATAATGCCTTACCTCTCGACCCCCGAGTATATAAAGACACTCGCCGGATTCGTAGCCGAGGGAGCGAAGGCCGCGGGGAGAGACCCTTCCGAAATCGACATAACGCTCGGCATACCGTCCGTCGTATCGGACGACCTCGATCTCGCGAGGAAATCCGCGAAGCGCGGTCTCTCGGGATACCTGCGGTTCCCGTTCTACCAGAGGCTGATGAAGAACAACGGCTACGGCGAAGCGATAGACAAGATAAAGTCGGGCGCCGACCCGGTGGAGGTATTCACGGACGAGATGCTAGACTCGGTCGCGCTAGTCGGCCCCGCCGACAGGTGCAGGGCGAGGCTCGAGGAGTACAGGAAGGCAGGCGTCGCGCTCCCGATCATAGTGCCGAGCCCGGCCGGGAAGCAGTCGAACGTCGAGGTCATGAAGATCACCGTCGCCACGTACGGGGGCTGAGCGCGGAATCTCATCTGTTACTTTTCATTGATTCCCTCCTTAGAAAAAGGAGGGGAAGGGAGGATTTGAATTTTTCATTTTTTAAATCCCCCTGAATCCCCCTTTACGAAAGGGGGAAATGACACTGAATTGTGGGGGTGGGGCAGAGTGCACCGGAAGTTGTCCGAAAGATTACCGGGAGTTCACCGGATTACGGGTTTTGGGCTGAGAGATCATATATATCTACTAGCATACATATATTATATATCCATATACTACTCTTACGACCGGGAGAAGCGAAAGAGAGACCGCCACTACCATAAAATGTTTTCAAATGAGAGAAATCTTAAGGTACACCCCCACCCTGACCCTCCCCCCTCGATAGGGGGAGGGGAATAAATTTGAATAACGAGATTCCCGATCTGTGTCGGGAATGACAGAAATGCTGTCACTTCTGCTCGACATCGAGAGTGCGGAGGCGGTTGATCGCGGCTGCGAGCTCGATCTTCCTAAACTCGGCGTAGCCGCCCCATACCCTCGGGTTAATAACGTCGAGGCCGTCCCTCGCAATGTCCATCATCACGAGCGACGCAACTTCCCTGAGCGTCCTTTTGCCATCCATGTAGCGCCTCGCGTATTCTATCGCGTCTCCTATCGCCGCCGTCTGGCATATGTCGGCCAGCTGCTCGAGCGCGTGGATGTCGATCTTGTGCCTGCCGAACGATATGGAGCGGAGGCTCTTGGCGGATATCTTCACGTCTTTCTTCCCCTTCCTCGGGTCGAAGCTTTCGGAAAGCGGTATCCTCTCCTTTACCCTAAGGAGCGGGCCGCCCGCCTCCTTCTTCCTCTCGCTAGCGAACCTCCTGGCTATCTCTATAGCTTCCTTGGTGACGTCCGAGGGCTTGTACTCCGTCATGCAGATAACATGGTCTGCGACGTCGAAGTAGTCCCCGGAGCCGCCCATCACGAGCACGGTCGAGACCTTCTGGTCCGTGTAGAGGCTCCTCACCATGTCGATGAAAGGCGTGATGGGCTCCCTGTCCTTCGACACCAGCTCCTGCATCCTGTGATCTCTTATCATGAAGTTGGTCGCGGAGGTGTCCTCGTCTATAAGGAGAACGTGAGCTCCCGCTTCGAGCGATTCGAGTATGTTCGCCGCCTGCGACGTGCTCCCGCTCGCGTCGTCCGTCGAGAATGATTCGGTGTCTTTCCCGTACGGAAGGTTCGATATGAAGGGGGAAATGTCCACCTTCTCTATCCTGCGTCCGTCCTCTGCCCTTATCCTGACGGCGTTCGGGTTTGTGACGACGAACTCCCTCCCGTCTCCGGGGACGTGGTTGTAAATGCCCTGCGATACGGCCTTGAGCAGCGTCGATTTTCCGTGATAGCCGCCGCCGACTATGAGAGTGACTCCCTTGAGTATCCCCATCCCGGTGATCTGCCCCCTGTTCGGGAGCTCCACGTCCATCCTGAGCGAAGGCGGGGACTCGAAGGGGACGGCTTCCTCGGCGCTCATGGGCCCGGGGTCTACGCCGCTCGCCCTGGGGAGTATGCTCCCGTCGGCGATGAACGATACGCAGCCGAGGCCTTCTATCTCGTTCCTCAGGAAGTCCGCGTCCTCCGCCGTCTCGATGTGCTCGTAGAGCGCGTCTTTGTCGAGGTTCGAGAATATCATCGAGAACCTGACAATCCGGGGAAGCTCTTCGAAGAACATGGCCTCCGCATGTTTGCCGGCCACGGTGCGCCCGAAGGCGGGCAGCCCCATGCCGAACCTCGCTTCGGCGTAGAGGTGCGTGACGACTACGGAAGAGCGTTCGAGTATCTCCTGTCCGGGCCTGCTGATCGAAATCATGCCGCTCTTGCCGCTCCCCCTGTTTCCTATGGAGAACCTCTCCACGGCGGAATCGAACGCGCGGGCCAGAAAGTCCCTGAGCGCGGTCTCCCTGCTCTTCCCTGCGTAGGTATCCTTCGGAAACCCGGCCGCGTCCTGGTACACCCTGACGCGCACGCGGGTGGGGGACGCGAAGGGGTCCCCCTGAACGCGGTCTATGTAGAGCGTGAAGTCGTCGAAGCCGTACTCCCCCTCGATGTCCTTATACGAGGCGTAGCCCCTGCCGTCTATTATCCTGAGCGCTTCCCTGAGCTCCTGCGCGGTCTTCATCGATTCGAATGATATGATAATTTTCCGCGGCTGTCTATGAAAATTAGTGGGAATGCGTTGTTTGAAAAACAAATACAAAATCCACCCTAACCCTCCTTTACGAAAGGAGGGAATGAAAAGATAAAAGATGAGATTCTGAATTTTTGGATTCTTCAGGAAATCAACGTGGAACAGCAGCATTCTTGCTTTCTGCCTATGTCGTCCGGTTCTTGCTAATTCGGCTTCTGATTCAATAGTGCGGAGAGCAAATAAGGCTTGTGCACTCAACCGTTAGCGACCAGTTCTTCGCTTGCTCAGAACCGTTGTTCAGAACCGTAGTTCAGAATGACAGGCTTTATTCTAAGGTACCCCCTCACCCTTAACCCTCTCCACTCCGGGGGAGAGGGAAATAAATGTTCGGGTATTCACACACCTTCGGAACCGGCGGATGTCGTCTATTTTTCAGGGGAAAATCCTCCGTCCGGGTGCGGATATTAATAACCGTGAAAAGATATGGATTTAACGGAATAAATGTTGTATGTTGTTTGACTACTGGGGGATATAACACACCCCGGGTCGGAATTCAATTTCACGAAAGGAGGTATAGTATGAAGTCGATTTTGAGCAAGTTCTTTGTCATTCTATGCGCCGGAGCGTTCGTTCTGGGGCTAGCCGCGTGCAAGCAGGCCGAAGAGCCGGCAGAAGTGGAAGAGGTAGAAGAGGTCGAGGTTGAGGAGGCCGCTCCAGCCACGGACATGACGGACAGCATGGCCGAGCCTACGGTACAGAGCACTGTAGGGACGGAAGTCGAGGTTGAGGAAGAGGTAGAAGAGGTCGAGGTCGACGAAACGGCCCCGGCTTCTCCCGAAGCGTCCCCCGCGCAGTAACCTGCCCGCAAGAGCAATCGGCAACAGCATTGTTAACCGGCTTTCAGGCTGCTTTTGAATTGCAAAACATATTCAGGGGCGGAACGTATACGCGTGCCGCCCCTTTTTTATTTCTTATGCGATAGGGTGCTTTCCGTAATCCCTTGCACTCTCCCGCACCGAATCAGCCTTACTGTTAAAATAAAAGAACATTCGGTCTATAAAACTCTCGAGAAAAACATTTCAGTCCGACTCCCGATACAGCACGCTGCTGACCGGAAATTGACAGAAACAAGCCAATGGATGATAATCTTCAATAAAATGAAGAGGATATTAATTATCATAAACAAATATGATAATCATTACGGTAGTTGTTCCGTTCTATAACGCGGAAAAATATATAACTGGTTGTATCGAAAGCCTCATCACCCAAAGATTTCCCGCCGAGAATTACGAGATAATATTCGTCGACAATAACTCGACGGACCCGTCGTCTGACATTGTAAAGCGCTATCCGCGAATAAAGCTTGTTTCGGAGAGCAGGCAGAGTCCATATTCCGCAAGAAACAAGGGGATAGAGGAAGCCTCAGGACGGATTGTCGCTTTTACCGATCCTGATTGTGTCGCCTTTCCCGACTGGCTTGCGGAGATCGAGAAGGCACTGTCCGAGACCGAGGTTTTAGTGGTTCTGGGTCAAAATCTCATGGGGAACGATTCACTGCTCCTGTCAATGATACAAGACTACGAGAACGAAAAGGAGCTCTACACATTCAGCAGCGGTGACGGTAGCATATACTTCGGCCATACGAATAATATGGCGGTCAGGCGTGAGATTTTCGACGACCTGGGTATGTTCATCGAAAGAGAAAGGGGAGCCGACACTATTTTCGTCAACGGGGTTGTAAAAAAGTATTCCTCTCGTGCGGTGGAGTTCAGGGAATCGATGAAGGTGAGGCATATGGAGATCGAGAAACCGCTCGATTACTACAAGAAGGTTTTCACCTACGGCAGGAGCAGGAAACTGTACAAACACATTGTAAATATTCCCCCCATCTCATACTCGCAGAGATTATCGATATACAAAAACGTAATAAAGAAGAAACATTATTCGTTCCCCAAGTCCGCTATGCTCTTTCTTTTGCTCCTTGCGGGTGTTATCTTCTGGCAGGCGGGCGCCATGAGCGCCGGGGTTTATAACGAGCAATTAAATGTCCGGGATTAACTCCTCCCGGATAAGGCATGAAGCAATCGGTATGATACCTCGGGAATGTACGAATAGGACCGACGCTATGAAGACTGAGGTCAGCATCGTAATCGAATGGGAAAACGTGATACTTGCCGATATGGGAAGAAGTATCAACATGCTCGAACAGCTGAGGAAACAGATACCCGCCCTGGGGAGGAAGGTCGAAGTCATAGTTTTATTTAATCCCGAGCAGATAGAGAGGTCCCTGCTGGAAAATGAAGTGCTCGGGCGGCTCGAACCCGACGCGAATAACTCTTCGTTTTCACTAAGGGTCGAAGAGGCGTGCGGCAAGCACTATTATGACTTAAAGAACGAGGGCGTCAGGCTCGCCGGGGGCGATATAGTCGTCCTTCTCGACAGCGACGTAATACCCGACGACGGTTGGCTGGCGAACATAATCAAACCTTTATATGAATATGAACTAATTAAACTGGTCGGAGGGAATACGTACGTAGACTTCTATAGCTTATACTCAAAGGCTTTCGCCCTCTCCTGGTTTTATAAACTTCGCGTCCAGGAAAACCACGGCCTCGTAAGGAGTAACCTGTTCCATGCAAACAACGTCGCGTTCAGGAAAGAGATGATAATCACACATCCTTTCCCCGAGCTGCCGGAGGGCGTGACACGGAAGTCGTGCGTCATGCTCTCGAAACAACTGGAGCGCGAAGGGATACCGATATGGATTAATACCGCCGCGCAGGTCTCGCATCCGGCCCCGAACGGAATCAATCATTTCTTTATAAGGGCGCTCGCTCAGGGCCGCGACACTTTGTTGTACGATAATAATAATATGCTCGTAGTATTTTTAACGGACTTCTACGTAAAGAAAATTATTTCAAGCTGCATCAAAATCATTATTAACGGGAAAAAAGTTAATCTGCCCTTTTGGCAGGCCCCGATCGCGATGGGCATTATGCTCACATATTACACTATGGCGCTGGCGGGAGCCGTCATTACCAGGCTCAAGCCGGACTATGCGAAGGCCTCGTGGAGGATTTAATGACGATTTTGATATGACCGCATGGCTGCCTCTTACCTCCCTAGAAAACGGGTCAAGGACTCTCTGCTCCTTGTGCGGAGACCGCTTCAAAAATACGTTGCTCCTCTAAGAAATCCGAAAAGACATTAAAGCTGAAGAACCATTACGGTTATAGAGGAGGGTATTACATATTTTTCGCAGTATAAACTTCATTTGCTATGTTATACTGCATTTTTTAATCACTATGCGGAAATTCTCTGACTTCAGCATCAGTGATGAAGGCTCAACGAGAGGCGGGGGAGATTACTATGATGCAAAAATTAATGTTACGCACAGGTCTTGTGCTGATACTGACTATACTCGGCAGTACGGCACGCGCTCAGGATATTAATAAGATTAGTCCTGCGGAAGCGGAAGCCGTCGCGAAGGAAGCCTTCATATACGGCTACCCGATGGTGGAGAACTACAAGACCATGTTCGCATACGCCATCTACAAAGATAACCCTGAGTACAAGGCGCCGTTCAACCGGATTTACAACATAGCTCGCGTGTATACCCCCGAGGACACGACCGTAGTCACCCCGAACAGCGACACGCCTTACTCGTTCCTCTGGGCGGACCTGCGGGCTGAGCCGCTCGTGCTGGGGGTGCCTGAAATCGAAAAAAACCGTTATTATTCCCTACAGTTCATCGACCTCTATACCTACAATTTCGCCTACGTCGGCACCGCAGCCACGGGCAACGGCGAAGGCAAGTTCCTCTTGGCCGGGCCCGGCTGGAAGGGGGATGCGCCCGAAGGCGTGAAGGGAGTGATCCGGTCGGATACCGATTTCGTCCTGGTCGGCTACCGCACCCAGCTCTTCAACCCGGCGGACATAGACAACGTCAAGAAGATACAGGAGGGCTACACTGTAGAGCCTCTGAGCGAGTTCCTGGGCGAAGCTGCGCCGCCTGCGCCTCCGAAAATCGATTTCCCGGTCTATAATCCCGATAAGGTCGAGTCGCCCGGGTTTTACGACTACCTGAGCTTCCTTTTGCAGTTCTGCCCGACCGTGCCGGGGGACGAGGCAGCACGGGCGAAGTTTGCCCGGATCGGTATCGTGCCCGGAAAGCCTTTCGATACTGCCGGACTCTCCCCTGAGATGAAAAAAGCCCTCGAAGCCGGTATGGCCGACGGCATGAAAGCCATAGACGAGAAGGCAGCGGCTACGAAATCGGCGGCCGATCTGTTCGGCACCCGCGAGTTCATGAAGAACAATTATCTCAACCGTGCGGTCGGGGCGAAGATGGGCATATACGGGAACTCAAAGAGTGAAGCATACTATTTCCTCTGGACGAAGGACGCCGAAGGCAACATGCTTAACGGCGCGGACAGCCGCTACACCCTGACCTTCGGGAAAGGCGAGCTGCCTCCTGTCAAGGCGTTCTGGTCGGTAACGATGTATGACGGAAAAACCCAGCTCCTGGTCGCGAATCCTATCAACCGGTATTTGATAAACTCGCCTATGCTGCCTGAATTGAAGCTCAACGACGACGGCAGCCTGACAATCTACATACAGAAGGACTCCCCGGGAAAGGACAAGGAGCCCAACTGGCTGCCGGCTCCGGACGGGCCGATATATATGGTGCTGCGATGCTACTGGCCGGAGAAGGCCATACTCGATGGAGAGTGGAAGCTCCCGCCTGTCGTACGGGCGGAGTAGCGGTCGCGCCGCAGTCCAGACCGGGCATATCGGCCAATGTCGAGAGCCGGATTGCATCGCCTCCTTGTGCGTTGACTGCTTCAAAGATAAACTACCAGTCTATGAAATCCGAAAAGTCGTTCGAGGAAGCGCTCAGGGAGCTCAAGGAGATCATAAAGAAGCTCGAGAGCGGCAACCTCCCGCTCGAAGATTCCATCAAATTATTTCAGGAAGGGACCGAGCTTATCTCGTTTTCACATAAAAAGCTCAATGAAATCAGGAAGAAGGTCGAGATACTCGTCGAGAAGGACGGGGAGGCGGCTTTCGAGGATTTCGAGCCCGAGAGCTGATACCGGATGTCATTCGATATTAAAAACTATCTCCGCGAAAGGAGGGAGCTCGTGGACAGGGAGCTCGATGCGCTCCTTGCGGACGTGCAGAAAAGCCGGACGAAGCTGCTTGAATCCATGCGGTACAGCGCGCTCGCCGGGGGCAAGAGGCTCCGGCCCATACTCGCGCTCGCCGCGGGCGAGGCTGTTGGCGGAGACCCCGGGAAGGTCATACCGGCCGCCTGCGCGATAGAGATGATACACACCTATTCCCTCATCCACGACGACCTGCCCTCCATGGACGACGACGCGTTAAGAAGAGGAGTGCCGACTAACCACAGGGTGTTCGGGGAATCGACTGCGATACTCGCCGGGGACGCTTTGCTCACTGACGCTTTCGGGATGCTGGTCACGGAGGGGTTGAGAAGAGGCGTGAGCGCTTATGTGATCTGCGACGTCGTGAGGGATATCGCGCTCGCCGCCGGCTCTCAAGGAATGATAGAGGGGCAGGCCGTGGACCTCGCGCTCGCCGGCATGAAGGACGTGACTCTCCCCCAGGTGGAGCGCATGCACGCCCTCAAGACGGGGGCGATGATAAGGGTGTCCGTCACTTCGGGGGCGCGAATAGGAGGGGCCGACGAGAATCAGCTCGAAAGCCTCGCGTCATACGCCGAGTCGGTCGGGCTCGCGTTCCAGATTATAGACGACGTGCTCGACATAGAGGGGGAGGGGGACCTCGGCAAGGAAAGGGGGAACGACGAGAGGCACGGCAAGTCGACATACCCAGGCATTGCAGGGATCGAGGAATCGAAGAAAAGGGCCTCCGAGCTTACGCGGAAAGCCGTAAGCGCGCTCGAAGGTTTCGACCACAGGGCCGAGGCTCTCCGGCAGATAGCACTCTATCTCGGCTACAGAAACCACTGATGAAAAGGAATGGGAACCCCGGCGCTCCTCTCAAAAAGAGGCTCGACACGGAGCTCGTCGAGAGGGGACTCGCGAATACAAGGGCGAAGGCGCGCGCGCTTATCATGGCGGGCTCGGTCTACGTGGACGGCGTGAGGACAGACAAGGCGGGCGCGCTCATAAAGGAAGGCTCCGGTATCGAGGTCAGGGGCGCTCCGCTCAAATACGTGAGCCGCGGCGGACTAAAGCTCGAAGCGGCGCTCGTGGAGTTCGGCATAGACCCGGGCGGGATGACGGCCGTCGATATTGGCGCTTCCACCGGCGGGTTCACGGACTGCCTGCTTAAATCGGGTGCGGCGAAGGTGTACGCGGTTGACGTGGGCTACGGCCAGCTCGACTGGAGGCTCAGGCAGGACCCGCGCGTGATAGTTAAAGAGAAGCTCAACGCACGCTACATAAAGCCCGAGGACATAGGCGAGCCTGCTGACATTGTAACGATAGACGTCTCGTTCATTTCACTGTCGATGATAATCCCTCCCGCGCTCGCGCTGCTCAAGCCGGGTGGGGTGCTCGTCGCCCTCATAAAGCCGCAGTTCGAGGTCGGGAAGGGGGAGGTGGGGAGGGGCGGCATCGTGAGGGACGAGGCTAAGCACAGGGAAGTCGTAGGTAAGATCAGGGAGCTCGTCCAGGAACTCGGATTGGGAGTACTTGGCGTTATCCCGTCGCCTATTGAAGGGGCTGAGGGGAATAAGGAATTTCTTATCGCGGCTTTAGATGTCCAGTAATTCGTGGACACAGGTTGTTCCATCTGCATCAATCAAAAAGCAATATATTTTTCTTCTTTTCCTTTCCTGAAATGATCCTGAATCAAGTTCAGGACATGGTTCAGGACAGGGATGAAAAGAAGCACACACATAGTGTGTTTTATGATTGTTAAGCAACCACTGGCGCAAATATTATAATCGTAGAAATCGAGCAGAAGCGGAGATTAGAGATCGTATGCCTGCGAGTGCTCACCCGCACAGAATCCTGGCTAAAATATCTTATTACGGCTAAAATCTATCAATTCCTCGCGCAGTTCAACAGAAGTGATACCCGTTCAACCCTTCGACACGCTCAGGGCGAACGGGTTGGGTGCGGCGTTAGCTAAGCAGATGAGCCTGGGAAGAATCGAATATGAGCGCAGATTCTGCGCCGCCGATTCTGTGAATGCCGGGAAATACAAACACCCCTCATTACAGGTCATCCAGAGAAATTCCAGCCACGAATTGTTTCACATCTAGAGCAGCGGTTAAAGGGAGAGACGACTAGGGGGTTACTTGCTCTTTCCCCAGTCGGCTAAAAACCTTTCTAGACCTATGTCGGTGAGCGGGTGCTTGACGAGCTGCTTGAACACCTTGTAGGGCATGGTCGCAATGTCCGCTCCCATCTTGGCGGCCTCTACGACGTGGAGCGGGTGCCTCACGCTCGCGACGAGCACTTCCGTCTTTATATTGTAGTTGGCGAATATCTGCACTATGTCGCCTACCATCTCCATGCCGAACTCGGATATGTCGTCGAGCCTGCCGACGAACGGGCTCACGTAGGCGGCTCCGGCTTTCGCGGCGAGGAGCGCCTGGGATGGGGTGAATATAAGCGTCACGTTCACGTTTATGCCCTCGTCCGACACTATCTTGGTCGCCTTAATGCCGTCCTCGGTGAGCGGCATCTTCACGACAACGTGCTCGTGTATCCCGGCTAATTCCCGAGCCTCGTCGATCATGCGCTCTATGTCAGTGGATAAGACTTCGGCGCTCACAGGGCCCTTCACGATCTCGCATATCTCGCGCACGAGGTCCTTGAACCCCTTCTGCTCGCCTTCCTTTGACACGAGGGACGGGTTCGTGGTCACGCCGTCGAGGACGCCGAAGCTCGCGGCGTCCCTAATCTCGTCGAGATTCGCGGTATCGAGAAAGAATTTCATGACTCCCTCCGGAATTGGATTGCCGAGGAATATACCATAATTCGCCCGCGCAATGAAATGACGGGAGTCAACATGCCCGCAATCATTTGACAAACGGCCGAAACCCGGCAAAATATCCGGGATTATCCGCAGGAGGGAAGTTTATTAATGGCAAAGAGAATTAAATCGGGTATCAAGAAGCACCGTCAGAGCCTCAAGAAGAGAGAAAGGAACACGGTCGTAAAATCCGACCTCAAGACGCAGGTTAAGAAGATCAGCGCCGTGATCGAGAGCGGAGACCAGGCAGCCGCCGAGGCCCTTTTCAGGGAAACGGAATCCAAGCTGAAGAAAGCGGCTTCCAAGCGCGTGATCAGCAAGAAGACGGCGTCGCGCAAAACGGGCAGGCTCGCGAAGAGGATTTCCAGGTTATCCAAGGCAGCCGAGGCCCCCGCCCAGTAGTATCCCTTCATCCCCTAGCGCACAATTCGATTACGAGCTTCGTAAGGACGAAGCTCTTGGGCACGTAGCTCAGTTTGAGCTTCTTGTCGCACTCGGCGAGCGCGCCCATGATGCGCTCTATGTCCTCGTACGTGAATTTTTTGAGGTCCTCGCTCAGGTAGTAGAGCTGCCCGGGTGAGATTTTCAGCTCTTTCAGTATCTCGGATTGTCCGAGCCTCCTGTCCTGGAGCTCCTTCGCCCTCCAGATGAGCCTGAACCTCCAGCTTATGAGGCCGAGTATCGAGAGGGGCTCCTCTCCGGCGGCTTCAAGTTCCCCTAACACCCTGTGAGCCGTGCGCTTGTCCCTCCGGGATATGGCGTTTATGAGCTGGTATATGTCGGCGAACTTCGTCTTCTTCGTGAGGGCCTCGACATCTTCGGGGCCTATGGTTTTCCTGTCCCCTTTGTAAACGGAGATCTTGACCAGCTCGTTGTGTATTTCCTGGAGGTCCTCCCCGACGAGCCCGATGAGCGCGTCCGCCCCGGCGCGGTTGATCTCGTACCCTAGCTTCCGCGCCTCTTCCCTTACGGCCGTTACGGCGCCACCTTTCTCGAGGGAGAAGTCGAAGTAGGCCGCATTCTTCCCGCCGCCCAACTTCGGCTTCTTGCCTTCCCCGAATATGAGCACGAGGCAGGCTGACGGAGACGGGGAGGCTAGATACGGCTCGAGCGCTGCAAGCTCCTTCGCCGAAAGCTTGTCGGCGTTCTTCACGACAACGAGCTTTTTTTTCGAGAACATGGGGTATGTGCTCGCATTGTCGGCGATCTCCTTGCCTGACGCGCTCTCGCCGCTGAATACGACGTAATTGATGTCTCCCGAGGGGCCGAGGAGCTTTTCCCTGAGCCCGGCGACGGCCATGTCGATGAGATATGACTGATCGCCTGAGAATACGAGGACGGGGGCGGGCTCGCCCGAGGCGATGTAGCCCGCGAAGTCTTCCGCGCCTGATCTTGTCCCGGATTTCTGCTTCATGTTCGGATTGCCTGCGGAGGGGGAAGTTTAGACATAATCACGGCTCTACGGATAGAGTTTGAGTATATTCGAGTACTCGCGGCGAGGCAAGCGCGCTGGAAAGAGGCGCGGGATCGTTTAGAATGATAATGTTATGGACTCGGAGATAAAGTGCGTAATTAATTGGGAATACCTCGGGAGGGTCGGCTATGCGGACGGCCTCAGGCTCCAGAACGAGCGCAGGGAGATGCTGCGGAGGGAGCGTCCGGAGGCATGCGGGTATCTGCTCCTGCTCGAGCATAACCCGGTCATAACGGACGGCAGGTTCGGGAAGGGAGGGAATATTATCCTCCCGCCCGAGGAACTGGAAAAGCGCGGGGTCGAGACGTACAAGACCGAAAGGGGAGGGGACGTCACGTTCCACGGGCCGGGGCAGCTGGTCGCGTACCCGATAATAGACCTACGGGCGTTAGGCCTGGGGGCGAAGTCATACGTGCGCGCGCTCGAAGAGACGATAGTGCGGCTGCTTCAGGATTACGACATTAAGGGCATAACCATGGAGAAGCTCCGGGGCGTCTGGGCGTACGGAGGCAAGATCGCCTCCGTAGGGGTTTCGGTGAGTAACGGCATAACGATGCACGGCTGCGCGTTCAACGTGAACACGGACTTGAGCTGGTTTTCGATGATAATACCGTGCGGGCTCGAAGGGGTGATGATCACGTCGCTAAAGGACGTACTCGGCGAGGAGATGGATTTCGATGCGGTCACACGGGCGTTCGTACGCTATTTCGGAGAAGTATTCGGGGCGGAGATGAGGGAGGGGGTGTGAGGGGTGCTTTGCCGTTCTGTGCATGTCGGGAAAAGCTGCGTGCTTCGACAAGCTCAGCACGAACGGGTTTAAAATCAGAGACGGCGCCGTTGCTATTCGAGGAAAGCCTTTACGTCACGGCACGACGAAGAAACATTCGGCCACCTCGTCCTCTCCCTCAACGTTTATAATCCCGTCAAATCCACCGGTTTCGCCGAGGTGAAGATCTGTAAAAGTCCCCGGTCCGATGATGAGCATGTCGTCTATGTTGTAACGAACTTCCTCGCAATCGAACGATTCACAATCGACGAATTCGCAATTAGGTGTAAGCGGCGGAAACAAGTCCGCGTTAGCGGAGCTGCAGCTTATCCTGTCGCACGAATTTAGCATGGCATCCGCGAGGCAATCGGATTCGCGTACTTCTTCAATCGTGAAACAATCGAGCTCGTTATCGCCGTCGCAGCCTGCTATAAGAATTGTTAAAAACAGAATGCCGAGTGCTTTAGGCATATTCCCATCCTCCTGTTCGAGTCGGTCTGATGAATTACACGTATTTGGAGTATATCATAATTAATGGGTACAGTAAATAATGTAATATGGTCCTGTAAGATGTAAGGGGGCGTTGGAGGGGATATAGGTGTGAGGATGGGGGATCAAACAAGAGATTGACGCAAGAGTACTTAATTCCCTCCTTTGGAATAGGGAGGGTTAGGGAGGATTTTTTTTAAATCCCCCTTAATCCCCCTTTTTCTAAGGGGGGAAGATAAATAGCAAGCTCAGGACGAACGGGTTTAATATCGCGGCTGGCCTGTCCTGAATACTGAATCAAGTTCAGCGCAAGCTTGATTCAGGAAAGGCGCTCCTACAGAAGGGAGGTTCAAGTACGCCGGTCTTCCGGCTATCCGGCGGCTCATCCCCCGCAAATCTCGAGCGCGTTGAAGAAGTAGCCGATCTCGAAGGCGGCCGATTCGGGGGAGTCCGACCCGTGGACGGTGTTCTCCTCGATGCTCGTGGCGAAGTCCTTCCTTATCGTCCCTTCAGCCGCCTGGGCGGGGTTGGTAGCGCCCATTATCTCCCTGTTTTTGGCGATAGCGTTCTCGCCTTCGAGCACCATGAGCACGACAGGGCCTCTCGACATGAAATCGGTGAGGCTCCCGTAAAAGGGCCTTTCCTTATGCACTGCGTAGAACCCTTCCGCGTCCTTTTTGGTGAGCTTCGCCATCTTGAGGGCCGCTACCCTGAGACCGTTCTTCTCGAACCTGCTGATGACCTCTCCGATCACGTTTTTTTCTACTCCGTCGGGTTTTATAATCGATAATGTGCGTTCCAATTTCATGCCTCCAGGTGATTTTTAGCCCCATAATTCTTTCGGGAAAACCGGTTTTGTCAAATATGAGCTGCGCGGTCTGCGCCTTCCCTTGGCCATCCGGATGGGGTATACCACACATCCAGCCCTTTGAGGAGCAGAGCGACGTGGCGATCCTGCATTTTTCATGAGATTGCCGCGGCTCCTTCGGAGCCTCGCAAAGACAGACTTCGAAGGGAGAAAATCCTCTCGCCTGGCCGCACTGTTGCAATTTACGGCGATTTTTCAAAAAAACTTGCCCAATCGTCTCTAATACATGATAATTATGTAGGAGAGCGGTTTTTAGCGCCCGTCCGGGAAAGGGTGATGGAATCTGACGCGGAGGTGCCGGAATCAATTCATCATCATTCTCACCCCCTGAAAAAGGCTTAGTATTTCGTTATGCGCCGGATAACGGCGGCGCAATACCGTCCGCAGCCGAAGAGTCATCCGCATCGTCAGGGAAGGACAAACTCTATAAATATGATAAAGTTATTGCAGTACCCGCAAGGCCCTATGACCGGGCGCTGACGGAAGCGGAGAAGGGGAATTATGATCATACTGGATAAGAGGAAATACGAGCGGATAGTATCCGAGCTGATAGACGCCAAGGACATAAGGGAGCTCGCCGAGAGGTTCTCCCTGGACAGGGTCTATTACTACCACATACTTAAAGATATTTCCTCTGGTCAGCGCTCACCGAATTACAAGCTGCTCAAGAGCGTAGCCGCCAGGCGGAAGCTCAGCGAGGACTTCGTTATAGAGCAGGCGAAGTCGGTCCTCAACTTCTTCATCCCGTATTACCAGAGCTTCCAGCCGGAATCCCTCGACTACTACAAGGTGCTGAACGTCCCCCGCAACGCATCCGACGAGGAGATCAGGCGGAGCTGGATAGAGCTCATGAAGTCCCATCACCCCGACAAAGCGGGGGCAGAGGGGCTCGATACCTCGAAAAAGATAAACGAAGCGTATGAAGTCCTCAGCAACAGCGCCAAGAGGGAAGCGTACGACAACAAGCACCTCCCTCCCACGCCCGTCATAGTGCCTCAGAACGAGATGAGGAAATATTATTACGCGGCGTCCCTCATGGTCGTCGTGTTCCTGGCGGTCATGTACGCTTCGGGCTCGGGCCTTATATTCGAGTCAACGGAGGAAAAAGAGAGGCTAGCGCGGGAAATAGAGGCGCCCGAGCTCCCGAACACCGTTTACAAGGGCGACCTCGTCGATACGGAAAAGGTCGACAAGAGGATTTCCGAAATAAAGCCCATAGAGCCCGGGAAACCGGCCGGGGATGCGATTAACGCCGCCGAAGACGGGAAGGACTCTAAAACCTCCGTCGAGCCGGTAGTGACAGCGCCGGAGACGCCTGAAAAACCGGATGAGAGCAAGTCGGCGGAAGCGGATCAGTCAAGCGAGGCGAAGACCGAGATTGCCGGGGCCGGGACGGAAGACGCTTCACTACAAGCCGGGACCGATACCGCCCGGATCGCTCCGTCTGAGGGCGCCGAAGCTGTCTCAGCCGATAATGCTGATATAACCGCGCCTGTGGAGGAGCCTGACAAGGCTATAGAGATCACGGAAGTGACCATAGAGGAGAAAGAGGAGAAAACCGCATCCGCACAAGCGGATAACGCGAAGGATAAGACCCAGGCAAAGACCGGGGATGAGGCGTCCGAGCCTGAAACCAAGGAAGAAATCAAAGATGAAGAAATCAAAGATAAGGATGAAAAGCAAGAGTCACTCAAAGTAGCCGACGCGTCGCTTGAGAAACCTGCAGCCGAGGAGACGAAAGAAGTTTCTTCCGGCAAGGACTCTTCTCAGGGTGATGCGGAGATCGAGTCTCCGGAAAAAGAAGCCGCGCCAGAAGCCGGTTTAGCCGCAAAGACGGAAGAACCCGCGGAGAAAAAGGGCGAGGTAACGGAAATAACCATGCCTGAACCCGAAAAGAAGCCGGCCGACGGGGAATACTACACGGTGAGGAAAGGCGACTCTCTCTGGTCTATAGCGCATAAGTTCGATACGACGACTGACGAGCTTTCGAGGCTGAACGGCCTCGGGAACAACAAGATAGACATAGGGGACAAGCTCCTTATATCCGGGGAAGGCGTTCCCGTCGTCAAGCCGAAACCCGAAATTGCCGCAGCGGAGAAAAAGCAGGAGAAAGCCGGGCCTGCCCCGGTAGACCCGGCCGGGAAAGTGAAATTGCCCGAGCCTCTGATCACAGAGGTTGAAAAGCCTGCGAAGCAGCCGGTGAAATCGGATATTACGGAGGATTTCGACCCGAAAATCGCGACGTCCGCGGTAGCGATAAGAGACACGTCGCGAAGCGCGCCTGAACCCATACCCCCTGCCGTCGCACCACCCGACAGGAATTCGGTTTACGTATTCGTGTCCTCTTACGTTGCAGCGTACAAGAACAGGGATATAGACCGCGTCAAGGCCCTTTTCGCGCCCGATGCCGTCGAAAACGGGGTAGGCATCGCCAAGGTGCTGAATACGTACAGCTCGAATTTCTCCAAGCTCGACATCGTGAGCTACGAGGTAAAGGTCAACAGGGTCTCGCTCCAGAATACTCTCGGGCTAGTGCGGGGGGACTTCTACATCACGTTCAAGGACCAGCGCACGGGCGTGCTCAAGAGCTCGAGGGGGAATATAAACTGGAGACTCTTCTGGTCGGACGGCGGGTGGAAGATACAGGAGCTCACCTACAGGATAGAGCACACGGACACCGTAGGCGGGTGATCCCGGAAGGCGCCCGGCCTTTTATTAAATCAATCCCTCAATGCCTGCAAACCGATTAACTGTTCAAAAGACCGATTGTCGGGTAGCTTTTAACTTCTTTAAAACTTTAAATCGCCGGATTCAAAGTAAAAACGGTGCGCGGGCTTGCGGTCCGCAAAGGGAGGTTTGAGTTCCTTATGGGTACGATAGATCGAAAAAAGACCGATACGTCGCAGATGAGTCTTCCCAGGAGGATATGGGAAGGCTGGAAAAAGATCGCGAGGAAGATCGGGGACTTTAACGCGAGGGTGATACTCACCATATTCTATCTCGTCCTCCTCATGCCGTTCGCCATACTGGTCAAATTGTTTACGGACCCGCTGGAGATAAAAAAGAATGCAAAGACGGGCTGGCTGCAGAGGGAGGAAAAACCGGGCGTTTCTCCTATGGAGAGGGCGGTGAGGCAGTTTTAACGTGCGGTATTCCGGCGTTATTCGCGAAACGGAGCTTTTATGAACATACTTGGAATCTCATGTTACTTTCACGATGCGGCGGCCGCGCTCATAAAGGACGGCGTTCTCGTAGCGGCGGCCGAGGAAGAGAGGTTCAGCCGCATAAAGCACGACTTCGAGTTCCCCGAGAACGCGATAGATTTCTGCCTGAGGACAGGCGGCATAGAGACGGGCGACATCGACTACGTGATGTTCTTCGAGAAGCCGTTCATCAAGTTCGAGAGGCTGCTCCTCTGCTCTATGCAGACGTTCCCCCGCTCGATGAAGCTCTTCAGGGAGGCAATGGTCACGTGGCTCGGAGACAAGCTCTGGGTAAAGCACCTGCTGCTCAAGAAGCTCGGCGTGCCGGCGTCGAAAGTCCTCTTCAGCGAGCACCATTTATCCCACGCCGCGAGCGCGTTCTACTGCTCTCCTTTCGAGGAGGCGGCGGTTCTGACGGTGGACGGCGTCGGGGAATGGACTACGGCCGCTCTGGGGGTCGGCAAGGGGACCGACATAAGGCTTATAAAAGAGATAAGGTTCCCACATTCGCTCGGGCTCCTCTACAGCGCGTTCACGGCGTTCCTCGGCTTCGAGGTGAACGAAGGGGAGTACAAGGTCATGGGAATGGCTCCCTTCGGCAGGCCGAATCACGTGGACAAGGTCTACGAGCTCGTACACGTGGACGAGAACGGCGGGTTCGAGCTCGATATGGACTACTTCTCGTTCCATTACTCCTCGGAAAAAACTTTCAACAGTAAATTCGAGAAACTTTTCGGTACTCCCAGAGACCAGAAGGCGCACTTCTTTACGCCGGCGACGGGATATCCGTCGTACTTCGGGGATAAGCCTTCCAATTACGACGAGCTCGGTGCGCAGAACCAGTACTACGCCGACATCGCAGCGAGCATACAGGTCGTGACCGAGCAGATAATGCTCAAGATGGCGAAGTACGCTTACAGGGAGACGGGCCTCCCCAAGCTCTGCATGGCGGGCGGGGTCGCGCTCAACAGCGTCGCCAACAGGAAGATACTGTCGGACACCCCGTTCGACGAGATATACATACAGCCCGCGGCAGGCGACGGCGGCGGCGCAGTGGGGGCCGCGCTCTACGGATACCACGCGCTCCTCGGTCAGCCCAGGAAGTTCGTCATGGAGCACGCGTACTGGGGCGAGGAGCACAGCGCTTCGGTATCCGAGGATTTTCTCAAGGAGAACAACATCCCCTACGAGAAGATCGAGGACGACGAGAAGCTCATAGCGCGCGTCGTAGACGGGCTCACTCAGGGGAAGGTCATAGGATGGCACCAGGGGAGGTTCGAATGGGGGCCGCGCGCTCTCGGGAACAGGAGCATACTGGCAGACCCCCGGAGGGCCGACATGAAGGACATAGTGAACGTGAAGATAAAGTTCAGGGAGCCCTTCCGACCGTTCGCTCCTTCCGTGCTCGTCGAAAGGGCGGGGGATTATTTCGCTCTCGACCATCCGGAGAAGCACTACCCGGCCCGCTTCATGCTCTACGTGACGGACGTCCATGAGAACAAGCGCGACGTGCTGCCGGCGATAACGCACGTGGACGGGACGGGGAGACTACA
The DNA here is from genome assembly GCA_040754335.1 of Thermodesulfobacteriota bacterium. NCBI lineage: Bacteria > Pseudomonadati > Thermodesulfobacteriota > Thermodesulfobacteriota bacterium. The sequence continues at coordinate 657,182 of JBFMCV010000001.1, read as the reverse complement.
GACCGTGAGGAAGGAATTGAATCCGAAATATTACGGGCTCATAGAGGCGTTCGGTCAGGCGACCGGAGTGCCCGTCGTGCTTAACACGTCGTTCAATCTCAAGGGCGAGCCGATAGTGAACACTCCCGGGGAGGCATTCAATTCGTTCAGCAAGAGCGGCATGGACATGCTCGTGCTCGGGAATTACGTCGTCGACAAGGACAAGCTGCCCTGATTGGCGCGGCTTCGCCGGATCATATAGAATAGAGATTAAATTATCCGGCATTTCGGAGGGAATATTCATATGTCGTTCCTAAAGGGCTTGACCGACAGGATGGGGATAGTGGGGGAGCTTCTCCAGTTTTTCATACAGAACAAATGGTGGTGGATCACGCCTATGATTATCATATTGATCCTGTTTGCATTCCTTATCATATTCGCCCAGAGCTCGGCGGTGGCTCCGTTCATATACACGCTATTTTAGGAGCAGGCCCGCGCCCGTAAGCTTACGGGCGCGGGGTCCGGCTTTCCTCCTCTCGGCGCGTGTCGTGCCGGCTTCGTCCTGCCGGGTCCGTTTACACACTTCTGTACATGGCAAGTAGTCGGGGGCAGGAGTTGTGACACAGGGGATGTGATGAAAGTTGCGGCTGCTCCGGATCGTTGTCTTCTTTGAGCTTTCTTAAGGACTTGGAATACATAAAAAAACATAAAATATTATCTTCTTTTCCTTGATGAAAAGAAGCACACACATAGTGTGTTTTATGATTGTTAAGCAACCACAGGCGTAAATATTACAATCGTAGAAATTGAGCGGTAGCTGAGGTTATGCATCGTGTGCCTGCGGGTTCTCACCCGCACAGAATCCTTGCGGAATTTACGCACTTCGACACGCTCAGTGCGAACGGGTTTGGTCGAGCAGGGTCGGTGAATAGGATCGTATGCCGGCGGGTGCTCTCCCGCCGCCGGATTCTGTGCATGTCGGGAAAAATAAATACCCCGTTCATTTCATGCTGTCCCGGAGATTTCCGGCTGTAAATTATTTATTATTTACTGCTTCGCCTGATTTATTATTCTTATTCGATTGAGTATACAGGTCGGCGAATAAGGGTATAGAATTAGGGAAAGGGGAAACTGTCGGTCGCATTAAATCAGACGACACAATAGGGGTTATTATTTACTCCGCTACAGTCATATGCGGCGGAGGGAGGATGCGGGACAACCGCGCGCGGAGCTTTACCGGGAACGTGAAGATATGAAGAAAGCGTTGATCAGCGGTGCGGCGGGACAGGACGGGTCTTATATGGCCGAATTTCTCCGGTCGATCGGGTACGAGGTGCACGCCATTGTAAACGGTTCGAGCAGGCACGGCGGATACGGAGACCGGGAGGGACGCGGGACCCCGGTCAGGCACCACCCCTGCGACACGTCCGATCCTGAACAGCTTACCAGGCTCATCCAGGATATATGCCCGGACGAGGTCTATCACTTCGAGTCGCGCGGCAGGATTTCCCTGAAGTACGATATGCACGAATTCTCAGGAGACATCACAGGGCTCAGCTCCCTCACTGTGCTGGAATCGATAAAGCAGAGCGGCGCCGGGTGCAGGTTCTGCCAGTCCTCGTCGGGCGAGATTTTCGGCTCTACTCCACCTCCCCAGAACGAGTCTTCCCCGTTCCGTCCGCACAGCCCCTACGCGTGCGCCAAGCTTATGTCCCACCTCTCTGCTGTGAACTACAGGGAGGCGCACGGCCTCTTCGCCTCAAGCGGCATCCTGTTCAACCACGAATCGCCCCGGAAGGGGGAGATATTCGTTTCGAGGAAGATAACGAGCGCGGTCGCCCGTATCAGGGCTTGCGAACAGAAATATCTCATTCTCGGGGACCTCAGGCCGGAGAGGGACTGGGGCTACGCGCCCGAGTACGTTGAGATGATGTGGAAGATACTCGAGAACGGCACCCCTGGGGACTACGTTATAGGCACAGGCGAGTCGCACACCGTGGGCGAGTTCGTCGAGGAGGCGTTCTCGTACGCGGGACTCGACTGGGAGGAGCACGTGAGGATAGACCCCAGGTTTTTCAGGCCTACCGACTCGAGGGGGTTCCGGGCGGACTATACTAAGGCGAAAAACGAGCTCGGCTGGGAGCCCCGGATAAGGTTCAGGGAGCTCGTGAGGATCATGGTCGACGCCGACATGAGGGCGCTCGGACTCGAGCCGCCGGGGGAGGGGGACAGGGCGATCAGGGAGAGTTTCCCGGAGGTCTGGTGGGAGACCGAGTAAGAGGCAGTCAGGGGTGTGAAGGTCGGGTAATGCGTTGAGTATGCCGCATGCAGGAAGAACAGGACGGTTATCGCGGCTGGAAGCCGCTCTTACAGAAAAATGTCACCCCCATCCCAACCTTCCCCCCTCAAAGGGGGAAGGGAAATAAAGGATAGGGCGAACAAATTTGGATTGAGCTTAGATGGCACGGAAGGATCATATTTGAGCGCACATTGTGTGCCGCCGGATTTACCGGTAGAAAATATCGGAGGCGAGAAAATTGCAATGTTGCTTGTAGGAGAGAGCGACCGATTCCTCTAATTTGTCTTCAGTAGCGTTGGCATGTTGGATAATACGTTCGTGCCTTCAGCCAAGAGTGACCAATTTCTCGCTAGCTCGGAATTGTTGCTCGAAATCGTTTGTGAATGTCGGAAAGACACCGTCCTTCGACTTCGCTCAGGACAGGCTCGCAGATCGATATTGTCCTTGCTCCGTTATTTGGCGAAAGCTCCGGAGTGACGGAGCAATTATATATGAGCGCAGATTCTGCGCCTCAGGACGAACGGGTTGGGTTTCGTTGCCGGTTTAAGCGGAAGAGATGAGGAAAGGCTGTGCATGAGATATAGATAAATTTTGACCTTTTCGTATTTTCACATAAACTCTTGTCCGAAAATTCATCTGTTACAGAGAATACTTACCGAGAGGTAAAGAGGAGGCTTTAATGCAGAGATTTGTTATACCTCACAACCACGAGATAACGAAGGAGGACAGGCGGAAGCTGAACGGGCACGGCTCCGTGATACTATGGTTCACGGGGCTCCCGAGCGCCGGTAAATCCACTCTCGCGAACGAGGTCGAGAAGAAGCTTATCTCAACGGGCGTGAGGACGTTCATACTGGACGGAGACAACGTAAGGATGGGGCTTTGCAAGGACCTGGGGTTCTCGGAAGGCGACAGGGCCGAGAACATAAGGCGCATAGGGGAGGTGTCGAAGCTCTTCGTAAACGCAGGATGCATAGTGCTTTCGGCGTTCGTCAGCCCCTACAGGAGGGACAGGGACGCCGTGAGGGCGCTCGTCGAAGACGGCGAGTTCGTCGAGATATACGTGAAGGCCCCTCTCGAGGTATGCGAGCAGAGGGACGTCAAGGGGCTCTACAAGAAGGCGAGAGAGGGCGTTATAAAAGGGTTCACCGGGATCGACGACCCATATGAGGAGCCGCTAAACCCCGAGATAACCATAGAGACCGACAAGGTGAGCCTCGCCGAGGGCGCCGAGCAGATACTCGGCTACCTCTCCGGCAGGCATGTGCTGAATTCGAATTAGCCGGGCAGGCGGCGTTGCATGCTCGCAGTTAAGGACGGTGCGGAATGAGGAAAAGAATCCTCGTAACCGGCGGGGCGGGGTTCATAGGGTCCCACCTCTCGGAAAGGCTGCTCGCGGAGGGGAACGAGGTCGTGTGCGTCGATAACTTCTTCACGGGGTCGAGAGAGAATATCAAGCACCTCCTCCGGAACCCCTATTTCGAGGTGCTGAGGCACGATATCTGCTTCCCGCTCTATGTAGAGGTCGATGAGATATACAACCTCGCCTGCCCCGCGTCCCCCGTGCATTACCAGTTCGACCCTGTGCAGACGACCAAAGTGAACGTCTCGGGTTCGATAAACATGCTCGGCCTCGCGAAGAGGCTCAAGGTCAAGATATTCCAGGCGTCCACGAGCGAGGTCTACGGAGACCCCGTCGAGCACCCCCAGAAGGAATCCTACTGGGGCAACGTGAACCCCATAGGCCCCCGCGCCTGCTACGACGAGGGGAAGAGGTGCGCGGAGACACTCTTTTTCGATTACCACCGCCAGCACGGGATTCAGATAAAGGTCCTCAGGATATTCAATACCTACGGCCCGAGAATGCACCCTAACGACGGGAGGGTCGTGAGCAACTTCATCATACAGGCCCTCCGAGGCGAGGACATAACGGTATACGGCGACGGCTCTCACACGAGGTCGTTCTGCTACGTGGACGATACGGTGGAAGCGATAATAAGGATGATGGGGAGCCCTGACGGGTTCACGGGCCCCGTGAACGCCGGGAACCCGGACGAAGTGACAATACTCGGGCTCGCACGAAAGATCGTCGAGATAACCGGCTCGCCGTCGAAGGTCGTCTTCAGCGACCTTCCGGAAGACGACCCCCGGAGAAGAAAGCCCGACATATCGCTCGCGCGCAGCGCGCTCGGCTGGAATCCGGAGATCAATATAGAATCAGGGCTCGAGAGGACGATCGATTATTTCAGGTCGCGCCTCGGCCCCGGGACGTAACGACGCTTACGGAAGCGCAGCCAGGCTGCGACTTCACCCGGCGGATTTATACGGACGGTCCCGTCACAACCGAGCCGATTGACGGTTTTCACCTCATGCTGACAAAAATAGTCTTGACTTTTTGCAAGCGGTTGTATTATCATTTAAATACCGATCCTAGGACTGTTGATTTATCTAAATGTCTGATATAAAAGCGAAAAACAAGTTAAAGCACACTCAATTATCGAAGCTCGCCGGGGAGATGGCAGAAAGGGCCAGGAGGGCTTCGCTAGTACTAGCCAAGGCCGGCACAGCCCCCAAGAACGACGCGCTCCTCCGTATGGCCAGGGGCATGACGGAGCGCGCCGGGTACATAATCGGGGAGAATAAAAAGGACGTGGAAGAGGCCCGCGCGAAGGGTCTCCCTGAGGCCATGATAGACCGTCTCAGGCTCACCGAAGACCGCCTCGGCAAAATTGCCGACGGGCTTGTCCAGGTATCGGCCCTGGAAGATCCCGTCGGGGAGATAGTCCGTATGTGGAAGCGACCCAACGGGCTCCTCGTGGGAAAGATGAGGATACCGCTCGGCGTGATCGGGATAATATACGAATCGAGGCCCAACGTAACGGCCGACGCGGCCGGTCTCTCGGTCAAATCGGGGAACGCGGTCATTCTAAGGGGAGGGTCCGAGACGCTCAGGTCGAATATAGCGATCGGGGAGGTGCTGAGGGAATCCTTGAGCGCGGCCGGCCTGCCCGAGGACGCGGTGCAGGTAATACCCGTCACCGACAGGGAAGCCGTACTCGAGATGCTCAAGCTCGAGGAATACATCGATCTTATAATACCGAGGGGTGGCGAGGGGCTCATCAGGTTCGTCGCCGAGAACTCGAGGATTCCGGTGCTCAAGCACTACAAGGGCGTATGCCATATCTTCGTCGACGAAAGCGCCGACCTCGATATGGCCGGGAGGATATGCGTGAACGCCAAGGTGCAGAGGCCGGGCGTATGCAACGCGATGGAGACGATGCTCGTGCACGAAAAGATTGCGAAGAAATTCCTGCCGTCCGTCGCGAAGAAGATGGAAGACGAAGGCGTCGAGCTGAGGGGCTGCGAGAGGACGAGGAAGATACTGCCCGGAATAAAGAAGGCCCAGGAGGCCGACTGGCACGAGGAATACCTCGACCTTATACTGAGCGTGAAGGTGGTGGATAATATCGACGAGGCGATCGGCCATATAGAGAAATACGGCTCAATGCACACGGAGTCCATAATCACTGAAAATTACACGAATTCGCAAAAGTTTATAAACGGCGTAAATTCATCGACCGTCCTGGTGAACGCGTCCACGCGTTTCAGCGACGGCTATGAGCTCGGGCTCGGCGCGGAGATCGGCATAAGCACGTCGAAGCTCCACGCGTTCGGCCCCATGGGCGCGCTCGAGCTGACGACGACGAAGTTCGTCGTCTTCGGAGAAGGGCAGATTAGAGAGTAGTGCCATCTAAATCAGAGGAGGATGGAAAGTGAGAAAAGCAAGACTGAAAAGCAAAACCCTTCCTGCGTCCGAACGCAAGACATCGAGAAGCGGGTCGATTGCCAAGAAGAAAGAAAAGAAGAAAGAGAATTTCACCGGCTCCGACTACGATAATTTCAGGGAGGAGCTTGAGAGCGTGCCTCAGGAGGAAGAGTTCCTTATAGAGATAGACGAAAAGGTGCTGGTAGAGCTCTCGGAAACGGAGATAGACATTAAGGACGAGAACCCCGAGGACGAGTCCGAGGAGGGAGGGAAGCAGTTTACCCCTGACGAGGAATTCAGGCTCCTTCAAGTTTATTTTAAGGAGATGGGGATGGAGCCGCTACTCACGCCGAAGGAAGAGATAGAGGTATCGGCGAAGATAAAGCGGTGCGAAGCGAAGGCGGCCGAGATGAGGTCGCTCCTCGAGAGCGTCTTTCAGAAGCGGCTCGGCAAAGCGCTCGAAAATACGATCTCGGAAGTAGAAGGGCTCAAGCGCAGCCACATAGCGAGGCGGCTCAAGACAGCGAAAAGGCTGAAAACGGCCCTCAGAAAATTGGACAGAGAGGCCGCGAAGAAGAGCATAAGGCGTTCGACGCTTCTCTCGAAAGTCTACATGATGCGCGCGAGGAGGTTCAAGGAGCGCTTCATAAAGGCGAACCTGAGGCTCGTCGTGAGCATAGCGAAGAGGTATATGAGCAGGGGGCTGCCGCTCCCCGACCTCATACAGGAAGGCAACGTAGGGCTAATGAGGGCGGTCGAGAGGTTCGACCACACGAAGGGCTACAAGTTCTCGACATACGCGTCGTGGTGGATACACCAGGCGATATCCCGCTCGCTTCTCGACCAGACGAGGACGATCAGGGTCCCCGTGTACGTGCTCGAGCAGGCGACCAAGGTGCACAGGATAAGCTCCGCGATGAACAAGGAGATGGGAAGAAAACCGCTCCCCGAGGAGATATCGAGGAAGACGGGCATCTCGGTCGAAGGCGTGAAGAGGGTGCTCGAAGCGACAAAGGAAGTGGTGCAGCTCGACTCGCCCGTTCTCGACGGCGAGAAGACTACGCTGCTGGACTTCATACAGGACGACGTTTCGGGATCGCCTGATTACGCGGTCGCAAAGGCCACGCTCACGTCCAAGATAAAAGACGCCCTTTCCACGCTCACACCCCGCGAGGAGCAGATACTGAAAATGAGGTTCGGAATAGGGTTCGAAACCACATTCACGCTCGACGAGATAGGGAAGCACTTCAGGCTCACCCGCGAGCGCATAAGGCAGATAGAAAAGAGGGCGCTCGAAAAGCTCGAGGATTCCGACGTGGGAGCGATTCTTAAAAGCTTCATAGAGTAGAGCCGATGCTCCTCGGACTCAACCTGAGAAATTTTACCGTCATCGACGAAATAGCCGTATCGTTCGGTCCCGGCCTCAACATCATCACGGGAGAGACCGGGGCGGGAAAGTCCGTAATAATAGACGCCGTAAACGTTATGCTGGGAGACAGGGTGTCCCCGGAGTACGTAAAGACGGGGAGAGAAGAGGCGCACCTCGAGGCGCTCTTCGACATATCCGATAAACCGGCGGTCAAAGAGAGGCTCGAGTCCCTCGGTTTCGACGTTTCGGGCGGGGAGCTCCTCATAAAGCGTATCATATACAGGAAGGGGAGGAGCAGGGCCTTCTTGAACGGGGGCATAGCGACGCTCCCGATCCTCGAGCGGGCCTCCGAAGGGATAATAGACATATTCAGCCAGCACGAGCACCAGAGCCTGCTCAAATCCGAAAACCACATAAGGGTGCTCGACGAATTCGGGGGACACGGGGTCCTCGCGGACGAGCAGCGCGGGATACACGCGCGCTTCAGGGACATCAATAGAGAAATAGAAAGACTCAAGGCCGAGCAGAAGAGCCTCTTCGAAAGGGAGGACTTTCTCAAGTTCCAGCGCTCGGAGATAGACGACGCGCTTCTAAGGGAAGGAGAGGACAGCGAGCTCGAGGAGGAGAAGAAGAGGCTCCTCAATAGCGAGCGCCTCCTTTCGGCCGCGCGGGGAGCGTACGAGGCCCTTTACGAAAGCGAGCCGTCGCTCCTGGGCTCGCTCAGCAGGCTCTCGTCCGACGTCAGGGAAGCGGCCGGGATAGACCCGCTGCTCAGGGAGGCCGGGGAGTCGATAGAGAACTCGGCTTTACAACTCAAGGACGCGGCTTTCGCGCTCCGGGATTACGCTTCGGGTCTAAGCTTCGAGAGCGGCAGGCTCGAGGTGATAGAGGAGAGGCTTCAGGAGATAAAAGATCTGAAAAGAAAATTCGGCGATTCCATAGAAGCGATACTCAGGAAGAGGGAGGAAATAGGGAGGGAGCTCCGCAACATCGCAGGCTATGAAGGTGAGTTCGAGAGGTTGGGCGAGGAGTCCCTGAGGATAGAGAGCGAGATGCGCGCCGGGGCCGACAAGCTTTCCGCTCTAAGAAAAGAATCCGCGAAGAAGCTCTCTAGGTCTCTCGAGAAGGAGCTTAAGGAAGTCGGGATAAAGGGCGCCCGGTTCGAGGTCGTTATCGCGGAGAAGGAAATATCCTCCGACGGTAAGGACGACGTCTCGTTCCTTTTCTCGGCAAACCCGGACGAAGCGCCGAAGCCACTCGCGAGGGTGGCCTCGGGAGGGGAGCTCTCCCGCATCATGCTGGTCCTGAAGGAGCTGATATCGAAGGAGGAGGGGGGCTCCGTGATAATATTCGACGAGGCCGATTCGGGCATAGGGGGCGCTGTGGCGGAGACCGTGGGAAAGAAGATAAAGAACCTCTCCAGGTCGTGCCAGGTGATATGCATCACGCACCTGCCGCAGGTGGCGAAGTTCGCAGACACGCACCTCCTCGTGACGAAGACGCTTGAGGACAAGAAGACGCAGGTCCGTATTAAAAGCCTCGGAAAAGAGGAAAGGGTTCAAGAGCTCGCGCGCATGATAGGAGGCATCGATATCACAGAGAAGACGATCGAAGCGGCGAGGGAGATGCTCGGTGCTTGACCGCAGTACGCGGCCGGCTGCCTAAATGGGGGTTTCGTGAGGGATTTTGATACGTGGAGTGAGTATTGATAGAGAGCTATCTGACACGCGAATATATTTCGGTTTTCGGACTGGGGCTCCTGGCCGGAGCCGTCATCATCATACTGATCAACCTTATCATCAGGGGGAGGGTCAAAGACATAGCGCTCGAGCTTATGTCCGAGACTGAAACTCAAAAGCTTCAGGATCTCAACACCATAATCAGCGGTATAAAGGAATCGTTCGGTGACCTGTCTTATCACGCGCTTTCGAGGAATACCGAGGAGTTCCTGAAGCTCGCGAAAGAGTCCCTTTCCAGGCAGACGGAGCTCGGGGGCAAGGAGCTCGAGAACAAGAAAGTGCTCATCGATCAGACGCTCACGGCGATCAAGGAGGAGCTGACGAGGGTGCAGAGCCAGGTGGCCGGGTTCGAGAAGGACAGGGAGCAGAAATACGGCGAGCTCGCGGCGCAGCTGAAGTTCGCGGCCGAGAGGACGGCCGAGCTCCAGGGCACGACGAACAAGCTCAGGGAGGCGTTAGCGAGCACGAAGCAGCGAGGACAGTGGGGGGAGAGGATGGCCGAGGACATCCTCGCGTTCATCGGATTCAAGGACGGCATCAACTATCACAAGCAGAGGATGCTCGATTCCGGCCCGACGAGGCCCGATTACACCTTCATACTTCCTCAGGGGCTCAAGGTGAACATGGACGTGAAGTTCCCCCTCGACAACTATCTGAGGTTCCTCGAAGCAGAGGCGGACGGCGAAAAAACCGCGTACAAGAACCAGTTCCTTAAAGACGTGAGGGTCAGGATAAAGGAGGTCACTTGCAGGGACTACATCAACCCGGAGGAGAATACGATCGATTACGTGATAGTGTTCATCCCGAACGAGCAGATATATTCGTTCATACAGGAGCACGACGGCCTCGTCATGGACGAGGCGCTCAGGACGAAGGTGATACTCTGCTCGCCCATAACCCTTTACGCGGTGCTCGCGGTTATCAGGCAGGCGGTCGATAATTTCAACCTCCAAAGGACGACCAACGACATACTGTCCCTTTACGGCGCGTTCAACAAGCAGTGGGAGAGCTATGTCGGCTCGTTCGATAAGCTCGGCAAGAGGATAGCCGACGTGCAGAGCGAGTACGAGAACCTGACCACGACGAGGACGAACAAGGTCGAGACGGCGTTGAGGAGGATCGAGCAGCTGAGGAGCCGGGAGAGCGTGCCGATTGCGGACATTTCCGATGTTGCGGAGAACAATGGCGATGAGACCGGCGTTGCCGGTGATGAGAAACAGGAGCTTGAGAGAAGGTAGCGGCACGCGTCTGATTCGGGGACAAAAGATGATGCAGGGGGAGTGGATGAAAGTTGAGGCAAAGCCGCACCGATGTTTGCCCTGTTCACGCTGAAGGGTTCGGAATACCTGAGGAGCAAAACTATTTTTATCCTTCTTTTCCTTGATGAAAAGAAGCAAAAATCATTCGACAGAACAGAATTGGCTAAAAATCCCAAGTTAACGCTAAAATGTTTTAATTCAACCCGCATAAGGGACGATGAAGATTTGACGTGCCTGGACTAATCTACATTGTTGCTGATAAGATAGGGCGTCCGATTCCTCACTTGCTCGGAATCGTCCCGAAAAACATTTTGACGCGTTAACAGCTGATTTTCTTTACGCCAATTCTGTAATGTCGGAAAGACACCGTCCTTCGACGAGCTCAGGACGAACGGGGGTTGAGCGGAGTAAGAGCTGGAGGTCTTATGCCTGTGAGTGCTCACCCGCTGCCGATTCTGTGCATGTCGGAAGAAAAAATCATCTTTCCCGGTTCTGTTATGCTATGCCAAGATGAGCAACGGGCTTTAGGTTTCCAGGGTTTGCTAAAGCCGCACACTTCGAGAAGGTTTGCCTGGTGTATAATTTCATATGCCCCTGACCATAAAAGAGACGGAGCTCCCCGGCGTGATGATGATAGAGTCCGGGATGCATTCGGACGCGCGCGGCTTCTACAAGGACCTCTACCGCCTCGACGAATACGTATCTTCGGGGCTCGGCATGACCTTCGTCCAGGACAACCACTCGCATTCCGCTAAGAACGTGCTCCGGGGCATATACTACCAGCTGAAGGAGCCGCTCGGGAAACTGGTGATGGCCGTGACCGGGGAGATATACGACGTTGCCGTGGATATAAGGGTCGGGTCGCCTTATTTCGGCAAGTGGACGGGCGTATATCTTTCTCCGCACAACAACCGCCAGCTCTATATCCCGGAGGGGTTCGCGCACGGGTTCTGCGTGCTGAGCGATTCCGCCGACGTCATATATAAATGCACGCGCTATTACGAAGCGGGGGACGACTACGGGATTCTATGGTCGGACCCCGACCTCGACATCGACTGGCCCTTGAAGGACCCGAAACTTTCGGAAAAAGACGGGAAAAACCCGAGACTCCTTGAGATACCCCCCTCTCTTCTGCCTGCCTATTGAGAGAAGCCGGCGGAACGGTGCGGGGAGCGCGCTATAAGGGAGGCGCGTATATCCTAAGTCCCGCTTGATATGGATTGCAGAGGTAAGATTACTGGTAGGCCGCGAATACGACCGCTGCGATCACCGTAGTCCAGAGCCCGCTCTTGTCTCCGACGGCCGTCTGTGTGTTGTTCATGGTCTTCACAGTGTGTCCGCTTATCTTCCAGATGTCCTTCTGCTCGTCATAGGACTTGTCGGGGTCAAACGGGGCCCCGATCGTGGTCGCAAGCATGTATGCGGCAAGGTCTTCCGCGTATTCCCCCGCTATCGTGTCGTTCTGCCCGAAGCTGTGGTGCTCGGAGATATAGCCGTGGCGGTCGGGGTCTTTCGGTATCGCTATTCCGGTAGCCGCGGCGACGAGCCTGTTAGGCTCGTTGGTCGCGTTCTCGCTCATGACGACGTGAACTATCTGACCGGGGCTCAGGTACTTTAGGCCGTTCGTGCGCGTTATCAGCTTGCAGTTGGGAGGGAATATGCTGGATACCTTCACGAGGTTATACGCCGCTATCCCTGCGTCCCTGAGAGCCATTTCAAAGCTCGTGAGCTTCTCTTTGTGCCTGCCTACGCCCTTGGTGATGAAAGCCTTTTTTGGTAGAAGCAATTTGCTTACCTCCGTGGAATAAGTGGAGAATTTTCTACTATAAGTAGGGACTTGTCAAACACTTGCGGAATTAGTCAATGATACCGGGCGAATCCGTCCGGCTGCCTGCATTTCAGGCCCGGTGTGACGATATTTGCGCCAGTGTTACTGTATGATTTTAAACACCTGAAGATTATTCCGGCGTAAGCCCTTGAAATCACACGCTTGGTAATTATTTTAATTTTTGGCATGCTACTTGCATATATTATATTATGTAGTGTATAATGAATGCAGTAATGACTGGAAGTAGCGTTGCAAATTTAATAAGGAGGTAGAGGTTCATGGACATAAAGATAGTACCTTATACGTTCGATCCGTCATGTGATTGCACGCCTGAAGCCGTGGGTTCAGACAGAAACCTCCATATACAGAGGTCGCACGCTCCCATTACGTACTGGGGAGTATTTCTGAACGAGAGCAGGGTTGCGACTACCTCGTCCAGGGAGCTCGCCGAGAAGACGAAGGCCTGGATGGAGAACTGGCTCGTAAGCCCTCAATAACGAAAAAAAGATCCGACACCCCATGCCTGCCGCATTGGCGCAGTGCGTTTCCTGCGTTAATGCGGCTCTTTTTTTTCTGGAATATGATTTAGGAGCTAATACCTAGACATTCCCGTAAAATCTCTCCCGGCTTCTTTTACGAAAGGAGGGAATGAAAAGATTCGCGGCTGGAAGCCGCTCCTACGGAAGGGTTGCGATATGCAGGATGCGGGATGAATGATGAAAAAATGAGATTGCCGCGACTCCTTCCGGCTTCGGCGTCCTCCTGCGCGAAAGTTTCAGGGGATCAAAGGGCCACGTCGGCGCGGCAGGATGATCAGGCTTAGTGTGATTCATTAAACCAAGGTACACCCCCACCCTGACCCTCCCCCCTCCTATGAGGGGGAGGGAAATGATAGGTTGTCGCGGGTTGAAGCTGCTGCTGCGGACGGGATACAGGGTGCAGGATACAAAACTCCGTGACAAGCGTGACGAAGGTGCGGTACTTTGACTCGGGGCTCCATTTGGAAGTATATTAGTCCCACAAGATAAATTCGCCGGAAAGGACGATCCATATGAATGCTGTTGTGACAGGCGGCACGGGTTTCATTGGGGGCAGGCTCGTCGAAGAGCTCGTGGCCAACGGGCACAGGGTAAAGTGCCTCGTGAGGGATACGAGCGACGTCAAGATGCTGAAGGAGCTCGGCGCAGAACTCTGCCACGGCGACCTGGGAGACCCGGACAGCTTGAAGAGGCTCCCCGAGGACGGGGACGCAGTATTCCACCTGGCCGCGCTCGTCTCCGACTGGGGGGAGAGGGAGGAGTTCCGAAAATATAATGTAGAGGCGACGAAGACGCTCCTCGAAGCGTCGCTTAAAGCGGGAGTCAAGAGGTTCGTCCACATGAGCTCTTCGACGGTCGTCTGGAAGTCCGACTTCTGGAGCGTCCACAACCTCATCGACATAGACGAGACATACCCTTACAGGGAGAGGTACAACGACTATTACAACGAGTCGAAGGCCGACGCCGAGCGTCTTGTTCTCGGGTTCTACGGGGGGAAGGGTCTCGAGACCGTGGTGGTGAGACCGTCTAACGTCTGGGGAGCGGGGGACACGGTGATACTCCCTCGTATAGCCGCGGCCGCCAGGAAGGGGATACTCCACCCGATGGGGAGCGGGGAGCGGACCGTCACCCCCTGTCACGTCGATAACCTTGCCCGCGCGATGCTCCTCGCAGCCGGGAACGATAAAGCCCCGGGGAACATCTACTTCATCAACGACGGGGTCAAGATCGGATACATGGAATTTCTCCGGAAGCAGCTGAATGCGGCCGGCATAAACTGGGAGCCGGGGTTCTCGATTCCGTATAAGCTCGCATACGCCGTCGCTGCGCTCATGGAGTTCATATACAAGGCGAAGAAGTCTAAGAGGCCCCCCGTGCTCACGAGGTTCGCCGTCGCGGCGCTCGCGGGGAGCAGGAGCTACTCTATAGAGAAGGCGAAGCGGGAGCTAGGGTATAAGCCCACCGTCGACATGGACGAGGGCATGAGGGAGATGGAGGACTGGGTGAAACTCTTAGGCGGAACGGACGCGCTCTTGAAATAGCGGCGCGGGGAAGCCCAGACACTTGCCGCCCTCCCTCCCGATTGAAAGAATCCCCCGATTGATGTAGTTTTCTTCACGCCTCTGACATGCGGGACTCGCTCACAGATAAGGGTTACGATATAAAGGCCGAGGGGATAACCAAATCCTTCGGCGGCATGGAAGCGCTCCGCGGAGTGGACCTGAGCATAAAAAAGGGGGAGTTCTATACGCTCTTCGGCCCGAACGGCGCGGGGAAAACGACGTTCGTCAAGATACTCTCGACTCTCGCCAAGCCTACGTCCGGCAAGCTGACCGTAGCGGGACGCGACGCCGTGAAGAACCCCGACGGCGTGAGGGGCGTGACGGGGGTGCTTTCGCACGACCCGTTTTTATACGAGAACCTGAGCGCCTTTGAGAACATCAGGTTCTTCGGGACGATGTACGGCGTCCGCGACGTCGAGATGAGGTCCAGGGAAGTGATAAACCGCGTCGGACTCGGCAGGCGGATGCACGACCTCGTGAGGACGTTCAGCAGGGGGATGAAGCAGCGGCTCGCCGTAGCGAGGGCCATAGTCCACGACCCCGCTATCCTTCTCCTGGACGAGCCATACACGGGGCTCGACCAGCACGGGTCCAGGGTCTTCGGCGAAATGCTGTCACTCCTCAAATCGGACGGCAGGACTATCCTCATGACCACGCACAATATAGAGGAAGGGCTCGACAGGAGCGACCGCGTCGGCATACTCGCCGGCGGGCGGATGGTGTACGAAAGCGAGGCGGACGGGATAGACAGGGAGGAGTTCAGGAGGCTCTATCTCTCGAAGGTCGATGACGCCTGAAATGCCCGGATGCGGAGTAGTGTATCATGCACTTGCTCTATTAAATAGTATGAATGTACAGGTAATTACATGACATACTTTATAATATACTATATACGACATAAAGCGGCGTCCGGGTATGATTTCCGGTTATTCGCCGGGTGCTTCCGATATGGTAAGTCAAAGCATGAAATATTGTTTCTATTACACCCTGATGATTACAGATATAGATCGTTAATTAGCTTGGAACGGGGTTTCCGGTCTTGAAAAAGGTCTGGGCGATAATCAGGAAGGACATAATCACGGAGCTGAGGACGAAGGAGCTGATCACGTCCATGCTCACGTTCTCGCTCCTCGTAACGGTCACATTCAGCTTCGCGTTCGGTTTCTCAGCCGAGATCGTGAGGCAAGCCGTCCCCGCCATGCTCTGGATAACATTCTCGTTCGCGGGCGTCCTGGGCCTTTCCCGCTCCTTCGCGCTCGAGAAAGAGGGGAATGCGGTGCTCGGCCTCCTCCTCACCCCTACGGACAGGAGCCTCATCTATTTCGGAAAGATGGCGAGCAACACTATCTTCGTATTCATAGTCGGGATGATAATAGTCCCGATGTTCGTCATCTTCTTCAACCTGGGACTCCTTTCAACCATGCTGCCTCTCATTCCGGTCGTTTTCCTGGGCTCTCTGGGATTCGTCGCCGTGGGCACGCTCTTCTCCGCCATGGCCGTGAACACGAGGCTCCGCGAGGTGCTCCTCCCCATACTCCTCTTCCCCATCATAATCCCGCTCATAGTGAGCGCGGTGAAGCTCTCGGGGATAGTGCTCGCGGGCAAGCCTTTTTCGGAAGGGACCTCGGCTTTACAACTCCTAATCGCATTCGATATAATCTTTCTGGCCGCGTGCGCGGTCGTGTTCGAATACGTGATCGAGGAATCCTGAGCGGGCGACGGTAACACGGAATGAGAAAAGCACTTGCGGTACTCACGTTCATCGGCATGACGGCGTCCCTCTACGCGGCGTTCGTTTACGCCCCGACCGAGCCCAAGATGGGCCACATACAGAGGATTTTCTACATACACATGGGGACCGTATGGGTCGCGACCGTCGCGTTCATACTGGTATTCGTATCGAGCATCATGTATCTCTGGAAGGGTACGAGGAAGTGGGACATACTGGCATATTCCTCGGCCGAGATAGGAGTCCTCTTCCTCACGATCACGATACTCACGGGAGCCGTATGGGCAAAACCCGTCTGGGGCACGTGGTGGACATGGGACCCGCAGCTTACGACGACGTTCATACTCTGGATTCTCTACATCGTTTATCTCGTGTTGAGATCGGCTGCGGGGAGCGATACGAAGAGGGCCAAGTTCGCAGCGGTGTTCGGCATTATCGCTTTCCTGGACCTCCCGCTCGTCTACGCTTCCGTGAGGGTCATGAGGGGCATATCGCCGGTCGTGTTCGGCCCCGGCGGGGGCGGCATAGCCCCCGAGATGATGCACGCGCTCCTCATCAACCTCGCGGCCTGCTCACTTTTATTCATACTGCTCCTGCTCGAAAGGATAGACCTCGAGCGCATGAGCGACGAGCTCCTCGTGCTCAAGACCCGGGAAGGCTGAGTGGCGGATTCCATTCCGCCCGGCCGTTTCCGGGCGGTTATGTCTGCTGAAATATTACGTTAATATCGTTCCGTAACTTGCTTTTGTAATGTGATAATTGCTCATGACGGCGGCTCGTTTCACGCCCGGGTGAACGTCTATGGAACTCCACGGTGAAATGTACGATTACTACATCATGGCGGCAGCGGCCATAGGCCTGATTGAGTGCTTCTTCGGCTACAGGATTTTAAGGTTCCTGCTCGGAGTGCTCGGCTTTATAGCGGGGGCCGTCATTTTCGGAAGCCTCGGGTACGAGCTCACGGACGGAAGCGAGATAGTCTCCATAATAGCGGGAATAGCGGGCGGCATAGCCGGGGCGTTCATAATGTACACGCTCTACATCGTGGGCGTGTTCGCAATAGGGGCCGCGCTCGGGTTCATGACGGCCTCTTACGTGTTCGGCATCCTGAACACGGATACGATTCACGTGGTGCTCATAGCATCTGCACTCGTGGGCGGCATACTCGCGGCGGTGCTTCAGAAGCCGATGATAATTATAGCCACGGCCTTCGGAGGGGCTTACGCTGCCGTAACGGGCGTCGCTTACCTGATATCCAGGAACTTCGACCCTCTCGATCCGGGGTTCCTCGATACGCTGGGCGAGGACCAGCTATACAGGATGGCTATAATATGGTTCGGCCTGGGCGTGTTCGGTCTCGTAGTCCAGCTCATGACGGAGCCGAGGAAGGAGGAGGCGGCACCTGAGCAGGAGGAAGCTCCGGGAGAGGATAAAACCCCGGAGGAAACGGGCGGTGGCGAACCTAAATAGCGTTTATAGTTCGGCACTTAATACTAAAATTAGTCATTGACCGTGTATCTTCCATCCGTGAAAATTAGGATTGCTAACTAACGAAGCGCGCTGCCTAGAGGGCCGGGGAATTGTATTTTCAATGTGTCCGCTCTGCGGGTATCTTTTAAGCAGGGAGAGCAGGTCCGAAACGCCGTGATAAAAAGAATTTTTCCGATACTGATGATTGCGTTCTCGTTCGCCGCCGCATCATGCTACGACTCCGCGGAGAAGGAGATGAACGTCAAGAAATTCCCCGTCTCGGACGCGGGGGAATTCAGCGCACTCAGTAACGCCGTCATTGACAGGAGCGTGACGAGCGACGGGAACGGCTCTCTCCTGGTCGACGCGGGCTCGCCGGTCGAGGTCGCGCTCTACACACTCGACGGCTCGGGGCTCGAGCATGCCCGCGCTGCGTATAAAGCGATGCTGAGGACCGAGGGACTGACCGGAGAAGGGGAGTCGAGAGGCATCGCATACCTCGAGATGAAGCTCCGGTATCCGGGCGGCGAGGACATAGTTTCCCGGGGCCCCGCAGTGCCGCCCACGGGGACGACAGGGTGGACGCCGGCCGAGACCGTTATTTATTCGGATAAAGGCGACGCGCCTGAAAGCGTGACGCTCTCGCTCGTCGTCGACGGCAGGGGGAAGGTCTGGATAGACGACGTTATGCTCGTCTCGCAGCCGCTCAGGCTCGACTACCTCTTCTGGGGACACGCGGTTGTCTGGATAGTGCTCATTATATATATTTATTACCTGCTCGGGAAACAGAGGAGGCTCAGGGGCGAGCTCGCGGCGCTCGGAAAGGGGACGTAGGCCCCGGATCGTACAATCTTCGCTGCGCACGTCCCTGAAAGGGTGAGGGAATGCTGAAGGGAAAATTAAAGTTCATAATCGCGATCGCGGTCATAGCGCTTGCCGTGAGCTACCTCGTATACGGCGGCGTGAAGGACACGATGGTCTACTACCTCACCGTAAAGGAGCTCAAGGGCAGGGTCCCCTCCGTTTACGGAGAGAGGGTAAGGGTATCGGGCCACGTCGTGCCGGGCTCGATAAAGCACGGGGACGACGGGTCTCTCAGGTTCAGCATCACGGACGGGGGCGGCGACATAGACGTCGCATATTCGGGGATCGTGCCCGACATATTCAAGGACGACGTCGAGGCCGTGGTCGAAGGAGAATACACGAGAGACAACGTCTTCGTAGCCGACGTGCTCCTCGCCAAGTGCCCGACCAAATACGAGTCCACGGAAGCGTTGTACGAATCCGGGGCCGAGGGCAAAGGGGTAAACGCCTACTGATGGTCGAGACCGGCAAGGTATCCGTAATCCTCGCGTTCGCCATATCGATCTACGTCGTCATTGCGTCGGTTTACGGCGCGAGGACGGGGAAGAGCGATTTCGTAAGGAGCGCACGGAACGGTATTCTAGCAATATGCTTTCTTCTGGTAATCGCCACTGCTGCCCTCCTTCATGCCCTCATAAACCTCGATTTCAGCCTTAAATACGTAGCGCTCAACACGAGCACCGACCTCCCCGTCATATACAGGATAACGTCCCTCTGGGCGGGCCAGGCGGGGTCGCTGCTGCTCTGGGCGCTCATACTCTCTATATACTCCGCGCTCGTCGTCCTCGATACGCGCAGGAGGTCGAGGCTCCTCATGCCTTACGTCGTGGCGGTGCTAGCGGCGATATCCGTCTTTTTCACATACATAATAGGTTTCGTCGAGAACCCGTTCGAAACGCTCCCGGTAACGCCCGCCGAGGGGAGGGGGCTCAACCCCATACTCCAGAACGCATACATGGCCATACACCCGGTCACCCTCTACCTGGGCTACGTCGGAGTGAGCGTGCCATTCGCGTTCGGCATGGGGGCGCTCCTGAGCGGGCAATTGGGGGACGAGTGGATAAAGTACTCGCGGAAATGGACGCTCTTCGCCTGGACTTTCCTGAGCCTGGGGCTCTTGCTCGGCGCGAGATGGGCGTACCTCGAGCTCGGATGGGGAGGGTACTGGGCGTGGGACCCGGTCGAGAACGCCGCGTTCATGCCGTGGCTCGCCGCGACGGCATTCGTCCACTCGGTCATGATCCAGGAGAAGAAGGGCATGCTCAAGAAATGGAACATGGCCCTCATCATACTCACGTTCTTCCTCGCTATATTCGGCACGTTCATTACGAGGTCGGGCGTGATATCGTCCGTCCACTCGTTCGCGCAGAGCGACATCGGCCCGCTCTTTTTAGGCTTCATCGCATTCATACTTCTCTTCTCGTTCGCGATGTTCCTCTACAGGATAAGGGACCTCGAATCCGAGAACAGGTTCGACTCGATACTGTCAAGGGAGAGCGCCTTCATATTCAATAACCTGCTTTTCCTGGGCGCGGCGTTCGCAGTGTTCCTCGGGACGATATTCCCTATAATGTCCGAAGCCTTAACGGGCAACAAGATCCTCGTTGGCTCGCCCTATTTCAACAGGGTGAACGTGCCGATTGCGCTCGTACTCATATTCCTCATGGGCGTGGGCCCGCTTATCTCGTGGAGGAAGGCGTCCAGAGAAAACCTCATGAAGAATTTCCTCGTCCCCGTGATCATAGGAGCGGTCACGGCGTGCGCCCTCTTCGCTCTAGGGGTGAGGGACGTTTACGCGCTCTTTTCTTATGCGCTGTGCGCATTCGTCGCGGCCACCGTGTTCACGGAGTTCTTCCGCGGAGTATCGGTGAGGAGCGGGAGGGGCGAGAACCCCGCGCTCGCCTTCGTGCGCCTGGTCTCGAGGAACAAGAGGAGGTACGGCGGATACATAGTGCACATAGGAGTCGTGCTGATAGTGATAGGGATCACGTCGTCCTCCGTGTTCGTGACCGAGCGGCAGGCGACCCTGACTGAGGGGCAATCGGTCGAGCTGGGCGCCTATACGCTCACGTACCGGGGCCTCGAGCAGTACACGAACGCCGCAAAGAACGCAACAGTTGCGAATCTGGACGGTTACAAGAACGGAAAGCCCATAGGGACTGTCTCGCCCGAAAAGAACGTATACAAATACGAGGGGAACCGCGAGATAAACCAGGAGACGGAAGTCGCCCTGAGATCGACCTTCGCGGACGACCTCTACGTGATACTGATGAGCTACGGACAGGACGGGACGGCGACGATACGCGTCATGGTGAACCCGATGGTGAGCTGGATATGGGCGGGCGGGGTGGTGCTCCTCGCAGGCGCAATAGTGACCATGTGGCCGGGCGGGCGCAAGGAGCGCGAAGAGGTATTCGTCAGGTACACTCTTCACGGCGGCGACAGCACCGCCAGGGTGCAATAATTCTCTTGAGCTTTTCAGCGCGGTGAATAAAGGGATAAATTTGGAAACCATACTGGCATTAGCCATAGCCCTGCTCGCGGCTATTTTCATATCAGCGCCGTTTTTTTTAAGGAGCCGGAAGGCGGAAGGCGAGGAGTATTTCCCGGACCCCCGGGCGGAGAGGGTGAAAGAACTCGATTCGAGGAAGGACTCGCTTCTCACGGCGATAAAGGACATAGAGTTCGATCACGGGCTCGGGAAATTGTCGCGGGAGGACTTCGAGGAGCTCCACGGGAAGTACAGGGCCGAAGCCGCTTCGATCCTGAAGGAGATCGACTCGATAGGCGTAGCCGTCCCCGGGGAAGAATACGACGACATAGAGAGGGAGATACGGGCGGAAAGGAACAAGTTCCTCTCTCCCTACGACGACCTCGAGATCGAGAAGGAGATACTGCGCGCGAGGGAGGCTTCATGGAGCGACGCCGCGGAAAGGTTCTGCACGAAGTGCGGGAGCGGCGCGGGAGCGGAAGACCTCTACTGCTCCAAGTGCGGCGCAAGGCTCAATCAGACGACGGAGACCCGAAATGCAAGGCCGCTTTAGCGCATTAGTAGTGCTCGCGTATCTGCTCGCGCAAATCTTCTTTCCCGGCTCGTACGCGCGGAGCCAGGAGAACCCGCACGATATGGACACGATGGGAAAAGAACAGTTTATAGAAAACCGCTGCGTGAGGTGCCATACGATCGGAAGGGGGAGGTTCGTGGGGCCCGACCTCGAAGGCGTGGGCGGCAGGTATTCGCGTGACGAGCTGATAACGTGGATCGAGAACCCGCAGAAGGTCTATCAGGCTACAGGCAAGATGCCCGTAAACGAGGGCTATCCGCCGATGCCGCCAACAGACATACACCCAATGGCCGCTCAGGCTATCGCCGACTACCTGCTTGCGGTGAAGGTAAAACCCGACACGGGGCAGGGCGGGACTATCGGGGGCAGGGTATTCGACAAGACGAACAACAACGCAGTCCCGGGCGTCAAAGTGAAGCTCACTTCATTCATGGGCGATAAGGAAACAGGCAGCACGGAATCTGAAACATCAGGTGACGGCGCGTTTTCGTTCGCGTCGCTCCCCTGGGACAGGAGCTATATGGTGACCGTCGAATACGAGGGCGCCGAGTACTCGACGGACAAGATGGTATTTTATCCCGATGAAGATACCAAGTCGCTCGATCTCCCTGTCTACGAGCCTACGGACAGCGCCTCTAACATATCGATAGCCGAGGCGCACATGATAGTGCAGGCGGTCGAGGGCGGGCTGTCCATAGCCGACCTCTCGGCCTTCGAGAATAAGGGCGACAAGATGTACGTGGGGAGCGCCCAAGCGGCCGACGGCAAGAAGGAGACGCTCAGGTTCAGCGTGCCCCCCGGCGCGGCCAATCTCAATTTCATTCACGGGCTCGCCCCCGAAGGCATTGTCAGGACGGAGACCGGTTTCTCCGACACCGCAAGCGTGCTTCCCGGCCCCAAAAGAGTTGTATTTGCATATACGCTTCCCCTGGGCTCAAGCGGAGGGTCCGTGGAGAAGACAATTGAATATCCGACGGCAAAGTTCCTCCTCCTGGTCTCCAAGTCGAACGAGCAGGTCACTGTCGAAGGGCTCAGCGGAGGGGACACAGTCAAAATCGAGAACGAAGATTTCTTAAGGTGGTCAGGCGAGAACCTCTCTCCCGGACACAATATCACGATAAGGTTCGTGAACCCGGCCGCGTGGAAGGAATATATCTTGTATGCGGGCATAGGGGTGCTCGTGCTCGCGGTAGGAGGAGGGATACTCTACTCATCGCTCGCGAGGGGAAAGGGCCCGGGCACAGCGGAAGAGAAAAAGAACGGGAAGAGAGAGTCGCTCATGGAGAGGCGCAGCGCGCTCATAAAGGAGATCGCCGCGCTCGACGACGCCTACGAGGCGGGGCGCGTGGACGAAGGCACGTACAGGGAAATCAGGGAGTCGAGGAAGGCCGAGCTTGTGGAAGTTACACGGAGACTGCGATTTTGATCACAAGTCTCCATGATGAAACTGGATTATAGAAAGGACCGCAAGACCTGCGGTTTCCGTTCTAAGAGTCCTGGGACCCAGACCCAGGGAGGTAAAACCCATTTCACTAGCAAGGAGGACTTCATTTTCCGAAAATCCACCTTCCGGTCCAATCAATACTATAATATTCTTGGGATGTTGTAAAGTGTTATTTAGAAAATCTTTCAAAGAAACCTGACTCCCGACATGCAGTATTATGGCTAAGTCGTTATTTATACTATATTTTATAGCCTCTTTAAAATTTAAAGTATTTTCTATGGCCGGGGGCTTTGTCCTGCCGCACTGCTTTGACGCCTCAACAGCGATCCTTTCCCATCTCTTTTTCTTGCCGGCAGACCTGACCTGCGACCTCTCCGTAATTACGGGCACTATCGCGTGCACGCCCAGCTCAGTTGCCTTCTCCACGATGTAATCCATCTTGTCCCCCTTGGGGAGTCCTTGCATGAGAGTTATGCGCAGCGGCGAATCCGTTTCAACCTTGCGCGACGAGACGATATCGACCACGATCTCTTTCGATCCCACATGCGAGATCCTTCCCACGTATTCCAGGGCGTTCACGTCGAAGAGCGTAATCGCGTCGCCCTCCTTCATGCGGAGCACTTTCACTATGTGCCTGTAGTCGGCCCCGCTTATCGTCGCTTTGCCGCCTTCTATGTTTTTTTCGTCCACGGGAAATCTCGGCATCGTCAGTTCCGAATAAGGGATGTATTTACATGGGTCGCGGGTTCGCGAGCCTCATGCTCGTCCACGGTTCATTTTCTCTTCCCGAAATAATCCGCGATCGCGAGGGCGAGTTTTTCGACCGTATACTCCACCGGTGTTATCTGAGCCTTGAAGCCCGCGTCATTGAGTGTCTTCGCTGTAATGGGCCCTATGCACGCGAGGGCGGGCTTGCCTCGCGAGGGCTTGAACTCGGGGAATATCGAGAGGAAATTCCTGACAGTCGAGGAGCTCGTGAACGTGACCGCGTCTATCAAGTTTTTCGCGAGCATGTTTTTTATTTTTGCGGCCTCGTGTCGCCCGGGCCTCCGCGTTTCGTAAGCGGTCACGACGTCGACCTCGGCGCCCATTTCCCTGAGCTTGACCGGCAGCACGTCGCGCGCCTCTTTCGCCCTCGGTATGAGCACGCGCTTCCCGCTCATGTTTTCCTTACCGAACATCTCGATGAGCCCTTCGGCCCTGTACTCTACGGGGAGGAGCTCGACGCGGACCCCTTTCTTTTCTATCTCGCCCGCCGTCGCCTCTCCGATAGCCGCTATCCTGAGACCGTATAGCTCCCTCACGTCTTTACCCGAAGCGATGAGCCTCTCGAAGAACTTCGCCACCCCGTTCACGCTCGTGAACACGAGCCAGTCGTAATCCCGGACGCTCCCTATCGCCCGGTCGAGGTCCTCAAAGCTCCGCGGAGGGACTATCTCTATGACGGGGAACTCTATCACCTCGGCCCCGTCTTCCTCGAGCATCCTCAGGAAAGGCTCCGACTGCTCCCTCGCCCTCGTCACGAGTATCCGCTTTCCGAAGAGAGGCTTCCGCTCGTACCAGTTTATGACGTCCCTCAGGTTTACGACATCCCCTACGACAACTATTGCGGGAGAGGAGATGTCCTTCCTCTTTTTCACTACCCTGGCTATGCCGCCCACGGTGCCGGTCGCAACGGTCTGAGAGGGGTAGGTGCCCCATGTTATGACTGCAGCGGGCGTCGCGGTGGGCTTCCCGTGATCGATGAGCATGCGCATATTCTTTTCGATGTTCCGAACCCCCATGAGGAAGACGACAGTGCCTATCTTTGCCAGCACGTCCCAGGGAATATTGGACCTCTCCTTGCGCGGGTCTTCGTGTCCCGTGACCACGGCGAAGGAAGACGTGACGTTCCTGTGAGTGAGCGGTATCCCCGCATAGGCCGGAACAGCGGACGCCGACGTTACGCCCGGCACTATCTCGAACTCTATGCCGTGCCTGGACAAAGCCTCCGCTTCCTCGCCGCCCCTGCCGAATACGAAAGGGTCGCCGCCCTTTAGCCGGGCGACCGACTTGCCTTTCTTCGCCCTACCGACAAGTAGCCTGTTTATCTCCCCCTGTGTCTTCTCTTTAACGCCAGCTCTCTTGCCGACGTAAATTATCTCCGCTCCGGGGCGGGCGAGAGCGAGGAGCCTCGGGTTGACGAGGTAGTCGTAAACGATGACGTCCGCTTTTCCGAGGACCTCCATTCCCCTTATTGTCATAAGTCCCGGGTCTCCCGGTCCCGCGCCTATGAGATATACTGTCCCTGTCTTAGCCATGGCGATGAGTAAAGAAAACCGAAGGGGCGCTACGTTGTCAAGAATACGCAAGGCGCGAGGTTCGTGTTAATACCATTAGCGCTTTCATAATATTTCTGTATGATAATATAGGTTATTCCAAACCTTTGGAACTGCCCCATATACATAACTCGGAGGTGAGCGATGCACGTCAAGGAATTCATGACACCAAACCCTGTAACGGTTACTCCCGACAAGATGGCCGACGAGACGCTCGAGCTTATGAGGAGCCTCAATTTCAGGCAGTGCCCGGTCGTTGAGGACGGTAAGCTGGTAGGCATTGTGACGGACAGGGACATAAGGGCTTCCAAGGGGAGCGGCGTCAAAGTCGGTGATATCATGGCCAGGGATCCTGTTACGATACTCGATTACGCTTCCCTCGAGGGGGCGGCCGAGATCATAAGGAACGGTAAGTTCAACGCGCTGCCGGTGGTTTCGAGTAAAGGGGAGCTGGTCGGCATACTGACCGTTATAGACCTCCTCGACGCGCTCTTACGTATGTTAGGGTTCTACGAAAAGCCGCAGAGGCTCGAAGTCCAGATGCCCGACGGTATAGGCCTATTCGACGTTCTCCACGTCATACAGAACAGCTCGGAGAAGGTTCTTTCGTTCAGCGCTGCGCCCGAGTCGAGGAAGCTCTATTACTTCTGGGTGGTCAACTGCAACTTCGGGGAGGTGGAGAAGGCGCTCCGACAGCTCGACACGAGGATAAGCACGATACATTCGTAGGACGGGGGAAGCCGGCTTGCCTTCGGTCGAGCGGATGACGGAGGTGGACGCACGACGATTCCGGCCAAATGAACAGGGGATATTGTCTGGTATAATACAAATAGAACCGGCAGCCTGCGGGGATTGCACGAAATATGGAACCCGACCAGTACGAATTCATTCTCGACCACTACAAGAACCCGAGGAACTACGGGACAATAGAGGACGCAGACGCCTCCTATGAAGAGGGGATACCGTCCTGCGGGGATAAGGTCAGGATAGACGTGAAGCTCGGCGACGGCGTAATAGAGGACGCTAAGTTCTCGGGCACTGGTTGCGCGATAAGCCAGGCGTCGGTTTCCATACTGACCGAGAGCGTGAAGGGTAAGTCTGTCGGGGAGATACTGTCCATGAAAGACGAGGATATGCTGTCTGCGCTCGGGAACCCGATCTCTCCCGTGAGGTTCAAATGCGCGCTGCTCGGCATAAAGGTCCTGAAAAAGGCGCTCCTCGCGATGAAAGCGGATTAAATAAATCAACCCGTGCCTGTTCCGTTAAACGTCATGGAAAGAGCCGCCCGGAAAAAACCAGCATTCGACCCTCTTAAGCTGAGAGAGGATTTCCCTATCCTCGGACGGAGGGTGCACGGAAAGCCCCTCGTCTACCTCGACAACGCCGCCACAACGCAGAAGCCGAACGCGGTCATAGACACGCTCAGGAATTTCTACGAGACGCACAACTCCAACATCCACAGGGGCGTCCACACTCTCAGCTACGAATCGACTCAAATGTACGAGGAGGCGCACGAGAAAGTAGCGCGCTTCATAGGCGCTCAGGACTGGCGGAGCATCGTGTTCACGAGGAACGCGACCGAATCAATAAACCTCGCCGCCTATGCGTGGGGCCTAAAGAACTTGAAGAAGGACGACGAAGTGCTGATAACCCTCATGGAGCACCACTCGAACATCGTCCCCTGGCAGATGGTCCGGGACAGGACAGGCATAAAGCTGAAATTCATTCGTGTCGATAAAAACGGAGAGCTCGAACTCGACGATCTCCCGAGGCTCCTGACGGACAGGACGAGGCTCGTGAGCGTCGTCCATGCGTCCAACGTGTTAGGCACGATAAACCCCGTGAAGCGCATAACGGACGAGGCGCATAAGGCTGGCGCGTTAGTCCTCGTCGACGCCGCTCAGTCGGCCCCGCACCTGCCACTCGACGTTACCGACATAGGCTGCGATTTTCTGGCCGCCTCGGGGCACAAGATGATGGGCCCTACGGGTACGGGGTTCCTCTACGCGAGGCCCGAACTCCTGGCGAAGATGGACCCGTTCCTCTACGGCGGGGACATGATAGAAAAAGTCACTATGGAGAGATCGACTTGGAACGAGCTCCCGTGGAAGTTCGAGGCGGGGACGCCGGACATAGGCGGCGCGATAGCACTCGGCACGGCGGTCGATTATCTCGCCGCGCTCGGACCCGAAAACGTATCGGCGTACGAGGACGAGCTCCTGGAACACGCATTAGGCAGGCTCTCGGAGCATGAATGGATTAAGGTCTACGGGCACGGCTCGGGAGAGAGGGTGGGGGTCGTGTCGTTCAACGTGGAGGGCGTACACCCGCACGACGTCGCGGGAGTGCTCGACGAGGCAGGGATAGCAGTCCGCTCCGGGCACCACTGCGCGCAGCCCCTCATGGCGCACCTCGGCATGGATTACGCCGTCAGAATGAGCTTCTACCTCTATAACACGAAGGAAGAGATAGACCTCGCTGTCGAGGCGATTAAGAAGGCGAAGAAGATTTTCGGATAGCCGCATTATTTCCCCTGCTGATGCGCACTTCCCAGCACGTACCCGGCCTTAATCATGGTCTCTCTTTTTGTTATCATTCTCGATTAAGACATTCAAGAATGACAGGAATTTTAAGGTACACCCCCACCCGAACCCTCCCCCCTCCTATGAGGGGGAGGGAAGTATAAGGAATCGCGCCTTTCCCCTTCGGAGGTGAAAGGAAATAAAAGTGCCATACCGAATTTTCCCCTCCTCTACCATTCTTAATTCAATATCTCGATTTTCTCCACAAAACCATGAGTGAGCGCGCACTCATTTTATGTACTATTCTCGGACATTCGACAAGGAGATTTTTAGTTTATATCAATGTTCACAGACAATTACGATTGGCATTTAACTTTCATAATATTTTATGCGAAAGGAGGTTCTAAATGCACATGAATAATGTTTTCGCACCCGTGATCAGGATGTTTCTAGCTGCCTTGCTAGTTTTTTTAGTTTTTGGTTGGTTTGCACCCGTTTCCCGCGGAGACCAGGCGGAGGCAGAGGCCGGGAAAAAACTGTTCCAGGAAAGGGGCTGCGCAGCGTGCCACACGATAGGGAAGGGCAAACTCACCGGGCCCGACTTGGCAGGGGTTACGGAGAGGAGGGACGAGGAGTGGCTCAAGAAATGGCTCAAGTCTCCGGAGACGATGCTGATGTCGGACCCGGTCGCCAAGGAAATGCTCCAGCAGTACATGGTCCCGATGCCTAACCAGGGGCTCTCCGATCAGGATATCGACGCCCTGATCGATTATTTCGAATACGAGGATTCAAATAAAAAGTAGCTGAATTAAATAATCCAGTACACATGAGGAGGTGTGCAGATATGAAAGGATTGATGAGGTTAATCGCGTTACTGCCTGTTTTTCTCCTTGCACTCGCGACGGTATGTTTCACGAGCTGCAAGAACTCGGGAGATGAGAAGGAGAGTAAACAGGATGCATCGAGTATTCAGGCGCCCGCAAGCGTCGAGGAGATCGCACAGGCGAGAGGGCTTTCCCCCAAGGACGTCGAGGCGGCGCTCAAGACTTATATACCTTCCGGCAAGTATGACGATTACGTAATGTTCGCTTCAGGCGGGCACTCCGGCCAGGTATTCGTGATAGGCGTGCCTTCCATGAGGCTGCTGAAGACGATCGCCGTCTTCACGCCCGAGCCCTGGCAGGGCTACGCCACGGGGGCGAAGGAATCGCACGAGATTTTGTCCGAGGGCGACATGCCCGAAGGCACGGACAAAACCCTCACGTGGGCCGACGTCCACCATCCGGCGCTCAGTGAAACTAACGGGGATTACGACGGGCAGTTCCTGTTCGTGAACGACAAGGCTAACGCCAGGGTCGCCGTCATAGACCTCCGCGATTTCGAAACGAAACAGATAATCAAGAACCCGAATACGATTTCGGACCACGGCGCGAGCTTCGTGACGCCCAATACGGAGTACGTCATAGAAACGACACAGTACGCTGCCCCGCTTCCGTTCGATCAGTATGCAGGGCTCGACGAGTACAAGGAAAAATACAGGGGACTAGCCACGTTCCACAAGTTCGACAGGGAAAAGGGCAGGATAGACGAATCGCAGTCTTTCTCGATCGAGCTCCCGCCCTACTGGCAGGACCTCTGCGATTCGGGGAAGAAGGTGAGCGAGGGCTGGGCGTTCTGCAACTCCATCAATTCCGAGATGGCGACAGGCGGAATAAACCAGGGCAACCCGCCTTTTGAGGCGGGCATATCGCAGAAGGAAGCCGATTACCTGCACGTATTTAACTGGAAGAAAGCCGAAGAGGTCTTCAAACAGGGTAAGGCCAAGGAGCTCAACGGTCAGAAGATAATCCCGCTCGATACTGCTATCGCCGAAGGGCTCGTATATTTCATGACCGTGCCCAAGAGCCCGCACGGAGTCGACGTCTCCCCGGGCGGTAATTTCATTGTCGCGTCCGGCAAGCTCGACACACACGCCACTGTCTATTCGTTCGATAAGATAATGGACGCGATCAAGAACAACAAGGTCGAGGGCAAGGACGCTTACGGCGTACCAGTACTCAACTTCGCCGACGTTATGGAGAAGCAGGTCGAGATAGGGTTAGGCCCTCTCCATACGCAGTTCGACAACGAGGGGAACGCCTACACGAGCGTATTCGTCGAGAGCACGCTCGCGAAGTGGAAGCTCGGCCCGCCGGATTACGACGGCCCTGATGCATGGACGACCGTCGAGAAGATACCGGTACAGTACAACATAGGGCACGTGGTGTGCGCCGAAGGCGATACCGTTGCGCCCGACGGAAAATACTGCGTCGCGCTCAACAAGTGGTCGATAGACAGGTTCCTGCCCGTGGGACCGCTCCATCCGCAGAACTTCCAGCTCATAGACATTTCCGGGAAGAATATGCAGCTCCTTTACGACATGCCTATAGGAGTGGGCGAGCCTCACTACGTCCAGATGGTGAAGGCCGACAAGCTTAAACCCTGGCTCGTTTACCCCGAAGTCGGGTTCAACCCGATGACCATGAGCGTCGACCCCGAGGCTGCGTCCGTGGGCAACGAAAGGATAGTGCGTAACGGAGACACCGTGGAGATATGGATGTCGGCGATAAGGAGCCACTTCAACCCGGAGCATATAACGGTGAACGAAGGCGACAAGGTCATCATGCACATAACGAACGTCGAGCGCGCGAGGGACGCCACGCACGGGTTCGCCATAGACGGCTACAACGTTAACCTGAGCCTCGAGCCCGGCGAGAGCAGCACGGTCGAGTTCGTCGCGGACAAGACCGGGGTGTTCCCGTTCTACTGCACGGAGTTCTGCTCGGCGCTGCATCTTGAGATGATGGGCTATCTCCTCGTACAGCCGAAGCAGCCTAAGTCGTGATTTACCGGGGGGCGCTTTTCCCGGATCTTTAGTCACGGGAAGTGAAGGGGAGCGCCCTCTCTTGAAGACGATATCCGAAAAGGGGGTATTGAAAAATGAAAGCGATAGACATCAAGAGAATAAATGTTGCAATAGTGCTTTTAACGGCTCTTTTCATCGCCGCGGCGGTTTCGTTTGCGGGCGACCAGTCTGCGTGGAAGCAGAGCGCCCTTTCCTGGCAGAAGCAGGCCAAGGACACCAGGGTGGTTGTAGTGGGCGTAGCGGACGAGCTCGGAAAGACCGGGGACAAGGGGAACGCCGACGTGAAGGGCCTCATAGAGGACGCCGTCGCGTGGTTAGGCGAAGGCGACAAGAACATGGCCGTCGCCGACGAAGCCATGACGAAGGAAGAGTACGAGAAGGCTTCTAACGAGTACAACATGGCATGGCAGTACTACGTTAAGGCCGCGACCGCGGGCCTGAACGCTAAAAGCATTCTCAGCGGTCTGTGACTGTTGTTTACGGTATTCGCTCTCGTATGCTGTCGGGGACTCCACTCGCTTGAAAAGATTATACGGGGAGTCCCCGCCGGTAAAAAGGGACGGCGATTCAGATACGCAAGTTCACGGAACTCGGTTCCATAATGGAGGTCGTAATTAAATGAAAGAGAATGAACTGATATTCGGACCGCGCATACCTAAAGAGCTCTGGGCGAAGGAAAGGAAGAGGTTCCTCGTCCCTTCGATAGTGCTCGTCGCGGCGGCGGTGCTTCTTTTCATATCGATATTCTTTCCCTACTGGAAGATAACGCTTTTCGCTCCGCAATACCCGCAGGGACTCGCTGCGAGCATGTACGTGAACAGGCTTACGGGGGACGTGCAGGAGATAGACGGGCTCAACCACTATATCGGGATGAAGCCGCTGGGAGAGGCCGCGGTCCTCGAGCGCACGCTCAGCATCTTTATAATCATAGGCATCGCGCTCCTGATCGCAGCGGCCGTTTACGTCCACAGCCCGTTCGCCCTCTTCCTCTGCATACCGGCCGTGCTCTACCCGGCGTTCTTCCTGGGAGACCTCTATTTCTGGATGCGGACATTCGGGACCAACCTCGACAAGAGGGCGCCTCTCAGCGGCGCTATAAAGCCGTTCGTGCCGCCGCTCCTGGGCGAAGGGAAGATCGCGCAGTTCTCCACGACGGCCACCTGGGAGACAGGGCTATACATGTCCATCGCGGCCTCCGTTCTCATACTCATAGGACTATACTTCCACAGAAAGGCTTACAAGCCGCTTCTCGTCGACGAGGGGGGCAAATAAAAAAGGAGTAGTGTAAAGGTGACCCGTGACTAGATACCTGTTGCTCCGATTCTCCGCGCTCGCCGTTTTTATTCTCGGCGCGGCGCCGCTCGCTCAGTCCCTCGAAAAGACGATACGCGTAACCCGGGACGGTCCGGTGAGATCGATCTCGGAAGCTATAGATTCGGCCTCAGCCGGCGACACCATAATCGTCGACGGAGGCGTTTACAGGGAGAGGGTGGTCGCGGACAAGAAGCTCAGACTCATAGGCGTGAGTAACCCCGTTATTGACGGCGGAGGCACGGGGACGGTGGTCGAGATAAAAGCCCCGGGCTCGGTTATCAAGGGTTTTACCGTGACGGGGTCCGGCTCTCACCTCTCTAACGAGGACACGGGGATACTGGTCGATTCCGCAGAGGGCGTTACAGTTGAGGAAAATATACTGACGGACGTGCTTTTCGGCATATACATAAAGAATGCGCCCCATACGGTCATCCGCGGGAATACGATTAGGGGGAAGGAAGTCCCGATGCCCGAGAGGGGTGACGGCGTGAGACTCTGGTACAGCTCCGGCACGAAGGTGCTCGACAACAAGATATCCGGAATCAGGGACGTCGTCATATGGTGGTCGAGCGATACGCTCATCAAGGGGAACACCGTGGAGGAAGGCAGGTACGGTCTCCATTACATGTCGTCCAACCATAACAGGTTCGAGGACAACGTATTCAGGAACAATTACGTAGGCGGGTTCCTCATGTACAGCGTGGACATACAGTTCCACAGGAACAAATTCATAGACAACCGCGGCACGGGCACGGGCTACGGAATCGGGTTCAAGGACCTCGACGACGTTGTAGCGAGGGACAATCTCATAATGGACAACCGGGTCGGCATATTCCTCGACAATTCGCCCTACCTCTACGATTCGTGGAACACGATAAGCGACAACGTGATAGCGTTCAACGACATAGGAGTCTCCTTCATGCCTTCTATCAGGAGGAACGCGTTCATCGACAACAGCTTCATAGATAACGAAGAGCAGGTGGAAGTGAGGGGAGGGGGGCGTCTCTCCGGGAACGAATGGTCGAGAGAGGGGAGCGGCAACTACTGGAGCGATTACGTAGGTTACGACGAGGACGGGGACGGGATAGGAGAGATTCCTTACAAGTCGGAGAGCCTTTTCGAGAGCCTCATAGACGGGAAGCCCGAGTTGAGAGTGTTCGTCTTCAGTCCCGTAGCGAAGGCGATAGAGCTCGCGTCTCAAGCGTTTCCGGTTATCAAGCCCGAGCCCAAGCTTACGGACGAATACCCGCTCGTCCGCCCGCAGATGCCCTCCGAGCTTAAGGCGGGCGGAAGGGGATGGTCGCCGCGGCTGATTTTACTCTCCCTATCCATGGTTATTATCCCGCTCGTTTTTTACGCATACGTCATGAAGCGGTGAATGGGAGCGTCAATTGATAGAGATAAAGAACGTTACGAAATATTTCGGGAAGCTGAAGGCGGTCGATTCGGTGAGCTTCCGGGCAGGAAAGGGGGAGGCGGTCTCTCTCCTCGGATCGAACGGCGCCGGGAAGAGCACTCTGATCAAGTGCATACTCGGTCTCCTCGATTACACGGGCGACATTACTGTAGGCGGGCTCAGGGTGAGAGAGCATCCGAAGGAGGCGAAGTCTCTCATCGGCTACCTGCCGCAGGAGCCGCTTTTCTACGACATGCGGGCGCTCGACATCATGCGTTTCTTCGCGCGCCTGAGGGGAATAGACGAGAAGAGGCCTATGTCCGTCCTGGAAAAGGTCGGTCTCGCGGAACACGCTTCGAAATACGCCTCCGAGCTTTCGGGCGGAATGAGGCAGCGCCTATCTTTTGCTATAGCGCTCCTGTCGGAGCCCATGTTCCTTGTACTTGACGAGCCCACTTCAAACCTCGACGCGCACGCGCGCGCCGAGTTCCTGAAACACATAAAGGAGTACAAGGAGAAGGGAAAGACCGTGATCTTTTCCTCGCACAGGCTCGACGAAGTGGATTATCTCGCCGACAGGGCGGTGCTGATGAAAGACGGCAGGGTCGTCATGGACGAGGAGCCTCACAGGCTCAGGCAGTCCCTCGGGCTAGGAACGAAAATGAACATCGCCGTCCCCGAAGAATACGCCGCGGTTGCGTCTTCCGCGCTCGCCGGCGCGGGCATCATCGTTCACGGCAGGAACGGCAGGGGTTTCCTCGTAGAGGTCAGGGGCGGGGACAGCCTCAGTCCGCTGAGAGAGCTGATGTCGAGGGACATACCGGTCCTGGGGTTCAGCGTCGAGGAGCCGACCATGGAAAACATACTGGAAGGAGCACGCAGGGATGGAAATTAGGAACATACTCATACTCGCCGGAAAGGAAACCAGGGACGCCCTCAGGAACAGGTGGTTCGTCCTGTACACCGTCTCTTTTTCCGCGCTCGCGGTCCTGATACTCGCCGTGGCACCCGGGAGGAGCGAAGTCGCGGGAGTGTCGGCTTACGGAAGGACAGCGGCGAGCCTTATAAACCTGGTGCTCCTCTTCGTCCCGCTCATCGCGCTCATAACGGGGGCGATAAGCGTATCCGGGGAAAGGGATAACGGGACGCTCCAGTACCTCCTTTCGCATCCGGTAACGAAGTCCGAGGTTTTCATGGGGAAATTTTTCGGAATACTCGTACCTATATTCTTCTCCATATCGCTCGGATTCGGTCTTGCTGGAATCGGGGTCGCATTAAGGGGAGGCGGCGGGGACGCAGCCGAGCTCATACTCACGGCGCTCCTCTCGGGGCTCCTGGCGGCGTCGCTCCTGAGCGTGGGGTTCGTCGTCTCGGTTTTTTCGAGGAGGGCTTCGAAGGCGATAGGGGTAGCCGTATTCCTGTGGCTCGTGTTTATAATACTCGGAGACCTGGGCATAATGGGCACCGCAGCCGCGATGGACCTCGGCGTAAGGCAGGTGTTCGCGCTCGCGCTCCTTAACCCGGCCGAGGTGTTCAAGATAGCCTCTGTCCTCGCGCTGAGCCCGAGGTTCGAGATACTGGGCCCCGTGGGCGTGTACGCCGTAAGGACTTTCGGGAGGGAAGGGGTGATATATCTCCTCCTTTCCGTCTTGAGCCTCTGGACCATAGTGCCGTTCGTATATGCGTTTCTGACTTTCTCTTTATTCAGGAGGGAAGAAGCATGAAATATATTCTCGTACTGCTGATGCTCCTGGGTATGGCCGGGTGCAAGGACGAGATAGACACAAGGCCCCATGCCGTCCACTACGGGGAAGACTCCTGCGAGAGGTGCAGGATGATAATCAGCGACAAGCGTTTCGCCGCACAATATATAACTTCGAGCGGGGAGGCCAGGAAGTTCGACGACATAGGGTGCATGGCGGACGACCTGAAGGACGCAGGCAAACGCGGGGAGAGCCCGCTTGCAGCATACGTCGCCGATTACGGCACGGGGGAGTGGATAGACGCGGAGAAGGCGTCTTATCTTCAGAACGGCGAGCTCCGGTCTCCCATGGGGTATAACATTGCGGCGTTCGGGAGCGCCGAGGCGATGAGCGCGAGCACGTTCTATAAAGACGGGAAGGCTCTCGGAGGCTTCGGCGAGCTGACGAACTAGGCTCCGCCTGATGAACGCATCCGCTGACGCTCGAGGGTATGAATATATTTGATTCAGGAAACATTACGCATATTATATTTGTTCGATTTAACAAACCATGCTGACCCCTTCGAAAACGAAAGCAGTTGACCCGTCCGAGAGGATACAGGGCGCCGCGCTCAGGCTCTTCATAAAAAAGGGCATAACCGCCACGACGACGAAAGAGATAGCGAGGGACGCAGGAGTATCCGAAGGCACGATATACAATTACTTCGAGAGCAAGAGCGACCTCGCCTACAAGCTCTTCGTCCGTTACATGGACGCTTTCAGGGACGAGCTCTCCGAGAAAACAGCGCCCGCCCCCGGCCCCGCGGAAAAACTCTCGGCAGCTGTCCGGGCGTTCTTCGACTTCGCCGAGCGGGAGAAGGAAGCCTACGCCTATATTATGGTAGGGCACTTCACGGAACTGGGAAAAATGCCTTACGATAAGAGGAAACCGAGGGACATATTCGTCGATATCATAGGCGAGGGGGTAAGGGAAGGGGTGTTCATAGACATGGACGAGAACCTGGGCGCGGCCTTCGTCATAGGCATGGTCACGCGTGCGATACTCTTCCATACGAGCGGCATGCTCGACACCCCCTACGGAAAGCTCGTGGAGGAAACCGCCGCATCTTCACTTAGGGTTCTGGGATTCGATAACGGACAGCACCCCACGGCCTCGGCGTAACGATAAGTCATGTTCCCCGCTTGATCTCGAATAAAAACGAGTTACACGAATTCACTCGGCGGATTTCAGCGCATTTAGAGATCATTGTTCGACGTCTTCGGCCGGTATGAGATCCGCTATGCCCGGCCTGAGAACGAGGAAGTAATCTCCCCTGAACCAATCGTCTTTCTGCTTGTCATCCTGCTCGACGACAGCTTCGTACGTCCCCGTTTCAGATATAGTCGTTTTCAGCCTGAGGGGAACGCTGCCTTCGGCTAGTTCTTCGCCGGAGCCGGCTCCGAGACGGCGGAGCTTGAGTCTGGCTAGGGACCCGATGTGGCCTTTAGCCGGGTCTCCTGTGAGACTGAGGACTATATCGTCCCCTTCGACCGCGTCGAAAGTGAATGTATCCCTGTCCGGTTTGTCTTCTTTGGCGTCGTCCCCGAGAGAGGCGGTATAAGCAACGGGTGCAGGTGCTGTTGCCTCCGCTGATTGTGTTCTTGTAGGGGCCACGCGTTGTATCAGTTTAGCATCGTACCCGGGTGCGGCCTGTACAAACTCTACCCCCATGGCGTTACTTGGTAAATTAAACGTGAATCCATAGGTGAATCCGGCCCTGGGGCCCAGGCATCGAAGTTCCCCCCCTGCATCATTCGCGTAGTTGTAATAACAGCTCCATTCGCCGTATTGACTTCCGATACCGTCTTGAGCGCTGTAAAAATACTTAGCGGTGAAGGGCGCTGTGAAGTAATGCAAACCAGTACTCCTGAGAAAAGGTCCCGTGCATATCCAGCAAATCCTTTGCCCCGGTGTTGAGAAATTGTCCGTAATGAAAAACTGGACGTCTCCGGCCCTTACATCCTTTACAGAAAGAAAAATCATAAAAAATGAAGCTAATACAAGGCTGATAAACGATCTGGTCAAATACATTTGAAATACCCCCTTCAAGATATTCTATATATTATAACACGGAATATATCACAGGCCGTAAAATCCAAGAGCCGATGCTCACCCCAGGATATTGTGAATTGATCCCACAGAGGTTAAATATTACTTCCATTACGTCGACATCTGAAGAGCCGATTTTTCTCTTGGAAAGCATCGGAATTTCCAAAAATGGCATAAAAAATACTCCTGTCGGCGGCATTTTTTAACTCCAGGGCTGGATTTCCCGCGCCGAATGAGCAGATTATATGTCATGCCCAGGGGTTTGGCTTACGGGCGGACTAAAGATCAGGGAGGAAGCCCATGCTCGTGAAGGAGTGCATGACCAGGGACCCGGTGACGTTCCCGCCGGACGAGGACGTCAGGGTAGCTTTCGGAAAGCTGACTGATTTGAAAATACGCCAGGCCCCGGTGCTCGAGGGCGGGAAGCTCATAGGGATAGTGACCGACAGGGACCTGAGACTGGCGGTCATGGAAACGCTTTCAGAGCCGGGACTCAAGGTATCCTCCGTGATGACCCCCGACCCCGTAACGGTGAATGAGGACATCCCTCTCAAAGAGGCGGCTGAGCTTATCAGCAAGAACAAGTTCAACGCCCTGCCGGTGGTTTCTGCCTCCGGAGAGCTCAAGGGCGTGCTTACGACCACGGACATACTGAACGGGCTCGTAAGGGCTCTAGACGCGGAGAAAAAATGATACTTACCATCCGGCGTTAATGGTATTAGAATATCGCTCAAAAGGAGACTTTAATTGAAGATCGAGAAGATACTGTTCCCGACCGATTTCGCCCCCAGGTCCGTGAACGCGAGGGAGCACGCGCTCTACCTGGCCCGGGCTCTGGGCGCGTCCGTTTATCTGCTCCACGCCATAGAGCCGCTCAGATACGAAGAGGCTGACGAGGAGATAAGGGAATTTTACAGGACGCTCGAGGCGCAGATGCAGGAGAAGATGGCTGAGGAGAAGGACATTTTCGAAAAAAGCGGGCTCGACGTGCATACGGACATACTGATCGGGCCACGCTGGAGGGTCATAGACACGTACGCGAAAGAGATGGGCGTAGACCTCATAATCATGGGGTCCCACGGCGTAAGGACCGAATCGGGAGAGGTCTCGCTCGGCACGACGAGCCACAAGGTGATGTTCTCCTCCCCGTGCCCGGTGCTCATAGTAAGGCACGGCTGAGCCGGCCCCGGAATTTATTAATGAGATTTTTACAAATCTGATATAGAATTAGGGCATAATATTACAGGAGGAGATGTTATACATGAAGAGATTTATCCCTGATTTGAAGCTCTTTTTCCTTTTATTACTGTCCTTCGTCG
Source organism: Thermodesulfobacteriota bacterium (assembly GCA_040754335.1). Lineage (NCBI taxonomy): Bacteria > Pseudomonadati > Thermodesulfobacteriota > Thermodesulfobacteriota bacterium. Next base: position 618,705 of record JBFMCV010000001.1, on the reverse strand, counting down.
CTGCGCCTTTCCTGTTTTCGCCCCTGCCGGGCGGGGACGCGTTCGCTCAGGACGACGCGACTCAAACAGCGCCGGTAACACCCGTGATCGACCCCGTAGCCGACAAGCTGCTCAAATCCATGAGCTCGACGCTCGCTTCAGCGAAAACCCTCACTTTCAGAGCCGATATAAACTTCGACCAGCTCATCGTATCCGGGCAGCAGATAATGTACGGCGGCTCAGCGAACGTGACTCTCCAGAGGCCTGACAAGGTCTACGCGGAATACGCGGGGGACCTGATCGGAAGAAAGGTATGGTACACGGGCAAGGACGTCACGGTGCTCGACGTGGACAAGAACTTTTACGGTAACCTTCCCGTTCCCGCGAACCTCGACGACGCGATGGACAAACTCATGGTCGAATACGGTTTCACGCTTCCCCTTTCCGATGTTGTTGTGAGCGATCCTTATAAGGCGTTCGTGACGAACGTCGCGGCGGGCGTTGTCATAGGCGACAGCACGATTAACGGGCAGTCGTGCAAGCACCTGGCTTTCGTCGAGAAGTTCATTGACTGGCAGATATGGATATCGAACGGCAAGGAGGCGCTCCCCTGCAAGCTGGTCATAACCTACAAGACCATACCGGGCGGACCTCAATACTCGGCGGTATTTTCCGACTGGGCTTTAAACCCGGCGGTAAACGCGTCGGTATTCACGCCGGTGCTGCCTGAAGGGGCGGTGCAGATAGAATTTATAAAAATGAAAACAAATAACAATAATACGGGGGAGTAAAATGGGAAACCTAAAACATTTAATAAATAGAACGGCCGCGTCGGCGGCAGTTATAGCGTTTCTGGCTTCGGGCGTATTCATGACGACGGACGCCTTTTCACGGGGCGGCTTCGGCGGAGGCTACAGGGGCGCCGGTAACAGGGGCATGGGGAACGTGAGGTACTCCGGGAACGGAATGGGCGACATGTCCGGCTACAGGGGTTATCAGGGGGATAATTTCGGCAGCAGGCAGTCCTTCGACAACTCCGGTATGGGCGACAGGCAGTCCTTCCAGGATTCCGATTTCGGCCAGAACAGGGACGATTTCGGAGGAGACCAGGACTCGTTCTCCAACCGGCAGTCCGAGTTTCAGAACTCGGAGGCCGGCCAGAACCGCGAGAACATGGCCGATCAGGGGCAGAACATGAACAGGACTAACACCAACCCGAACGCCGGCACGAACGCTAACCAGAATACGAACCGGGCCAACACAAACGCGAACAACGCGAACAACAGGAACACCAATAACAATAACAATAACAACGACAACAACAATAATAATTCGAACAACAGGAACAATAACAACTGCTACAACTGCACCGAGTATAACAACTACTGGGGCGGATACTGGGGGTCTTGGGGCGGCTATTACGGCGGATGGGCGTTCGCGGGCGGCCTCGCCATGGGCGCCGCCATAGCGAGCATTCCGGCGAGCTCGACGACAGTTTACGTATCCGGTAACCCGTTCTATTACGCTGACGGCGTCTATTACGCTCCCCAGGGGAGCCAGTACGTAGTCGTGCCGCCGCCGCCGGGAGCGGTAGTCAATACGCTTCCGCCCTCCTGCGATACTGTATACGCGGGCGACGACCAGTACTACGACTGCGGAGGCGCGTTCTATTCGTCCCAGGACGCGGGGTTCCAGGTAGTCCAGCCCCCGGTCGGAGCGACCGTGGACTCACTGCCCGAGGGCGCCCAGCCGAAGGTCGTGAACGGGACCACTTACTATCTTTTCGGGGCCGCATATTACAGGCCCTTCTACAGCGGGAGCAGCGTCATTTACCAGATAGTCCCTGACCCCACCGTTTAAACTGCAATCCACGGTCCCGTGAGGAGCCCCCTCACGGGATCATTTCTTCAAGACATGCTTGAGCGCTTGCCCGACGACGAGCGGGACAAGACTAGCCGCGGCTATCAGTTTCCAGCCCCCGGGGCCGGGGTCGACGATGCCGAGCACGCGGGCCGCAGGCCCGGTGAGGACCGCGGCCATGGTCAGAAGCGCGCAGAGGGCAACCGCTCCCCATACATAGCCGTTCCGGGTGACCTCGTTAATGACGAGAGGCGACCCGGCGTCACGCATGTTGAACACGTGGAATATCTGGGCGAAAGCGAGCGTGAGGAAAGATACGGATACGGATTGCTCCTCCGAGAGTCCCAGCGAGTAGACCGACACGAAGAGCGCCCCGAGGACGCTCGCCGTTATAAGCGCGCCGTAAGAGGCTATGCCCAGCCACCCCCTACGTGTTATCAGCGGCTCTTTCGGGTCTCTCGGCGGCATGCTCATCACCCTCTCGTCCCCTTCGCCCATGCCGAGGGCAAGCGCGGGGAACACGTCCGTCACGAGGTTGAGGAATAGTATCTGGAGGGGGAGGAGCGGGAGCGGGACGGGGGCGAACGACGCCGCCGTGACTATCATTATCTCGCTCACGTTGCAGGAGAGTAGGTAGAATATGAACTTCCTAATGTTGCCGAAGATGACGCGCCCCTGCTCGACCGCGTGGACTATCGTCTGGAAGGAGTCGTCCTTGAGCACTATGTCGGCGGCCTCCTTCGCGACCTGGGTACCGCGTTTCCCCATCGCGACCCCTATATCCGCCTTCCTGAGCGCCGGAGCGTCGTTCACGCCGTCCCCGGTCATCGCCACGACGAACCCCTCCTTCTGATAAAAGGAGACGAGCCCGAGCTTCTGCTCGGGGCTGACGCGGGCCAGAATCAGGGACTCCTTCAGACGCTTCTTCGCTTCTTCCGGAAGGTCATCTATCTTTTTCAGGTCCCTCCCGTGTATGACGGGCTCCTCAGGGTCGGAGGTGAGCCCGACGGCGAGAGCTATGTTCCTCGCCGTGGACGGGTGGTCGCCCGTGACCATGACGACCTTTATGCCTGCCTTGAGGCACTCCCTTATGGCTCCCCTTACGCCCGGCCGTGGCGGGTCGAGGAGGCACACGAGACCGAGGAAGGTGAGGTTCGTATATGGATCCGATTCCGGGTCTGTGACGGTCTTCTCGGCGTGAGCTATTACCCTGTAGCCGAGCGAGGCGAGCTCGTCGTTCCTGCCGTGCCAGTGTCCTTTCCTTTCCCCGGAAAGCACAGCGGCGCCCGAAGCCGTGAGCACCCTGTCGCAGCATGCGAGCACGGCGTCCGGGGCCCCTTTGACGGCCACCCTGTAAGCCCCGTCCGATTCGTGGAACGTGGCCATCATGTTGACGAGAGTGTCGAAAGCCTCTACTCCGGTTTCCGGGTAAGCGGATAGTAATACGTCTCTTTCCATGCCGGCAAGGGCCCCTGCGCGCAGGAGCGCTACTTCCAGAGGGTCTCCGATGTCTTCCCCGTTTCCTGGAGCCTTGCCGCCGAGCCTTGCTCGGCTACAGAGCACGCCGGTCTCTATGACCCTGAGCGCGGCTTCGTCCGCAATCGACCCCGTCTCGGCCCCGTCGACGAGGAATTTCCCTTCCTCGCCCGTGAACCCGAGCAGGACGCCTTCAGTAACTATCCTCTCCACGGTCATCCTGTTCTCGGTCAGCGTGCCCGTCTTGTCCGTGCAGACGATGTTCGTCGAGCCGAGCGTTTCGACCGCGCTAAGGCGGTTCACGAGCGCGTTCCTCCGAGCCATCCTGACCATGCCCCTCGCGAGAGCTATCGTGGCGACGACCGGGAGGCCCTCGGGTATGGCGGCCACGGCCAGCGCTATCCCCGTCTTTATCATTAGGAGGAGATCCCTCCCTGTCAGCGCGCCACCAATGATGACGGCCGAAGCCAGGAGCAGAGTGACCCAGATGAGCCTGTTCCCGAGCCTGTCGAGCCTCTTTTCGAGCGGAGTCTTGTCGTGTCCCGCCTTCTCGGCGAGGACGCTTATCTTCCCGAGGTCGGTATTTGTCCCTGTGGCCGTGACGACGCCCCTGCCCGAGCCTTTAGTGAGCGCTGTGCCCATGAACGCCATGTTCGTCCGCTCGGAGAGCTGCGCTTCCCCGGCGATCGTGTCGGTGTTTTTCCTTACCGGGATAGATTCGCCCGTGAGCGAGGATTCGTTCGCCTCAACCCTTGACGCCTCTATGAGCCTGATGTCGGCCGGCACTATGTCTCCCGCCTCCAGTATTACGATGTCCCCGGGGACGAGCTCTTCCGCGCGGACGACGGATGCTGTCCCGTCCCTGAGCACGGTCGCCTCCACGCGGACGAGCCTGTAGAGGGCCTCCATGGACCTCACGGCCCTTATCTCCGTGAGGAACCCGATCGCGGCGTTAAGCAAGATTACGACGGCAATGGCCGTACCTTCGGGCCAGTCTTCGAATGCGAATGAGAGCAGGGCGGCCGCCAGGAGAAGGAGGACTATGAGGCTCCTGAACTGGGCGAGCAGAATCGAGAGGGCGCTCCTGGGCTTCGCTTCGACGAGGCGGTTAGGGCCGTATTTTTTCAGACGCGCGAGGGCTTCCCCGCGGGCGAGCCCATCGCCCGGCGAGACCCCGAGAGCGGTCAGTACATTCTCCTGAGATATGTTCCAGGGCTCTCTTGTATCGGCCATAACGTTATACACAGGACAAGACGACTAAACAGGGGGATATAACGACCGTTGCGTCCGGCTTCGCGCGGCGCGGCTACGGTTTTGCCCGGCGGAGGCCCCCAGTCTCTATGATCTCTTTGAATAACGCATCGAGGACCTCGTCTCCTGGTCTTGCCGTATCCGCCATGAAATAATACCCTTTCGCCATCCCGCCGGGCTCCTCCCACTCGGCTAAAAACCTCGGCAGTATGGCCGCGGTTGCGTCGGATAGGGCCGCTCCCTCTCTCTCCCTCCGGAGAAGCCTCATCTCTATCTCCTCAACGGGCGCCGTAGTCCTGACGAAATAGACGTCCATGCCCTTTGACGCGGCTTCGCCTATGAGGAATTCCCTCCACTTGCGCTTTGAGAAGCTCGCGTCGAGCACGGCTGTCATATTCCTTTCCGCCTCGCCGAGAGCGCGTCTTATTATCTCCCTGTAAGTCTTCTCGGTGATCGCGCTAGTATATATGCCGCCTTCCCACCCCTCGTATCTCCTCTCCCCAGGCGGAGTCCCGGTGATCTCCTTCCTCACGGCGTCAGACGAGACTAAGGCCGAGCAGAGCTCCTCCCCGAGAGCAGCGGCGAGCGTGGACTTTCCCGAGCCTATGACGCCGAACGTGACGACGACCGCGGGACCCGAGCCGAAGAGGGCGTATCTGAGGGCGAGCCCGAAGTATTTTTTTGCCCTCTCAAGGGAGAGCGCCTTCTCGTCCTCCGGGACCTCGGGCTCGAATGCCTTGATGCTCTCGACCTTGCCCCGGACGTAGGCCCTGTAGCATTTATAGAAGTCGATGACGCCGTAAATGCCTGGGTCGTCCATCAAGCGCGCGACTTCATCGACGATAAACCGCGAGAGCCCGCGGCAGCCGTTATAGTCGAGGTCCATTGCTAGGAACGCTATGTCGGAAGCCGTGTCTATGTACCTGAACCTCTCGTTGAACTCTATGCAGTCGTATATGCATATGCCTTCGGGATTGATGTTGATATGGTCGAGGTGGAGGTCGCCGTGGCAGTCCTTTATGAAACCGTCTTCGATGCGCTTCAAGAACGTCTCGCGGTTCTCCCCGAAGAACCGCTCGTTGAAGTAACGGACGGCTTCGTAAGCTGGCCGCGAGATCGTGACGCCGACGAACCTTCCCGTGAGCGAGAGGTTCTCGTCTATGTTCACCCTTATCCTCCAGGGCTGCCCGTACGTGGCGATCTCGTCGCTACGGGGCTGAGAGGCGTAGAAATCGACGAGCCTCCGGGCGAGCCTCCTCATGTCCTCTTCGCCTATACCGCCTCGCCCGAGCATGTTGAGCAGGAACCCGCTCTCCGGAAGCTCCTTCATCCTGACGGCGTATTCCACGGCCTCGCCGGAGCCGCCTAACGCGAGCCTGCCCTCGGAGAACGTTATCGTCTCGACTCCCAGGTAAACGCCTGAGCAGAGCCTCCTGTTGAGCTCGACCTCCACAGTGCAGAAATGCTTTCTTTTCTCGAGCGTCGTGAAATCGAGGAAGCCGAGGTCCACAGGCTTTTTTATCTTGTAAACGTACGGCGGGGCAATGAATACGTCGGATATGTGCGTCTGGAGGTGCGTGACCCCGGAGGGTCTGTGCGGATACGAAGAGGGCTCGAGCAGAAATTCGATCAGGTCCTGTCTGTTCAGGTTTTGACTTCCAGGCATCTGTTCCCGCGGATGAATTTTCTTACGGCCTTAACGACAAAACGGAGCAGGGGGCCTCCGGGATAAGCCTCTCCGTGACGCTGCCGAGCACGAGCCTTTTGAGCCCCGTCCTCGCGTGCGTGTTGATGACTATCAGGTCGGCATGCTGCCTCGATGCGTAATTGGCGATCGATATGGCGGGGCTGAGCCCGTGTATGACTTCGGTCTTTATCCCGCTGATCGGAGTGACGCCGTGCCCGCTCTCGTATTTGTCCTTGATCCTGTCCACCCTCTCCCGGAGCTCCTTTGCAGACTGCTTTATGACGATGTCGAGCGCCCCGGCCGGCATGTCCTGTGCGTACATATCGAGCCTGAGAGCGTATACGGCCGTAACGTCCGCCCCTGTCAAGCCCGAGAGGCCGAGGGCGTAGTCAAGCGCCGTCTCGTTCTCGTCGGCAAGGTCTATCGGGACAATTATTTTGCTTATCTTGATATCGTTTCCGGGGCCGGTCCTCTTGACGGCGAGCACCGGGATGTGGGAAGACTTAAGCACTTTCACGGTCTCGCTTCCGACCATCATGCTCTCTATGATGCCGTGCCCCTGTTTCCCCATTACTATAATGTCGGCCTTTCTCAGACGGGAGAACTCCCTTATCTTGTCGCTTGGTATCCCTTTGAGTATGACGCCGTCGAACTTTATTCCCAGATGAAGGAGCTCGTTCCTCACCTCGACGAACCTGTCGCTCACCCTTCTCTCGACCCCGGACTGCCACTCGTGGAATTTCTCGTCCTCTTCTCTCAGGGATTCGAAGAGGAGCTGTACCGGTAGAGGAATTACGTGAACGCCTATTATCTCGGCGCCTGACAGCCTCGCAATGTATTTCGCGTACTCAAGCGCGAGCTCGGCTTCACCCGATCCGTCCGTGGCCCAGAGAATCCTGTTCATTTCCATGTCAGTCTCGCTTTGAAGAATTATTTCCCGCTTCCTGAAGTAAGGCCCCTCCGGGACAATTAATTCTACCACAATATCTCCCGTTGTGTCCCCGACTCATGCTCAGAGGACCTTAGATTTGCTGCTGAGCGCCATGGCTAGATTTACGAGCTCCGTCGCCACGACGACTATAAGGTCGTCGACCGACACTATGCCCTTCAACTTTCTCCCGCGCGTTACCGGGAGCCTCCTTATCGAATTCTCGGACAGCAGGCTCAGCATCTCGAATATGTCGGTATCCTCGTCGACGGTTATGGGGTCCTTCGTCATTACCTCCTCGACCGTTGCCTCGTCCGGGCTCACGCCTTCGGCCATCGCGGATACGACCAGGTCCCTGTCCGTGATCATGCCGACGGGGCTCATATCGGCGTCGACCACGACGAGCGCGCCCACGTCTTCGTTCATCATCATGTACGCGGCTTCTGAAAGCGCCGCCGCAGGCGAGATCGTCACGACGTTCCTGTTAATGACCTCGCTCAACAGCTCGGCCTGGGTTTTTCTTTTTCCTGTCATTTATCCTACCTCCTCGGAGGGATGTCCTTAATGCAAGATTTTATTATAGAATATTGCAACAATAATGCCACGTAAGCAATGTGCGTTAAGCTCGGGAAACCGGGCGTTATGCAGGCCGGGCCCGACCCTCCGGTGTCGTCTGTCGCATTTTCTGACACGCAGGGTAATGTTGTCGTCCGGAAATTTCTTTCAGCGCCGGGACCGGGAAACGGTACAATTGTTGCCATTACACCCGTGATACCGGCGGCGAACGGCTGATAAGGGAGGCATGAATGTCGGATTACTCAACGCTATACCTGATCGATACGAGCTACAACGCGGACAGGGACGCGACCGAGGTCACGTTCGGGTACATCGAGAAGGAGGAGGACGTTAAGGGCAGGATAATGTCGCTCAGGGTCATAGTCAACGTGCCCGGACATAAAGACGACAGGAAGGGAGCCGTGGAAGAGGCTCTCGTAAAGGCGAGGGGGTTTATCGCGAGGGCCGGAGAGGCCTCTTACGAAGCCGACTGACGCTGCGCCCGACTATCCGCGGGCCATGGCTTCGAGCGTCTTCAGCTTAGTGACCTCGCCTAAAGCTATGAGCGTATCCCCCGTTTCAATCACCGTCCTCGACGTCGGATTGAAATGCATCGTCCCGTCCGGTTTTTTTACGGCGGTTATTATTATGCCGAGGTCCCTTCCTATGCCGGACGCTTCGAGAGTCTTGCCGCCGAGAGCGGAGCCCGGCAGTATCTCGACCTCCTCGAGCTGAATCTCGAGGTTCCCGGCCGTAGTGGCGTATTCTATGAAATCGACCACCGCCGGCTTGAGTATCATGCCCGCTATCCTCATCCCTCCCGTGTGGTAAGGGGATACGACCCTGTCGGCGCCCGCCCTCAATATCTTCTTTTCCGAGCCCTCGTCGCCGGCCCGCGTATATATGAGGAGGCCGGGGTTCAGCCCTCGCGCGCTCAGCACGACGAATAGGTTCTCGGCGTCTGTCGGGAGGACGGATATGAGGCCGTAGGCCCTCTCTATGCCGGCCGAGAGGAGCACGTCGTCCTTTGTAGCGTCGCCCTCGATTATCACGGGCTCGCCGTTCCCCGCCGTCTCGACCGGCTCCTTTTCGATGACTATGATATCCATGCCCTTCCCGGCGAGCTCCCTGACTATTGTCTTGCCCATCCTCCCGTAGCCGCAGACTATATAATGGTTTTTGATGTCTTTTATTTTCCTTTCCAATCTGGACCTCCCGATCATCTGTTTAAGCTCCCCTTCCAGCACTATCTTCGCCAGAGTGCCGAGGAGATAAAGTATGGTCCCCACGCCCAGGGTGAGCAGCACTATTGTGAATATCTCGCCCGCGGGGGAGAGGTCGTGCACTTCTCCGTAACCGACGGTCGTAAGCGTGGTCACGGTCATGAAGAGGGAGTCCCGGAAATTCCATCCCTCCACGACCATGTAGCCTATAGTGCCGAACATGTTTATGAGGAATATCAGTAAAACGGGTACGAAGAGCTTGTTTCTTATCGCCGATAACATCTTGCTCCGTATTACGGGTACTGTGACCGACAGCTAAACGGGCTTGACCGTGACGACGGGGCATGGGGATTCCTGTGCGACCCTCTCCGCGACGCTCCCGATGAAGTCCTCACGCCTGAACTTATATCCCCCGTAGGTGTTCATGATTATAAGGTCTATCTTCTTTTCCCTGGCGTAGTTGATAATCCCTATCCAGGCGTTCCTCGCCGTCTCTACGGCGGTTTCCACCCTGTCCTCGAGCCTGGCCTCCTCGACCTGCTCCGTGAGCTTGTTGTACGCGTCCCCCCTCATCAGCTCCACGAGCTTGGGCGGGTATTTCCCTTCCCCCGTAGCGACAATGTTGAGACTGTATATCTCCGCCCGGAGGTCCCTCGCGAGGCCGAGGGCGAGCTGGAGGTCCCTCGACATTATGTTGTAGAGGTCCGTTGGGACCAGTATCCGTTTTATCTCCTTTTTCGGGCTGTCGCGCCTTACTATGAGCACGGGTATCCTCGAGCGCCTGAGCACCTTGAGCGCGGTCGCGCCCAGGAGGTTCCTTTCCTCCGCCCTCCCTTTCCCGAGCACTATGAGGTCGGCGTTTTCCTCTTCGCCGGCTTCTATGATCTTCAAATACGGCACGCCCTGCGTGATGCGTGTCCTGAAACGGAGCCCCTTTGAGGCGAGCTCTTCCGATATGTTCTTGAGCCTGTCGCTCCCCTTAGATTCCTTTTCCTTTATCCAGTCGGCGAGCAGGTCGAGCTCCGGGCTCGGGAACTCGTCAAGAGCGCGGACTTCGAAATAATCTGGGATGACGTAGAGGCCGATTATCTCCGAGTCGAGGGGGCGCGCGATCGACTCCGCGAAAGCGAGAGCGTCGAGTGAATCCTTGGAACCGTCTGAAGCCCACACAATTTTCTTGATCAAGCTGAAGCCCTCCTTTCAGGCGCTGAATAGCGGATTATTTTAATCTATAAGATTGCGCATTGGAAACGCCCGCATCACTCTCCCGATTTTTTACCGGGCATCGGCACGGGCTTGGGCACCGCGTTCTTCACCGGGGGGAGCGTCATGAGGTAGGCGAATACGGATTTCAGGTCATAGTCCGGGAGCCGGGCGTAGTCCTGCCAGGGCATGGGCGGCATAATATCCCTTTTCAGGTCTATGTGTTTTCCGCTCCTCATGGTCCCGATGAATATCTCTTCCGTCCATTTCCCTATGCCCGTTTCCGGGTCGGGGGTGATGTTCTTAGAGAATACGAGGCCCCACGGCCCAGCCCACTCCGTCGTGTCGAGCGTGCCCAGGAACTCTATCCACTCCGTAGAGCCGACCTCAGTATCGGGGAGACGCGGTATCTCCCTGTCCTGGGGATGCCCGGACAGCCTCCTCTTGATATCGGGCACGGGGCCTTCTTTCGTCTCTATCAGCGGCGTGTGACAGTAATCGCAGTTGCCCTCCGTCACGAGCTGCTTTCCCCTCTCGACCATTTTATCTCCGGCGGCTGCCGTACCTTTTTCAGGCGCGGCCGAGGCAATGAGCGGCGCAAGCGTAATGCATATCAACGCGGAGAGCAGTGTCGTGATCGTCAGGGGCATATATTTCACTCCCTCTCAGGGCTTTAACGCCAGGACCGGGCAGCGGGCTTCACGTATGATCTTTTCGGTTTCGCTCCCGAGTATGAACCTCTCGAGACCCTTCCTCCCGTGCGTCGTTATCGCGATAAGGTCGAAACCGTTCTCATCGGCAAAGTCGGTCACGGTAAGTGCCGGGCTCACGCCGGTAAGCACGCGGGTATCGACCTCTACTTCGGGCGCGCCCGGGTTGTCCTTAGAATAGCGGGCCCTGATCCCGTCGACCCTGGTCCCGAGCTCTTTCCCCGAGTGGGCGGACAGCTCGTCGACCAGCTCCGGGCTTATTTCATAAACGTTGGCGTCGAGCCAGAACACGTACACCGCGGTGACGCCTGAGCCGAGCTTTCCCGCAAGCTCGAGCGCATACGCGAGGGAGGTATCAGCGGTGTCCGCAATGTCGAGCGGGACGAGTATCTTTTTTATGGCGTATTCCTTCCTCTCGCCCTCGGGCTTCACGGAAAGCACAGGGACGGGGGAATTCCTCAGCACCTTGAGGGTGTTGCTCCCGAGGAGCGCGCTCCCTATGAGCCCGTGTCCTTTCTTCCCCATTACTATGAGCCCCGCGGCGTTGTCCTTCGCGGTCTCGATTATCCAGTCGACAACGCTCCCCCTCACTATCCTGGACGAGAATTTCACTCCGGGGTTTTCTGACTCTATGCGCTTGAATTCCTTCCCGAACCTCTCCTCGGTGTTCTTGACTATGTCCATTATGACGTGCTCATAGCTCGGATAGAGGTCCGTAACGGGCACCTGTATCTGGCTCACGTGAAGACAGATGATCTCGGAGCCGTATATACGGGCGAGGTGGACGGCGAGCCCAAGCGATCCTTCCGATTCCTTGGAGCCGTCGGTCGGCCAGAGAATTTTACCAATTTCCATTTCGTATAGTGCAAAGGGCCGCAAATCCCTCAGGGCGTCATCGTTATCACAGGGCACTGAGCCCCCTGTATGACCTTCTCCGCGACGCTCCCGATGAATTCCTTCTTAAACCTGCCGCCCCCGTAAGTCATTATAACAATTAAATCAGCTTTTTTCTCGATTGCAAAGTCCGTTATCCCGCGCCAGCCGTTGGGAGCGATCACAGTGTTGATGAAGAGCTCGTCTTTAAGCTTCGTCGTCCCGACCGTTTCCCTGAGCTCCCTGTGCGCGAATCCCCGCAGCTGCTCGGCAAGCTCGGGCGGGTATTTCTGGTAGCCGGTCTCGACGACGTTCACCACGTGCACGGCCGAGCCGAAGGCGGCCGCGAGGTCGATCGCGTAATCGAAGCTCTTCCCGAGCCCGTGAGAGAGGTCGACAGGGACTAATATCCTCTTGAAGCCCCCCCTGAATTTATCCCCTCTTGCTGTGAGCACGGGGACCCTTGCGGACCTCAGGACCTTGAGCGCCGTGCCCCCGAGTATCGTCTTCTCGGCGGACCTTCCCCTGCCGAGCGCGATAAGGTCGGCATCCTGCTTCGCCGCGAAATTCGTTATCGCCTTCGCGGGTATGCCCCTCATGATGTCGTACTCGAATCCGACGCCCTTTTTCGAAAGGTCGCGCTTCACCTTTTCCATAGCGTCCTTCCTCGCCGTGATCAGGTTGAGGTCGACCCAGTCGCGGAACTTCGCTTTCTCGGCGGGCGGGAAGAGGTTGACTACGTTATAGTAGTCGGGAATTACTGATACTCCCATGATCCGCGATTTGAATTTTACGGAAAGCGCTTCTGCTATCCTTAGAGCCTCAGCGGAATCTCCCGTCCCGTCGGCTCCCCATACTATCCTGTTAATTTTCACGCGGGCCTCCTTTCGTTCTCCGGCCGGTAAGCCTCGCCTGGGGAGAGGCCTCCCTAACCGGGCTGTTTCACTTTACTTCGACCTTGATCTCCTTGGGCTTCGATTCAGCCGCCTTCGGGAGATGGACTTCCAGAATCCCGTCCTTGAACTCGGCCGATATCTTGCTCTCGACGACCTTCGCGGGAAGGGTCAACGACCTCGAAAAGCTTCCGTATGACCTCTCGGAATAGTAGTAGTCCTCTTCCTTGATCTCCTCTTCCTTCTTCATTTCCCCCTTGATCGTTAGCGTGTTGTCCGATACCGAGATCTTTATGTTCTTCTTGTCTATTCCCGGCACCTCAGCCTTGACGACTATCTCTTCGGCCTTGTCGTACATATCGACCGCAGGCCAGACCGTTTCGACCTCGGTCATCCACTTGAATCTCGGAAATCTCCTTAAAAACCTGGTCGGAAAACTTTCCTCGAACATATCCTCGAAGAACTTCTCCATGCCCTTCGTCGGTTCCCATCTTTTAAGTGCCATGATGCCTGCCCTCCTGATATTTGGATTATATTAAATAATTATAATCAAGTTCCGTGCCGCAAAAAGAACTTCCCAATGTTTATGGCATAAAAGGCTAAAAATCGAATTTACGGCTATAATTATTCATGTCCGTTGTAAGATTTTTTGACAGATAAATGATAGAATATATCTCGTGAGCGGGTTCCATGACGGCTTTCCATACACCGAAAGTCCAGGACGCGGCTCCCGCAGGGGCGGTTTCAGTCCGCTTACATGAGCCTCACGATAATACTCAATTGCAAGCATCCGGGTGCATAGATGAATAGACGGTACATTTTTATTCTCGTTGCGGCTGCGGCCGTTCTGCTGATCGCATACATATTCCTCTTTCCGGGGGGCGAACAGTCAAAAGAGGCGGCAAAGGTCGAAAAGAAGAGGTATGTCAAGTCCGTTTACGCCTCGGGCTACGTGGACAGCGTGAACAAGGTGCAGATAAAGCCCGAAGTGTCCGGCTACATAGACCGCATATACGTGAAGGAGGGGGACAAGGTCAAAAAGGGCGAGGTTATCGCGACTATCAAGAACGATAAGCTGAAGGAGCAGCTCCGCGAGATTTCCGCAAAGAGGGAGCTCATAGAGGGGAGGATGAAGGAGGACTCGCCATTCCTCAAGGCTCTCAGGGACGAGATAGCTATATGGAAGATGAACACGGAGATTGAAAGGAGGAACTTCGAGAGGAGGGAGTCGCTTTACGGCAAGGGGATAATTTCGAAGGAAGACTACGACAAGTCGAAGCAGGGGCTCGAGGTCACGGAAAAGACGCTCGCGAAATCCCTCGAAGCGCTGAACGACCAGCTCGCGTCACTCAGGTCCGAGCTCGAGTCCTTCACGGCGGCCGAGCAGGCGGTCGTCAGGGAGATGGAGAAGCACGAGATAAAGTCCCCTGTAGACGGCGAGGTGCTGAGGAAATTCGCCGAGGAAGGGGATTACGTGAACTCCGTGCTCAAGGACGACATACTCTTCTCACTCGGGAACCCGGGTACGCTCGAGACCGTGCTCTCTGTCGACGAGGAGTTTATTCCGCTGATTAAGCCCGGCGAGAAGGTGCTCATAACGACGGACGCTTATCCCGGCAAGGTGTTCGAGGGAAAGATAAGGGTGATAGAGAGGGAATCGGACAGGGTCTCCCGGACCGTCAAGGTCAAGGCCGATACGGATTATCCGCCCGACATACCGGTCGGGATAACCGTCGAGGCGAACATAGTGGTTATGGACAGGGAAGGGCTCTTCATCTCGAAAGAGGCCTACAAGGACGGATACATAGAGGTCGTGAAAGACGGGAAGAAGGTCAGGGTGCCGGTCGAGGCCGGGGTGGAGGAAGACGACTACATAGAGATAAGGGACGGAGCCCCGGGGGGCGAGGAGACCCTCACCCGTTGAGGTCCATACTGTTCATCGCGTTCAAGCTGCTGACCGAGAGAAAGAGGCAGGCGCTCGTCTCGACGGCCGGCGTGGCGATAGGCGTGGCCGCGTTCATAGCCATGAGCTCCGTAATGAACGGGTTCCAGATCTACTTCATAAAACAGGCAGTCGACATCAACGCCCACATAACCCTCAAGATAGAGGAATCGGACGACCCGGACAGGATACTCAGGGCCGCTTACGGGGAAGACATAGTCGCCGACGTCCTGGGCTCCAAGCCCAAGGACCTGAAGGACAAGATAATCGGCTACAAGCATTACATAGACAAGTACGAGAAGGACGAGAGGGTCGTCGGCATCGCCCCTCACCTGACGGGACAGGCTATTATCAATTACGGCACCAAGGACAAGACGGCGAACCTCATCGGCATCGAGCCCGACCTCGAAAGACGGGCGTCGGTAGTGGACGACTATATAGAGCTCGGAAACCTGGACAAGATAGTAACCGACAGGAACAGCATAATAATCGGAAAGCTCCTCGCGAGGGATCTCGGGATAAAGGAGCCGGGGAAGAAGGTGACCCTCGTTTCGCCGAGCGGCGGCATATACACGCTCAAGGTGGTGGATTTCTTCAACTCCGGCATAACGAGCCTCGACCAGTCGAGGGTCTACATTAACCTCCGCACGCTCCAGGCGATACTCGACAAGCCGAACCAGGTGAACGAGCTCATTATCAAGGTTAAGGACGTAAATCAGGCGGAAAGCCTTGCGGGCGAGATGACGGATGACACGGGGTATTTCGCCGAGAGCTGGCAGAGGGCGTTCAGCAACTTCCTCCAGATATTCAAGATGCAGAACTGGATAACGTACATGATGGTGTTCGCCATACTGATAGTTTCCGCGTTCGGAATATTCAACATCATGATGATGACGGTGCTCGAAAAGAAGAGGGACATAGCGATACTCAAGGCCATAGGTTACGAGGACGGGGAGATAACGAGGATATTCGTATTCCAGGGGCTCCTCGTCGGCCTCATAGGGGCGCTGCTCGGCTGTCTCCTCGGCTATCTCATAGAGGTATGGCTCGCGTCTCTCAGGTTCGACATCGTCGGCATAATCAGGGCGAGCGGGTTCGTGCTCGACAGGAGACCCAGGTACTTCGTGCTGGGGTTCATATTCGCGATGATATTCGCGTTCTTCGCCTCTTTCTACCCGTCCTGGAGGGCGTCCCGCCTCTTCCCGGTCGACATATTCCGGTCAAGCGTATGAGCGTAATCCTCGAAGGAAGGGACATAAGGAAATCCATAGGCGAGAACGAGATACTGAAGGGAATATCAATTCAGATCTCGACAGGGGACTTCATAAGCATAGTAGGGGCCTCGGGCTCGGGCAAGAGCTCGCTCATGTACATACTCGGCCTACTCGACTCGCCCACTTCGGGCGAGGTGATAATCGACGACAGGAAAGTAGATTTCGGCGACGCCAAGCTCCTCTCGAAAATAAGGAACAGGAAGATAGGGTTCGTGTTCCAGTTCCATTACCTAATCACGGAATTAACCGCGTTCGAAAACGTGCTCATACCGATGCTCAAGAACGGAGAGGGCGACGGCGCGCGCGCCAGGGAAAGGTGTCACGAGCTGATAGAGAGCCTCGGGCTCAAGGGCAAGGAAAAGCGGAAGCCCTACCAGCTCTCGGGCGGAGAGCAGCAGAGGGTGGCCATAGCGCGGGCGCTCGCGAACGACCCGGAGATAGTGATGGCCGACGAGCCTACCGGGAACCTCGACTCCAGGAACTCCGCCATGGTCATGGACGTGTTCCTCGAGCTCAACGAAAAGGGGAGGTCCGTACTGATGATTACTCACGAGATGTACCTCGCCGAGATGACGAAGAAGGTGCTCGAGATAAAGGACGGGCTTATAGTGAGCTGAGTGTTATCGGAGGATGTTCCGTTGAAAGCTATGCTTCTCGAAAAGATAGTCTCCCTTCACGACGACAATGATCCGCTCCGTCTTGCCGACGTCAAGCCGCCGGCTCCGGGTCCGGGCGAGGTGCTGATAAGGATTTCCGCCTGCGGGGTCTGCCACACGGAGTTAGACGAGATAGAGGGGAGGACGCCTCCTCCGAAGCTCCCCGTAATACCGGGACACCAGGCTGTGGGTTTCGTAGAAAAAGCCGGAAGCGGCGTGACCACTCTCAAGGAAGGAGACAGGGTAGGCGTCGCCTGGATATTCTCCTCATGCGGAAAATGCGCCTATTGTCTCGAAGGAGACGATAACCTCTGCCCGGAATTCAGGGCCACGGGCAGGGACGCGGACGGCGGGTATGCGGAATACATGATTGCAAAGGAAGGCTACGCATATCCGATCCCCGAAGTATTCACCGACACTGAAGCGGCGCCGCTCCTGTGCGCGGGGGCCATCGGATACAGGTCGCTGAGGCTCACGGGCATAGAGGACGGCCAGACGCTCGGTCTTACCGGCTTCGGCGCTTCGGGACACCTCGTGCTGAAAATGGCGCGTTACTTGTATCCCAATACCGGGATATATGTCTTCGCGAGGAGCGAATTGGAAAGGGAGTTCGCGAGGGAGCTCGGGGCCGCATGGGCGGGGGGCACGGATGACGCCCCTCCTCAAATGCTTGACGCCGTGATAGACACGACACCCGTGTGGAAGCCGGTCGTCGAGGCGCTCAGGAGCCTCAACCCCGGAGGGAGGCTCGTCATCAACGCCATAAGGAAAGAGGACTCCGACAAGGAATATCTCCTCAAACTCGATTATCCGTCTCACCTCTGGATGGAGAAAGAGATTAAATCGGTCGCGAACGTGAGCCGGAGGGACGTTAGGGAGCTGCTTGAGCTCGCAGCCAGGGTCCCGATAATTCCCGAAGTCGAGGAATACCCGCTCGAAGACGCTAACCGGGCGCTCGGCGAATTGAAAAAGGGGAAGATAAAAGGGGCGAAGGTCTTGAGGATGGTATAATGTATCTATCCGGGCGATTTACCCCGTTTATCCATGAATCCGGCGAAAGAAGCGAGTGGCGACAAGTCAGAATATTTCGTACTTAGCAGTCCCGGCGACCGTGAAGTCATACTCGCGGGCATAGGGAGCAATCTTACTCTCGCGCCTGACAGCTCCCGCGATATGGAAAGGGTCTTCCTCGACACATTCGATCACAGGCTCTACAGAAACGGGCAATTATTGTCGAAGGAAGGAGAGCGGTACGTGCTGCGCTCATCCGGCACTGAAATGGACCTCTCGTCTCCTTACTCCGATACGGACGGACGCCCGAGGTTCTGGCAGGATTTCCCCGACGGCCCTTTCCGCGAAGCGCTGCGCCAGGTCATCGATATAAGGGCGCTCGTACCGCAAGTATCGATAAGAAGCGCCGCGACGCGGCACAACGTCGTCAACGAGGACGAGAAGACCGTAGTGCACCTCGCTTTCGAAGAGATAGAAGTCGCTGAAAACGGCTCGGGGAAGGTAACCGTCCATCTTCTCGAGGCGGCTCCGGTCAGAGGCTATGCGGACGAGTTCGACGATATAATACGCCGCCTCGCCGGTATGGGTATCGAGCGCGCGGACGGAAACATATTCTCGATCGCGCTCGGCGCCGTGGGCAAGACGGCGGGGGACTATTCATCGAAGGTTACAGTCAGGCTCGAGCCGGACATGCCTTCAGGGGATGCGCTAAAGATGATCCTCGGGAGCCTCCTAGAAACGATGAGGAAGAACGAAGAAGGAATTATAAAAGACATAGACACCGAGTTCCTCCACGACTTCCGCGTGGCAGTGAGGAGGACGCGCTCGGCGCTAACTCTCATAAGAGGCATATTCCCCGAAAGCGTGAAGGAGGAATTCAAGACGGAGTTTGCTGCGATAGGGAGGAAGTCGAACGAGCTCCGCGACCTCGACATATATCTGCTGAGGAGGGAACGGTACACGGAGATGCTGCCGCCCGCGTTAAGACCGGGTCTCGGCCCTCTCTACGATATTATCGCGAGGGAGAGGGAAGAAGCTCACGAAGGTTTCGTCAGCGAGCTCGCATCCGGCTCCTACAGGCGGAGCATAGAGGCGTGGGGAAAATTCCTCAACGAGCCCGCGGGGGCGGAAGACGAGCTTCCGGATTCTGGCGCGCCGGTAATAGACCTTGCGAAAAAACGCATACGGAAACGGTACAGGAAAGCCGTGAAGCTGGGGAAAGATTTAGACGAGAGCTCCCCGGACAGGGATTTCCACACGCTCAGGATCGAGTGCAAGAAGCTCAGGTATTATCTCGAGTTCTTCGAGTCCCTCTTCCCGGCTGATGAGATAAAGGCGGCCATACGGCACCTGAAACAGCTACAGGACAACCTCGGCGATTACAACGACATGCACGTCCAGCAGGAGAGGCTGAAGGGCTACATATCCAAGATGGACCCGGCTGCCGAAGAGGGGAGGGACAGCATCGCCGCCGCGGGCGGCCTGATATCGGAGCTCTATCTAAAGCAGAAGGAGCTCAGGGCCGAATTCCACGCGCGGTTCGAGGAGTTTTCGGGCGACGATATGAAAGCCCTGTTTGAAAAATTGTTCTCCGGCAATTAGAGTATTCACCCTATGATCACGCTCGCCCTCTACAGCATGAAGGGCGGAGTCGGCAAGACCGCGGCCGCGGTAAACCTCTCGTATCTCGCTTCGGCCGGGGGATACCGCACGCTCATCTGCGACCTCGACCCGCAGGGCGCCTCTTCGTATTATTTCCGTATAAAGGCGTCGCGCAGCTTCAATTCGAGCAAGTTCGTAAAGGGCGGGAGGATCATCGACGAAAACATTAAGGGAACGGATTACCCGAACCTCGACCTCCTGCCGTCCAAGCTCTCATACAGGAACCTCGACATCGCGCTCGACGGGATGAAGAAATCGAAATTCCGACTGAAGAGGGTATTCAGCGAGGTCACGCACGAGTACGATTACTTGTTCCTCGACTGCCCGCCGGGAATATCGCTCGTATCCGAGAACGTGTTCAACGCCTCGGATTTCATATTCGTCCCGCTCATTCCGACGACGCTCTCGGTCATGACGTACGAAAAGCTCCTCGATTTCTTCGCGAAGAAGGAATACGACGCGGGGAAGCTGTACGCCTTTTTCTCCATGGTGGAGACGAAAAAGAGCCTCCACAGGGAGATCATGGAGAAGATCGAGTCCGACGGCAGGAACGTGCTCAGAACCCACATACCGTACCGGTCGGACATAGAGAGGATGGGGGTCTACAGGGAGCCTGTGACCGCTTACCTCCCGCATTCGGAGTCGGCGCATACGTACGCCGAACTCTGGGAGGAGATGAGGGCGATAACGGGGAAGGGGGCGGAGGGGTGATTCCGCAAATGTTTATGAAGCGAGTATGAGGCATGTATCATTGCGATCTCTTCTCTTTTTGTCATGCTGAACTTGTTTCAGCATCTCGTCTTTTCATGAGATTGCTTCGCTCCGCTCGCAAAGACAAATTATTGTAAGAGCGGCTTTCCTGAATTGATCCTGAAATAAATTCAGGACATGGTTCAGGGTGACAGTAAAATAAGAAACTACCTCATGGCGAAAGAGATTGAGAGAAAGTTTCTCGTGAAGGAGATGCCTAAGGGGATAGAGAGCTGTCCCGCGAGCGGGATATCGCAGGGCTATCTCGCAGTCTCCGGCGACGGGACGGAGATACGGATACGGAAAATAGGGGACAGGTACTACGAGACAGTGAAGTCGGGGAGAGGGCTCAAAAGGGAAGAGGTCGAAGTCGAGCTCAGCAGGGAAGCGTTCGAGACCCTCTGGCCGTGCACCGAGGGGTCGAGAGTCGAAAAGACGCGGTGCGAGATACCGTGCGGGGAGCACGTGATAGAGCTCGACGTATATTCAGGCGCGCTCGATGGACTCCTGGTCGCGGAGGTGGAGTTCAAGTCAGTCGAGGAGAGCGCACGGTTCGTTCCGCCCGAATGGCTCGGGAGGGAGATAACGGACGACGTAAGGTACAGCAACAGGAGCCTCGCCGTTTACGGGAGGCCGGAGGAGTGATAAGTGCCTCAAGTTTGTTCGATTGTAAGAAAAGAAAAATCCTCCCTATCCCTCCTTTTTCTAAGGAGGGAATTAATGATATTTCACGCTCACGGACAACCCCGTTCATCCTAAGCCAATCGAAAGATATGTGAATTTATTCAGAAGAACCTTCACTCCGCGCCGAACGGGTCCTTCATATCCGGATGCCAGAGCTTGAAGTGGTTCTTGTGGAGCTCCGTGTACGCTCCTTCGGTGTAATACTTGTCGTAGAACTCGAGGTCGAGATGGTGCGCCTGGAATACGAGCCTCGTGAACATCGGGTCGAGGAACGCGGGGAACCTGCCGTAATTCTCGTAGACGTATTTGCAAAAGTCTTTGACTATCTCTATCCTGACCTCGCTCGGGTGATATTCGTCGGCGAGCACGCCTTCGGGGTTACGGTAAGGGTAGGGGTTGTCCTCCTCCCAGAACCTCCCCCTCATGCGGAGGAACTTGTCCACGGCCTCGCCCATATCCTTGACGTATGGCGGGCACAGGGCTTCGAAAACGCCGTCCCTCCCGACAGGCACGGGCGGTTTCGCGCTGCGCACGGTCTTCTCCGGCCTCGTGAACCTGAACCCAAGCCCCTTGTAATCGGGATGTACGCCGAGCGCGTAATGGGGGAGGAGCCCCGTGAACGCCCATCCGCCGAGGCCCAGACCTTGCAGCGCGAGGTTCATGTTCTGGCATATGAATGCCTGCTCGACGTTGAGGGTCGTTAGAACCCTCAATTCGAGATCGAATAGCGAGAGCTCGACGTCCTTTCTTATGTATCCCTTCTCGATCCACTTGTCGAGGCCGCACGACCTGCCGCCGTTAAGCTCGTCGATTATGTTGAATCCGTATTTCGCGCCGAAGTATATGAACAGCAGCACCATATACTCGACCGTGGTGTTCGTAACGGGGACGAAGAACGTGGTCCCGGGCTTGTTGCAGTTCCACGCGTTGAAGTCGAAGAGGCCGGGCTCGCCTTTCGGCAGATTCGCGCGTCCGTCCTCTAGCTTGATCCGGTTCTTCCTGAAGAGCTCCATGACCTTCGCGAGCTTCTCGTCGTCTGTCATGCCCTGGAATATGAGGCTCTTTCCTTCCTCGGGCAGTACGTCGTGGAGCCTCACCATGTAGACGCCGCTGTCGTTCGTGTAGAAGAGCTCCGTAGAATGTGAGTTGCAGGAGCAGGGCCAGCTCCTGCCCGTCCACTGGAAGAGCCAGGAGATGCCCGTGCGGGGGAGGTCGCCTAAGGAAAGCCCCGTCATGCCCGTGCCGGCCCATATGAGGAACGCCTCTTCCAATTCGGAGAGGGGGACCGGATCGTGCCGGGACTTGTGGGCGAGAGTGCCCTCCTTTATCTCCATCCCGAGGCCGAAACGTCTTGACCGCCTCGTGAATATGGCGTCCATGAATCCGAATCCAAGCGCGGCCTCTAACCCTTCGGGAATGCTCATAACGGTCTCCTATTCAGCTTTTGAGAATAGGATTACACAATTATGGGGGGAATGGGAATAGGGTCTGAACGAGGAAATAATGACATGCTTCGACAAGCTTCCTGCGTCGCTAAGGCTATGCCGGACAAGCAGCATGAACGGTTTTTTAGATTTCCGATCGATGTCGGGAACAACAGGAATATCAAGGTTGGTATCAAGCGGGGTCTTCAGTATCCAGTTCTTCTATCAGCTCCTTCAGGGAATAATCGACGAAGCCGCTCTTCTCGCCTTCTTTAAGGGCCCGGCGCAGTGCGTTTAGTTTGGTTTCCCGCTCTTCGAGCAGACGAAGTCCCGCACGTATGGCTTCGCTTGCGGATGAGAACCTTCCTTCCTTGATTTGCTGTGCTATGAATTCCTCGAAATGTTTGCCGAGCGTCACACTGGTGTTTTTCTGCATTGTATGTTCCTCGCAAGAAATATTATACCAGAAAGTAATATTTATTGGTATAAATGAAATCACCATAAAAAATTTAGATTCCCGATAAAGATATTCGGGAATGACAGAAAAAAAGTAAAGAAAACAAGAGATTTCTCCCGTTGTTCGAAATGACAAAGTAGGATGGGATGTTTGAAAGAAGGAGCGGAGTAGGGTCGCGGCTGGCCTGTCCTGAACCATGTCCTGAATTTATTTCAGGATCAATTCAGGAAAGCCGCTCCTACGGGTACGGTGCAGGATGCAGGATTCACGATGCAGGATGAGATTCCCGATCGGGGTCGGGAATGACAGATAGTTTAATGTAAACCCCCACCCGAACCCTCCCCCTTGGTAAAGGGGAGGGATATTAAAAAGGAAAAGGTCAAACATATAGTCGACATAAGTTATATTATCGGACATTAGTTTCATGCCGCTTTGAGAGATGGAAAGATTTTCAAACAACAATCTGTATTGTTTTGTGAACCTATTAATTGGGGAGAATTTAAAAACGAGATGCTGAAACAAGTTCAGCATGACAATACTTTTTGGATTCCTTATAAAAACATTCGGGGCGGAAAACAGCGCTCAGCTGTCCTGGCAAACCTTGCAGACGCCGTTGAGCAAAATAGAATAGCCCTTTATGTGGTAATCGCCAAGCG
Organism: Thermodesulfobacteriota bacterium; assembly: GCA_040754335.1. Taxonomy (NCBI): domain Bacteria; kingdom Pseudomonadati; phylum Thermodesulfobacteriota; species Thermodesulfobacteriota bacterium. Next base: position 595,551 of record JBFMCV010000001.1, on the reverse strand, counting down.
TCTTGTCGGATACGTCGAGCGTCGAGAGAGACTCGTCGTAGAGGTCCTCAACTTTCTTGCACTCGATGCAGACTACGTGGTTGTGAGGGGTGAGGTTCGCGTCGTAGCGGGCGGCGTTGTAGAGCACGTTGACGACGGATATAAGCCCCAGTTTCTCGAACGTCTCTAAAGTCCTGTAAACAGTGGTCAGGGAAATATTCGGGTAATAGTCCTTTATCTTCTTGTATATGGTCTCAGTGCTCGGGTGCTGGTCGGTCGAAGCGAGCTCTTTATATATGGCTATCCTTTGCGGAGTCACCTTGATGCCGAGCTGCTTGCTCCGCTCTATAAACTCGCTCACGCGGTCCCTTATCATCTCATCGGTAATAAATCCCATGTAATACTCCCTCGCGAATAATTATACATGATAAAACATGCGTTTAAAGAAATCAATAAGGCATGGCAATTAATGGATAAATTTCTCAGCGCAGGTCCACGTCGCCGAAAAACTTGCATCTCTGCGCCCCAGTCTGTTAACTTGTAAATGTGAAGAGCCTCGAAGCCATAAGAAAACACAAGGTGTTCGCCGTCATACGCGCGGAAAACGCGGAGTCGGCGCTCGATTTCGCGGAGGGGTGCATAAAGGGCGGGCTCAGGCTTATAGAGATAACATTCTCATTCCCGGGCGCGGAGGAGGCGATATCCGCATTGAGCGGGAGGCTCGGCGTTCTCGTAGGCGCGGGGACCGTGCTCGATATCGACATGGCGGAGAGGGCGAAGAAAGCGGGGGCCGCGTTCCTCGTCTCCCCTCACACTGACAAGGATCTCGTAACTTTCGCAAAGGAAAACACACTGACGTCCATACAGGGCGCTTTCACGTCCTCAGAGATCGTGAACGCGTGGAAGATGGGTGTTGACATGGTGAAGATATTCCCCGTGAGCGCCGTAGGCGGGCCGGCTTACGTGAAGGCGATAAAGGACCCGCTGCCGTTCGTCGAAATCATGACGACGGGCGGCGTGGGGCTCGACAACTTCGCGGATTTTATCAAGGCCGGAGCTTCTGCAGTCGGCGTTTCGAGCGCGCTCCTCGGGAAAGGGGGGAGGATAGATGCGGACGCTATCGCCGAGAACGCCTCTAAATTCGCGGCCAAGCTGAGGGATCTCGACAAGGGGTGAATGTATCCCGGTAACTGGTAATATAAATGTGTAAGTCATCTTCAGTCTCGTTTGTCTCGCATTGACCGAAAAATGAAAATACTGTTCGTCGCCTCGGAAATGGACCCTTTCGCCAAGGTGGGCGGCCTCGCCGACGTCATAGGCACTCTCCCCAAGCGGCTCGCCTCGCTCGGCTGCGAGGTGAGGGTGGTCATACCATATTACAGGAGGGTCAGGGCCAATTTGGCCAAGCTGGGAATAAAGCCCAGGACCGTATCGAAGGAGCTCGTGTTCTGCCTCGACTGGCTCCCGGCTAGGGGGCGGATCAAGGAGATCGAATCCGAAGGCGTTTACGTCGACTTCCTCAAGAACGACGAGCTCTACGGCAGGAAATACATATACTCGACCCCTCAGGGCGACTTCGCGGACAACGACCTCAGGTTCGGATTCCTCTCCCTGGGCGCGCTCGAGATAGCGAAGGCGCTCGACTTCAAGCCCGACATCATACACTGCCACGACTGGCAGACGGCGCTGCTCCCGATATGCCTCAGGTGGAGGAAGCACCTGAAAGACGACCCCTTCTTCAAGGACACGAGGGTCGTGTTCACTATCCACAACATCTCCTACCAGGGGCAGCACGAGAGAGGCCTGCTCGACAAGTTCGGTCTCCCCGAATTCCTGTTCACATCGCAGGGACTAGAGTTCTACGGCAAGGTCAACCTGCTCAAGGGCGGGATAATATACTCGGACCTCGTCACCACCGTGAGCCCCACCTACGCGTCCGAGCTCAGGAAGAGGGAATACGGCTACGGACTCGACCCCGTGCTCAAGTGGGTGTCGAGGAACAGGGACAACCTCATCGGAATACTTAACGGAATAGACTACGAGAAATGGGACCCGCAAAAGGACGGGGCTATACGCGAGACATACGGCCCTGATGCTCCCGACCGGAAAAGGAAGAACAAGGAGGCGCTGAGGGAGGAGCTCGGCCTCGACCCCGACGGGGACAAGCCGCTCCTGGGCGTCGTATCGAAGCTCACCGAGCAGAAGGGCATCGACCTCGTCCTAGAGTCCATACCCCAGATACTCGACCTCGGCTACCAGGTCGCCGTCGTGGGCGCGGGAGTGGAGAGGTACGAGAACATGCTGGAGAAGGCGGGGAAGAGGTGGAAGAGGAACCTCTCCGTCACGATAGCCGTGAACGACAACGAGCTCGAAAGGCGCGTCTTCGCGGGATCGGACATGTTCCTCATACCTTCACGGTTCGAGCCCTGCGGCCTGGGGCAGATTATAGCCCTCAGGTACGGCGCTATTCCGGTCGCGAGGGGGACGGGCGGGCTCCTGGATACGGTCAGGGACTATACGGAGGACGGGGAGAAGGGGAACGGCTTCGTCTTCTACGAATTCTCCAAGGTCAGCATGCTGGACGCGCTCCTGCGCGCGATAGCCGCGTACGAGGACAAGGACAAATGGCGGGAGCTCATTTCGAGGGGCATGAGGGAGGACTTTTCCTGGAGGAGCTCGGGGAAAGAGTATCTGAAAATCTACCGCGAGCTTCTCGAGAAAAAGGAACGCGTAACCAGCCAGAAAAACTGATACTTCCGGCGCTTAATGCTCCGCTTAACACCACGGCGTAACTGTGTAATATTCCACAAAAATCGCGTTTGTGTGCAATAGCATACATTTTTAAAAAACGCATAACTTTTTCTACCTGAACATGGTTTGATATGGTAGCTTCTAACATAGGGAGTGCGTATAAAAAACAATGAAACACAAGGTCATGGTTTTCGTTTTGGCGCTCGCGTTATTCGCGGGCGTGGGGATGATGGAATATGAGGAGAAGGCGCACGCCGACACCGCGTTCAGCTTCGGCCTGTTTTATAACTCGCTCGGCGCTTACGGCTCATGGGTGCCGATAAGCGGTTACGGTTACGGCTGGTATCCGACAGGGGTCGGCCCCGGGTGGCAGCCTTATCTCAACGGCCAGTGGGTGTGGACCGACCAGGGATGGGCATGGTCCTCCTACGAGCCCTGGGGATGGGCGACCTATCACTACGGCAGGTGGATTTACGACAGCTATTACGGCTGGACGTGGATACCGGGGACGACATGGGCACCCGCGTACGTCTCATGGTACCAGGCGCCCGGATACTACGGCTGGTCTCCGCTGCCTCCGGACAATAACTTCTTCATCGAGATCGGAATAAGCTTCGTAGATTACGATTACGGGTATTACGGCCCGTACTACGGGGGTTATGGCGGCTACTACGGCGGGAATTACGGATACAAGCACTGGAAGCACAAGAAAGGACATTACTACGACAACGATTACTACGCACCCGGCGAGCACTGCGTGTTCGTGCCTGAAGACAAGTTCACGAACAGGAACGCGAAGCTAGTCGCGCTCGACAATGACCATAAGTTGACCGTGATGCGTAACGTGAAGAACGTTACGAACATCAAAGCCGAGAACAACAAGATATACAACTTCGGCCCCGAGAAGTCCAATATAGAGCGCGCGGTCAAGGGAAAATTACAACCCGCGAACCTGGTCGACTCCGACCTCGCAGACTTGAGGGCCGGAAGGAACGGGAAAAATCTGGACGGAAACAATTACAAGGTATTCAGGCCGAGCATAGAGAAGAAGGAAGGTGAAACGCCTTTTAACAGCCAGGGCTTCGGCAACAAGAACATATGGACGACGAGGGACAACAAAAACACGGGGACCAAGAACAGCCTTACGGATACCGGTGACAACAAGGGGAACGGCCTCGTCCAGAAGAGGGACGCAAACACCGGCCGGAGCAATCCCTTCGGCAAGAACTACGGTAACGCCGCGCCCGACGACTACGGCGTAATAAAGAAGGATACGGGCAGGCTCAAGAGCGGCGCTCAGTACGAGACGCCCAAGCGCGGCAAGACGGCCGGGGATACGTTCATACCCGCGAATAAACCGGATAAAACGGACAGAAAGCCGTCCACGGTGACGAACAGGAAGAACAATGCCTTTAACGACCCTTCGATGTATGACAACCAGAGTGGCATGAAGAGCAACGTAGAAGCGAACGACAGGCTGAAGCAGAACCGGGCCCCTGCCGCAAAGCAAAAGCCGGTTGACAGGAACCCGTACGGTTATCAGCCGAATAATTATCAGCCAAACAACAAGTCAATGAACAGGTACCCGAAACCCGGTCAGGGGCAGGCGTACAAGAGGACTCAGGCACAGCCGAGAAGCAACTACAATCCTTACCAGTACAACGTGCAGAAACAGCAGCCGCAGTACAGGCAGTCTCAGCCGAGGCAAAGCAAGACGTCCGTCAACCGGAAGTCGAGCGGGTCCGACAACAACAGGTACATTAACTCGAGCCCCCGGCAGTATACGAGCCCGACGCGGAATTTCAGCCCGGGGAACGCGAGATCGTATAACAGCAACTCGTTCGTGAAGGGCTCCGGGAATAGATAAACAGTATCAGCGGTCTTCCGAATCCCGACCGCGTAATCTGAAGAGTGGATAATGAGGGGGCCGCCGTGAATACGCCGGCCCCTTCTGTTATTATATCCACCCTGTGAGCGAATCTCCCTACAGCGCAATCCGCATACACGTCTCCCAAATAGACGAGTTCCTCGCATCGAGGTATATCGAAGCGGGCGGTGGCCCGCTCGCCTTCTCCGTGAGCGGCGAAGGAGGCGAAGGGAACATCTCTCTCACGCCGGTCGCGGCGGATACCGTGCCCGAGGGCGGGGAGGGGGTCGATTTCGAGCTCTCGGCATGCGAGTGCGGGGGTCTCGGCGCCGACGAGGCCGCCGTGTATGTAGGGAGGCCCGTATATACGAGCTCGGCGTACGTGCTCTTCGATTTCCTGATCGGGCATTTCCGTTCCTTCGACTGCTCCGTCGAATTCACGGGGAACGCGTGGAAGGTAACGGCGGTGAATGCGGCGGACAATGTCCGCTCATAAACGATTCTAATGGGATGCCTCTGCTTCTCGAACCGGCGTCCGGCGAAATCCCACTTGAGCTTGGCGGGTGAGAGTGGGCGATCTCGCTTTTATTCTAACTGTAGGAGCGCCATTCCCGTATCAAGTACGGGACAGGCCTGGCGCGAACTATTTTCTGCCTGTCTTTGCGAGGGAGCGCTTTATCCCGGCGTAGCTTTCGGGCGAAGCCGGATGCGACCGCGGCAATCTCATGATGAGACGAGATGCTGAATATTTTGGTTTGATAAACGGATAAGCGGAGAATAGTTGCATTATTGGATTCGGCCAATTGCGTTCGGTTCTTACGCTTGCTCAGAACCGTAATTCAGCATGACAAAAAAAGCGAGATCTCCACGACCATGATCCTGAAACAAATTGAGGACAGGCGTAGGGAATTAAAAAGCAAAAGATGAGATTGCCGCGCCTTCGGCTCGCAATGACATGAAGTAATCGCGGCTGGAAGCCGCTCCTACATTTATTTTTCGTTCCCCCTTTCGTAAAGGGGGATGCAGGGGGATTTGAAATAAAAAATGAAAAATCCTCCCTTACCCTCCTTTTTCTAAGGATGGAATTGAAGACATTTTCCCCCTTTGGAAAAGGGGGATGAAGGGGGATTTAGTTTTTCTTTCGATGGAGATAGAGAAAGATAGGATTCCCGGCTCGTCATTGCGAGTGCGTAGACGGTGGAATCAAAACCGGTGGAGGATTTGGTAATAGGTGTCCCTCTGGGCGGGGACGAACCCTGCCGACCTTATCATGTGTACGAGCTCGTCCACGGTAGAGCGGAGCTTGTTCTCGGCGCAGCAGAGAACGTTCTCATCGAAGAGTGTGCCGCCCAAGTCGCTCGCGCCGTAGAACATCGAGAGCGAGCCTATCTTCGCCCCCTGCGTGAACCACGAGCCCTGAACGTGAGTGAAGTTGTCGAGGTATATCCGCGAGAGAGCCAGTACCCTGAGATACCTGTCCCCTCCGGTCTCGTTCGGGAGCTTCCTTTCGAGGAACGTGTTTTTCGGCTTGAACGTCCAGGGTATGAATGCGAGGAAGTTCCCCGTCTCGTCCTGGAGCGCGCGTATCCTGTCGAGGTGCTCGAGTATGTCCTCGTCCTCCTCGTAGTGCCCGAACATCATGGTCGCGGTCGTCTTGAAGCCCGTAAGGTGCGCCTCCCTCGTGACCTTCATCCACTGATCGGCGTCTATCTTGAGGGGGCTTATCTTCTTCCTCACGCGGTTGGACAATACCTCCGCGCCGCCGCCGGGGATCGTCCTTAGTCCCGCCTCCCAGAACCTCCTTAGCACCTCCTCTGTCGAGAGGTCCGAGTATTTCGCTATGGCGCTTATCTCTGGGGCCGAGAACGCGTGGAGGTGGAGGCCCGGTATCTCTTCCTTCGTCCTCCTTATTATGTCGAGGTAGTAATCGAGCGTGATCTCGGGGTTGTGCCCGCCCTGCAGCAGCACGGTCGTGGCCCCGTTGTGATAGGAAGTCCTCATCATCTCTATCACCTTGTCCACGCTGTGTGTGTATGCGTCGTGCGCGCCGGGGGGACGCCAGAAGGCGCAGAAGAGGCATTCGGTGTCGCAGACGTTGGTATAGTTCGGGTTGGTATCGGCGACGAAGGTGACTACACCTTCCGGGTGGTGCTTCCTCCGCACATAGTCCGCGAGCGAGCCCATCCGGGTGGTATCGGCGTGCTTCAGGAGTTGGAGACCCTCGTCCCTTCCTATCCTCTCTCCGGCGAATACCTTTCCGAATATGTCCCTTACTTCCATATACATTCTAGTGAACCTAATATGGGCCGGGGTGTCAATCGGGGGAGGGGGAGGCCGACTCATCCTCCCTATTGATTCCCTCCCCCTAGAGGGGGGAGGGGGGATAAAAAAAGACGAGATTGCCGCGCTTCGTTTCACTACGCTCGCAAAGACAGATTAGACCATCCGCAATCCGACAGACCCGCAGACCCTATACCCCTGCGGATGTGGCGGATGGCGGATGAGTGGGGGTTCGAACTATGTATGGGACCGATGGGACATACGAGCGGGGTGTATACCGGGACCATGTGTCCCGTCCGTCCTATGCTTGAGAGAATGGTACACCCTCACCCTTTACCCTCTCCCCTCAAGGGAGAGGGAACTAATGTGGCTCGCAATGACAACCTTGGACTTTCCACACCCCGCCGCCAAAGGGGGTATATAGGGTTGGCGGTGGCGGCGGGCACACAATGTGTGCTCATGTACAACTCTCTTGAGACTCCTCTGCTCAACCTGCTTTGTCATTCATTTTTCTTGTAATAGAACGATTAACTGACAAACTGACACATCTCCCGGGTATATACCGTTGCAGGACTGTCAGTTGTCAGTTCCCGGAGGATCTTACTATGCTCCGTAATCCGCAAAAAGGTTGAGACCGGGGGAAAAGCGTGTAGATTATTCACGTAACATGACAACCCCTAGAGGCGCATCGATACCCGCCCTTATCCTGTCCGTATTAATAACTATTCCATGCGCTTACGCCGTATCATCCTCTGAAAACCTGCTCTACATATATTCAGGCGGTAAGAAAATAGGCTACTCCTACGATTCCGTCAAAACGGAAGACGGCGTAACCGAGGCATTAGAGGAGGCGAGGATCAGGGTCAAGCTCCTCGACAACACACAGGACGTCGAGACGAGGGCGCTTTACAGGCTGAAAGACGGCAGGCTCGCGTCGTTCGATTTCAGCTTCACGTCCCCGGCGGGGAAGGTGACGGCCCTGGGCGTGAGGGAAGGGGACTCCATGCGGGTCAGGATGAAGACGCTCTCGGGGGACTCCGAGCTCGTCTTCGACGTACCGCCCGACCTCATACCCGCCTCCATGCTGCCCGCGGCGCTCATGGCGGACTCTCCGTCGATAGGCCGGGAGTATATAGTTCCCGTGCTCGACCCCGTAACGGTCATAGCCTCGTCGCCTCCGGGGAACTTCGACACGGTGCACAAGATAACCGGAAAAGAGAGAGTCGAGGTCCCTTCATTAGGCGCGGTCGAGGCGTGGAAGGTGGAGTCGCTGCTTTCGGGCGCGAAGGTGACCTCCTGGATCACGGATGGAGGGGTGCTGGTCAGGCAGTCGATGCCTCCCGGCATGACCGCGCTCAGGGACGAGGGCGGCAGGGTGTCAGGGGACGGTATTTCCGCGCTCGATATAGAAAGCGCAACATCAATTCCTTCAAACGTCACGATAAAAGACCCGAGGGGTCTCAGCTACATGAAGGCCGAGATAGACGGCATAAGCGCCGGGGACGGCTTCGACCTCTCGGACGGCTACAGGCAGTCCTTCGACGGCAAGACAGTCTCGATACGGGCGGGCGACCCTTCGTCCCTGAAGCCGTACAAGCTGCCCAACAAGGACCCTCGCTTCGCCCCGTACCTCGCCACCGAGAACCTCATACAGAGCGGTGACGAGGAGATCGTATCCAAATCGAAGGAGATACTCGGGGAAGAGGAGGACTCGCTCAGGGCCGCGGGCAAGATCAACGAATGGGTCTTCACGAACCTGAAAAAGACGGGCTCGGCGGGCATTCCCAACGCCAGGGACGTGCTCAGGACGGGCTCCGGGGACTGCAACGAGCACTCGGCCCTTTTCGCCGCGCTAGCGAGAGCAGCGGGAATTCCTACGAAAACGGTGTCAGGTACAATATATCTCGACGGGAGATTCTATTACCACGCGTGGAACGAGGTGTACGTCGGGGAGTGGGTGGCGGTAGACCCCACCTTCGGCCAGGTCCCCGCCGACGCGACGCATATAAAGCTCGTCGAAGGGGACTTGAACGAGACCTCGGTCATCATGAACGCGGTGGGTAAAATAAATCTCAAGATCCTGGAAGCCTCCTGACATGGAATTCAAGATTAAATCCGTATATTCAGCCGCGCTCGCGATCATCATACTGATTCCGTCCCTCTTTTCCTGCGCCCATACGGCGACGGTCAGAAGCGACCCCGCCAAGGCCGACGAGCCTTTCGTATCGCCGGAAGCGCCCGGGAACGAGGCGTACTATCACTTCGCCGTTTCCCGCATGATGTATCTCGACAACAGGCTCCCCGAATCACTCGCCGAGCTCGAGCTTGCGGAGCAGCTCGACCCCTCGTCCGCGTACCTCAAATACAACCTCGCGCTAGTCTACATGTCCACGGGCAGGATGCAGGACGCGCTCGCGAAGCTGGAAGAGTCCATAAAAGCCGACCCCGGGTTCGCTCCCTCGTACACCGTACTAGGAAAGATATACGCATCGTCTCAGGACCCGAAGGAGAGGGAGAAGTCGGTCGAGATACTGGGGCGCGCCGTCGAGCTCGACCCGGACGACGCCGAGTCGCTCCTCTTCCTCGCTATCATGGACACGGAAGCGGGGAAATACGACAGCGCCGAGGTCAAGTTCAGGAAGATAACGGAGCTCTACCCCGACAACGAGAAGGGTTACTTCTTCCTCGGCAAGCTCTACTACGAGAAGGGAGACTACGCCCGCGCGGAGGAGAATTACAAGATGGCGCTAGACATAAACCCGAGCTTCGGCTCGGCTCTGATCGAGCTCGCCATAGTTTACGAGCAGCAGGGGAGGATCAAGGAATCGGAGCGCGTATACCAGGACGTCATAGTCCTCTACCCCCACAGTCTCGAGTCTTACGTGCGGTACGGCAATTTCCTCTTCAGGGTCAACCGGATGGAGGAGGCGAGGAAGCAGTTCGAGAAGGCGGAGGGGATGGACTACCAGAACCCGGATCTCAAGCTCCGGCTCGGCCTCCTCTACATCGAGTCGGGCGATTACGACAAGGCGATAGAGGAGTTCAGGCTCATACTCATGGGCAACCCCGACGACGACCGGGCGAAATACTACCTCGCACTCTGCTACATCGAGGCGGGTAAATACGACGAGGCCGTCCGGATACTTGACTCGATACCGCAGTACTCGGAATTCTACGACGAGAGCCTCGTCCAGAAAGCTTACGTATTCGAGAAGCGGGATATGCTGTCCGAGTCCATGTCGCTCATGGAGGAGGTCTACGGGCGGGAGCCCGACAACGAAGTGATCGTGAATTATCTCGGGAGCGTCTACAGGAAATCGGGCAGGAACGAAGACGCCGTAAACCTTTACAGGAAATTCCTCGAATCGAACCCCGGCAGCGAGACCATATACTACTCGCTCGGCGTGACGTACTACCTCATCGAGCGCGAGCAGGATTCCATCAACACCATGAAGAAGCTCATAGAGATGAACCCCCGGCACGCGGACGCCCTTAACTTCGTCGGTTATACATACGCCGAGCAAGGAGTCAACCTCGACGAAGCGGAGTCGCTCATCAGGAAGGCGCTCGTCATTTCGCCCAACAAGGGGTACATACTCGACAGCCTGGGCTGGGTCTACTACAAGAAGGGGAAGTACGCCGAGGCCGTGAAGCTGCTCAAGGAGGCGGCCGCGCTCCAGTCGGACGACCCCGCCATACTCGAGCACCTGGGGGACGTTTACAGGGACATGGGGGACACGGAGAGAGCGATCGAGTACTACAACAAGGGCCTCGTGATGCTCTACGGCGTCAAGTCCGACAACCCCGAGGACATTGAGCTCAGGGACAGGCTCAGGCAAAAGATAAATCAGCTGTCGAAAAATCCCAAGATACAAAGCTAGAATTGAAACACGGATACAAGAGATACTTCATGATCGGCCTGCTCCTCCTTTCCGCTTCGTGCGCGCGGAAGGAGGCCGCGGTAGATGTTGCGGGCGCGGACCCGGGCGCGATAATCGACAAGATCGGGCTCCTCGAGAGCGGGGTGCGATCGCTCAAGGGGCTCGCCCGCGTGAGGATCGAGACCCCTTCGGACAAGGTCTCATACACGCAGGTCACGGTCGCCGAAAGGCCCGACCTCATAAGGCTCGAAGCGCTTAACCCGTTCGGCAGCACGGTCGGGTTCATCTCCTCCGACGGGAGGCACATATACATAATATCCTCTGGCGAAAGGGGCGTGTACGACGCGGGTGAGGAATTCGACCTCTCGTACGTCTATCCGGGGCTGGATATACGGATAACGGCCGAGAGCCTAGTGAGCCTCGTGATGGGAAGGCTCCCGTACAGGATCTACGAAACGGAATCAAAGCCGGCGGTCGCCTCGGACGCCGGGATGATAAAGCTCACATGGAGGGACGGGGGCGGGGGGGTGGAGAACGCGCTCTGGGTCAACGGCGATAACTACAGGGTCGAGAAGGCCGAGTTCTCGATGGAGAACGGCGACAGGGCTCTCCTCAATTACGAATATTTCGACGGGCTCGTCGACGGCCACTATTTCCCCCGTAAGATCGATTTTGATACCGGCGGGCTTTCGATTACAATTGTGTACGAGCCTGGCGTCGAGCTCAACGGGGGCGTGGACAAGGCCCTCTTCACGCCTCAGGCGGCGATTGAAAAATCCGGCGCGCAAAATTATAATTAGTGCTTATGACAATTCATGCTCACTCTCGGCCGAGTACAACGGAAAAAAGTCACATATCGCTTGAGGTTATCGACTGGTGCCGGAAACGGAAGTAGTCAGGGTTTTCACGATAAAGAATAAACTGGGTCTACACGCGCGAGCAGCCGCCGTTTTCGTAAGGCTGTCGAGCAGGTTCTCCTGCGACGTCAAGCTCGTAAAGAACGGGTACGAGGTAGACGGCAAGAGCATCCTCGGCGTGCTGTCGCTCGCGGCCGCAAAGGGAAGCGACATCAAGGTGATAACCAAAGGCGTAGGCTCCGAGAGTGCCATGAACGAGATCGAGGAGCTCATAGAAAGCGGATTCGGCGAGGGCGTATGAGGGTCGAAAGGAAAGGCATCCCCATATCCCCGGGGATCGCGCTCGGAAAGGTCGTGCTGCTCGACCGGTCGAGGATGATCGTCGAGAGGGTGCAGATCGACGAGAAGCTCATCGATGCCGAAAAAGAGAGGTTCCTCCAGTCGGTCAGGCGCTCCAAGGATCAGCTCCTCACTATCAGGGAAAAGCTCGAGCCGCTTGAGGCCGGAGACCACCTCCAGATACTGAACCTCAACATAATGATGCTCGAGGACGAGCTCCTCGCGGAAGAAGTGCTCAGGTTCATAGAGACCGAGCGCGTAAACGCCGAGTGGGCCGTTAACCACATACTCTCGGTAAAGAGCGAGGCCTTCAGGAAGGTCGAGGACCAGTACATGAAGGAGAGGCTCGCCGATATCTATTACATGGGGCAGAGGATACTCCGGAACCTCCACGGCGTCGCCGAGGACATACCCGACCTCGGGCACGATTCCGTTCTCGTGGCGCACGATATATCCGCGGTAGACGTGGTCGCGTTCGCGAAGCACCACGCCATAGGTATTGCGACTGATACGGGAGCTTCCACGTCGCACAGCGCGATCGTGGCGAAGTCCCTCGGTATACCAACGGTCATGGGTCTCGAGGACATAACGCTCAGGGCGAGCCCGGGCGACACGATCTTCATAGACGGTTTCAGGGGCATAGCGATACTCGACCCGTCCCCGGGCGAGCAGGAGGAGTTCAGGGAGCGCAGGTCGAGTCACATGGCGCTCGAAAAGAAGCTGTTAGAATACGCCAAGCTCCCCGGCAGGACGCTCGACGGGAAGGAAATAAAGGTAAACGCGAACATAGAGATAATAGAAGAGCTCACCCACGCCGTCTGCTACGGCGCCGAAGGCATAGGCATGTACAGGACGGAGTTCCTGTTCACGAAGTCCGATTATTTCCCTGACGAGGAAGAGCAGTACGAGAACTACAGGAAGGTGGTCTACGCGCTCGATTCCCCGCTCGTTACCATAAGGACCCTCGACATAGGGGGGGACAAGTTCCCCACGGGCATGGAACCCTCACCGAGGCTCAACCCCGCGTTAGGTCTCCGGGGCATAAGGTTCTCGCTCCAGGAGGAGCACGCTTTCAGGACCCAGATAAGGGCGATACTGAGGGCGTCCGACGGCAGGAAGGTGAGGATACTCATCCCGATGGTCTCCGACATGGCCGAGATATCCGAGACGAAGTCCATAATCTCCGAGACCGCCGCCGAGCTGGGACGGGAAGGCACATGGCAGATAGGGGTCATGATCGAAACCCCTTCCGCGGCGATAACGGCGTCGGATATATCCGAAGAAGTCGATTTCCTGAGCATAGGCACGAACGACCTCATACAGTACACGCTCGCAGTAGACAGGGTGAACGAGCACGTCTCCTACCTCTACACGCCTTTTCACCCGGCCGTGCTGAGACTGATCAAGGGCGTCATCGATTCTGCCCACTCGAACGGCATACCCGCGAGCGTCTGCGGGGAAATGGCGAGTCAGCTCCCGTGCGTGCCGCTGCTGGTCGGGCTGGGGGTCGACGAGCTCAGCATGAACACCCATTCCATACCCAGGGTCAAGAAGCTCCTGAGCACGATAACCGAGAAGGAATCGAGGGAGATAGCCGTGGAGTGCCTGAGGCTCAAGACAGGCCCCGAGATCAGGGAGCGCCTGACTAGGTCCATCATCGAGAAATGGGGGGACTCCTTACCGCCGGAATTCCTTACCGAGATCGTCGCCGCTTCGTGACGGCGGTTTCGGGACGCGGCCCGGAACGGCTCAAAACTCCGTGCACGGGACCATCTCCATGCCCGAAATTATTTAGCCTTCATAACGCTTTCATATTGATAATTGTTTTCAGGATAACAAATTTCCCCAATCTTATCCTCCACTTGAGAAAGATTATTTATATCGGGTATAGTGTTACCTAAACTTACGTATGGACTTCGCTATTTTTATCAAGGGAATAATAGTAGGCATCATCATAACGGCCCCGATAGGGCCTGTCGGGGCTCTCGTCGTCCAGCGCACCATAAACGAAGGCAGGAAATCGGGCATAGTCTCCGGTCTCGGCTCCGCTGCGGGCGACGCCGTGTACGCGGCGATAGTCGCGTTTGGACTCACGTTCATATCGGAGATGCTCATGGAGAGGGAGGCATGGGTGCACGCGATAGGCGGGATTATACTTTTCGTATTCGGACTGAGGGTCTATTTCTCGAAGCCGGCTCCATATTCCGAATCCAAGGTCGACAGGAGCCACTTCGGGACATTCGGTTCCGCGTTCCTCCTTACGCTATCGAACCCTATGGTCATATTATCCATCCTTGCACTATTCGCCATTATCGGCATTCACAAGCCAGCCGATTATTACAGGACCGCAGCTCTCCTCGTCGCGGGCATATTCACGGGCTGCGCGTTCCTCTGGACGGTTCTCTGCTACGTGATTTCCCATCTGAGGGGCAGGCTCTCCGAAAGGGGGCTCGTCATAGTTAACAAGGTGACGGGCATATTCATATTCGGCTGCGGGGCGTATGCCTTCATAAGCCTTATACGCCTCAGGATGGTGTAGGCGCAGAACCTGCGCTCGTGTACGATCCTCACGTGACATTTCAGCTTAGCCTATTACAAATCCAAGACCCGTTCGTCCTGCTTGCCTGATGTAACTTTTGCGAAGCTTAATGGTGTCTTTGCGAGGGAGCGCCTGTCCCGGCGTAGCCTTTAGGCGAAGCCGGATGCGACCGCGGCAATCTCATACTTTTTATCCTGTCATTCCCGACCCCGAATCAAGTTCAGGGCAAGTTCCGATCAGGAATCCAGTTCTTTAAATCCCCCTTAATCCCCCTTTTTCTAAGGGGGAAATTTCTATGTCAAGGTCCCAGAGAAAACCCGTTCGTGCTGCTTGCATTCAAATAACGATCATTCGAGTGTTTTAATTCCCTCCGCCTGTCCTGAACTTGATTCAGGATCTAAAAGGAGGGGAAGGGTGGATTTAGTTGTTAACACCTCCGTCCTTCGACCCTTCGACAAACTCAGGACAGGCGCGCAGCTCAGAATTATCTTGGCTCCATTATTGGGCTGAGCTGAGGAGCGACATAGGGATCGTATACGCGCGCAGGTTCTGCGCCTCAGGACGAACGGGTTAGGGTTCGCCAACGTATCAAACGTTAGAGACTCAGGAATGGCGCTCCTACAGTTATAAAACTACGAAAGGAAAAGATGAGATTCCCGATCGGTGTCGGGAATGACAAAATAAAGATGAGATTGCCGCGCTACGCTAACGACGTTAGCTCCGCTCGCAAAGACAGAAAAGAATTGACCGCTCACTCCCCCTCACCCAGGTCCTCGGGTTTCTCGGCCCTGAATACCACGAGGAAAATGACGCCGACTATTATCCCCGCGCCGCCGATCAGCTTTATGAGAGACGGTATCTCGTGGAATATGTAATATGAAAAGATCACGACGAATATGGATTCGAGAGGGAGCACTGCGGTCGTGCGGGAGACGTCTATGAGCTTTATGGCCTGGAACTGGCACGCCTTGGCTATATAAGCGCCCGTTATGCCGCCCAGGGCCATGTACATAATGTCGACGGGCCGGGGCGTCTGGAAGGTCCCGGTCGCTATCAGGTACACGAAGAGGAAGAGCGATACGCCGAGCGCCCTCAGGTTGGCGACCGTGTGCATGTTGAGATCCTGGCCTATCTTCTTCACCACGAAAGACAGGCTCGAATAACAGAGCGCGGCACCTATGGCTGTGAACGTGCCTATCAGGAGCGAGAACTCCCTCTGGTAGGCGACTATTATCCCGCCCGTGACGGTGATGACGACTCCCACGCTCTCCCACTTGTTGAGCCTCTCGCCTAAGAAGACCATCCCGAGGAGGAGAGAGAAAAGGGTCTGCGACTTCATGAGGAACGACGTGAGCGGTATGCCTATGGTCCTTATCGCGGTTATCCACATCACGCCGCTAACGGCAGTGAGTATGGAGCTCAGTATGAAGATGTTCCTGTACTTCCCGAGGCTCCTGAAATCGGCCCTTTGCGAAGGGACGGCGGCCACGACCGCGATAGAGCACAGGAACGCGCCGAAAAACCAGATGAACATCGTGGTAGTCGCGTCTATAGACCTGTCTGCCGCCCTTCCGAAAGCGTAGGAGAGCGCCGTGAAGAGGGCTGTCCCGACCAGGAACAGGTACCCGGAAAGAGGGAATTTCTCCCTCCCGTTCCTGACACCGTTATTTCCGCTCATCCGCGCGTTCTCCGGCTCGTCATTTCGTATGCCTCCTCCACCACCATGCAATGGCCGAGCCTGAAATATTGTGCCATACGCTGAATATGGCGGCAGGCAGCGCCGCGAGCGGGCTGAAATGGAGGTTAGCTAACGCGACGGCAAGCCCTGAATTCTGCATGCCTACCTCTATGGACACCGCCCTCGCTTTCCTGACGTCCATTCCGGAGAGCCTCGCTGCAGAGTATCCGAGCGCAAGCCCGATAACGTTGTGCAGCATCACAATCACGGCGACCGCCGGCCCGACCCTGGCGATAGAATTCGCATTGGCCGCGACTATCACGCCCACTATGAATATTATGGACAGCGACGAAACGCCCGGAAGCACGGGCAGGACGTATTCAATCCTTTTTCCGAGGAGGAGCCTCAGACCCGCGCCCAGCACGACGGGGAGGATTATTATTTCTAATGTAGATATGAACAGGTCGAGCGCGGGGACGTGAATCCACTGCCCGGCGAATACGTACATGAAGAAGGGCACCATGAGAGGAGCCATGAGGGTCGTAACTGACGTCATGGTGACGGAGAGCGCGACGTCTCCCCTTGCGAGATACGTGATGACGTTAGACGCCGTGCCGCCGGGGCAGGAGCCCACGAGCACGACGCCCGTCGCGAGAATGGGGTCGAGCTGAAACACCTTGGCGAGAATAAACCCGGTCACCGGCATTATACCGTACTGGGCGGCCGCGCCTATCGCTACGTCCCCGGGCCTCCCGGCGATCCTCCTGAAGTCCTCCCCGGTAAGCGTCATGCCCATGCCGAACATTATTATCCCGAGGACGGGCACGATAAGTCCCGTGAGCCCGGAGAATGGGGCCGGATAGAGGAATGTGATTACCGAAAACAGGATTATCCAGAACGTGAAGTAGTCGGTTACGAGGCTGTTAAGGCTGGAGACGTATTTCAATATGGCTTCTTCATAGTGAATTTTATAAGCAGGCTAAATTACATAAATAGAGATTAGGTGTCAATCGGCGCTGACTCATCGTTTAAATCTAATACCCCATTTCATTTCCAACCCGAATCTACTATAGTAAGAAGGCAGAGGATGATTTATGCGGCTGCATCATATTTGCAAATGACATGGACAGGAGGCGGGCGTCATGGCGAGTGGAAACGAGAAGGTTATCGAGCGCTTGATCAAGTGCATAAACGAGAGGAAGGTGGAGGTGATGGACGAGCTTTTCCACGAGGACGCAGTCATGGACTGGCCGCAGTCGGGTGAGAGGATAGTGGGGGCGGCCAACAGGCGGGCGATATACGGGGCGTTCCCGGCGCTCCCGACCATAACGCCCCGGCGGATGGTGAGCGCAGGCGAACTCGTCGTCGCCGAGGCGTCTTTAGATTACGGAGGCCCCGTGTACAAGGCCGTATTCATATTCGAGTTCAGGGACGGGAAGATAGCGAAGGAGACCGCATACTGGAGCGAGCCATTCCCGGCCCCCGACTGGCGGTCCCAGTGGGTCGAGAAGATGGATTAGGAAACGGTCCAATATCTTATCTGTCCCAATATAGACCCATGAATCCGGTAATGTCACTTTCTCGGGCTGCCGATGCGGAGTATTAAAAATTAACACCCCCACCCAAACCCGTTTTGGTTTGAGTGACACTGAGGCCGAAGTCGATTGACTTCATCAGCTTCGTTGTAGCTCCGACCGGTTCTTGCGCACGCTCAGAACCGTCCCTTCAAGGGGGAGGGAATCAAGACAACAAGCACGCATAATGAGTTGCATTTAGCCGCCGAATCGGTAATTTATACGGCTGACATGAGATATTCCCAATACTTTATCCCGACGCTCAAGGAAGACCCTGCCGACGCCGAGGTCGTGAGCCAGAAGCTCATGATAAGGGCGGGGATGATAAGAAAAGTCGCGGCGGGTATCTACAACTACCTCCCGCTCGGGCTGAGGTCCATTAGCAAGGTCGAGAACATAGTCCGGGAGGAGATGAACAGGGCAGGGGCGATAGAGCTCCTCATGCCCGCCGTCGTGCCGTCCGAGCTCTGGAGGGAGAGCGGCAGGTGGGATTACTACGGGAAGGAGCTTCTAAGGTTCAAGGACCGCGCAGACAGGGAATTCTGCATAGGCCCTACTCACGAAGAGGTCATAACGGACATAGTGAGGCGCGACGTACGCTCCTACAAGCAGCTCCCGATAAACCTCTACCAGATACAGACGAAGTTCAGGGACGAGATACGCCCCCGGTTCGGCGTGATGCGCGCCCGCGAGTTCATAATGAAGGACGCCTACAGCTTCGATGCGGACGTTGCCGGAGCGGAGAAATCCTATCAGCTCATGTACGACGCGTACGTGCGAATATTCGAGAGGTGCGGGCTCGAGTTCAGGGCCGTGCTTGCGGATACGGGGAACATAGGCGGGAGCTTCTCCCACGAGTTCATGGTGCTTGCGCCCACGGGCGAGGACGTCGTGATGAGCTGCGGGAACTGCGGATACGCGGCCAACCTCGAATTAGCGGAAATAGACTGGCACGAGAAAGGGGTCAAGGGGTCGAAGGAAGACAAGGTTGTCGTGGAGGTACATACTCCCGGCCTCAAGACCGTCGAGGAGGTGGCCGAGTTCCTGAATGTCATGCCTTCGAACCTTATAAAGACTATGATAGTCACGGCCGACGGCCAGCCCGTCGCTGCCCTCGTGAGGGGGGACCACGAGCTCAGCCTGACGAAGCTCAAGAAAGCGCTCGGCGCGGAGGTCGTAGAGCTCGCGACGGCGGCAACGATAGAAGAAGTCACGGGCGGCAGGATGGGGTTCAGCGGCCCTGTAGGACTCAGCATAAGGACCATCGCCGACAGGTCCGTATTGGGTATGGGCAGCTCCGTAACGGGGGCCAACAAGGAGGACTATCACATAATAAACGTGCTCCCCGGAAGGGACTTCCAGATAAAGGAGACGGGCGATATCCGTGTCGCGTCCGAAGGGGACAAGTGCCCGAGATGCAAGACCGGCTCGCTCACGGCGACGAGGGGGATAGAGGTCGGGCACGTGTTCATGCTGGGCACAAAATATTCGGAAGCGATGAACGCCACTTTTATAGACTCCGACGGGAAGGAGAAGCCCTACATAATGGGGTGCTACGGGATAGGGATAGGAAGGACGGTAGCCGCGGCGATAGAGCAGAACCACGACGAGAACGGCATGATATTCCCGAGGGCTCTCGCGCCGTTCGAGGTCACGGTGCTTCCGTTAAAGGTGAAGGACGTGGAGATCATGAACGCGGCCGAGAAGATATACGGGGAGCTTCTCGATAAAGGTTATGAAGTCATAATAGACGACAGGGACGTAGGCCCGGGGTTCAAATTGAAGGATGCTGAGCTGATAGGGATACCCATACACATAGCAGTGGGGCCGAGGACTATAAAGGAAGGGGAGGCGGAACTGAAGCTCCGGAAGGGCGGCGTTTCACGCAACGTGAAGCTCGATGAGGTCGTAAAAGAAGTGGAGTCGCTCCTGTCATAGATATATAATTCAAACCAGATGGCGAGACCAGACCTGAAACCCAAAGAGCGTATAATACTCGCTCTCGATTTCCCAGAGCTCAGGATAGCCAAATTCTGGGTCGAGAATCTCAAACACAAGATCAAGACGTTCAAGGTGGGGCCGATACTGTTCTTAGACGCGGGGCCGATAGGGATTAAAGAGTTCCGCGACATGGGAGCTGACGTGTTCCTCGACCTCAAGTTCCACGACATACCTTCGACCGTGGAGCATTCGGGGAGACAGGCGGTGCGCTATGGTGTGAGCATGTTCACGGTACACGCGCTCGGGGGCGTGGAGATGATGAAGGCCGTCTCTGAAGCCGTCGTCGACGAAGCCTCGCAACACAAGAGACATAAGCCGCTTGTACTCGCGGTCACGGTTCTTACGAGCCACGACGAGGCAAGCCTTAAGCGGATCGGCATTAATTCATCGACAAAGGATGCGGTTCTGAGCCTCGCTTCACTCGCCGACAAGGCGGGAGTGGACGGGCTAGTTTGCTCAGGCATGGAAGTGGCAATGCTGAGGAAGGAGTTCGGGGACAGGTTCACGCTGGTCGTCCCCGGAATACGCCCCGGCGGAGAGGCTCACGATCAGAAGCGTGTTGTGACTCCGGCGGATGCAGTGGCGAAAGGAGCTGACTACCTCGTCATCGGCCGGGCGATCACCGAAGCCGACAACCCCGAAGCGGTTGTGGATGAGATTGTGAAATCTATTTCCTAACCTAACAACTCTCCTGTCATTTCAACCACTGCTTCGAGCAAGCGAGAAGCAGGACGCCCTAGGCTGATTACTCATTTGCTTCTCAAACAGCATCCGGGTAGTAGAACATAAAACGGGAGAAATCTATCTTTATGCTTTTCGTTTTCAATTCCCTCCTTTGGAAAAGGAGGGTGAGGGAGGATTTTCTTTTCTTCCTTTTCTCTTAAAACCAAATCCCCCTGAATCCCCCTTTTTCTAAGGGGGAAAATACTAAGCAAGCCACCTTAACCGAAGCCGACAACCCCGAAGCGGTTGTGGATGAGATTGTGGAGTCGATTTCGTGATTTTTTATTTTTTTCTCCCTCCTTTGATGGTAAGGGTGAAAAACCGTCCATACTTCGACCCTTCGACTTCGCTCAGGACGGGCTCGCAACTCAGTATTATCTCGGCTCCATATATTTAACGAAAGCCGAAGTGTGACCGGGGAATCTTATATGAGCGCAGATTCTGCGCCTCAGTACGAACGGTTTTAGTTCTCATTGGATGTAGTTCTTTCCTGTCATTGCGAGCGTAGCGAAGCAATCTCATCTTTTGCAGTTAATTCCCTCCACCTGTCCTGAACTTGTTTCAGGATCCAAAGGAGGGGCAGGGTGGATTTGAAACGAATCGCACCAAGATGGTGCTCCTACAAGAAATAAAAATCCACCACAAATGTAGGAGCGGCTTCCAGCCGCGATACGTTATCTGTTAAACTCCCCCATCCTGAGGGAGTGCCCGGTTCGTTTTCGATTAACTCGCGGCCTTGGCCTTCTTCTCTTCCTTTTCCTTCTTCGGGGCCTTGACCTCTTTCGTCAGAATGAGGTCGTTGTTCTTGCCGACGTCGACGACGACGTGATCCCCCTCCTTGAACTCGCCCTTGAGAATCTCGTTCGCGAGCGGGTCCTGTATGAGCTTCTGTATCGTTCTCTTTAGGGGCCGAGCGCCGTAAACGGGATCGTACCCCTTCTCTGCGGCGAGGTCCTTTGCCTCGTCGGTCAGGTCGAGGTCTATTTTCTTCTCGGCGAGCCTCTTTCTCAGGTGCTCTATCTGAATATCGACTATCTTCTTTATCTGCTCCATGCCGAGCGCCCTGAATATGATTATCTCATCAACCCTGTTAAGAAACTCGGGCCTGAAGTGTCCTCTCACGACCTCCATGACGCGCTCTTCCATCGTCTCGGGGCGGTTTATGTACTCGTGAATGTACTCGCTCCCGAGGTTGGACGTCATTATGATTATCGTGTTCTTGAAATCTACCGTACGTCCCTGCCCGTCGGTCAGTCTGCCGTCGTCAAGTATCTGGAGCAGGACGTTGAATACGTCCGTGTGCGCCTTCTCAATCTCGTCGAAGAGCACGACGGAGTAGGGGCGTCTACGCACGGCCTCGGAAAGCTGCCCGCCTTCCTCGTATCCGACGTATCCCGGGGGCGCGCCAATGAGCCTCGAAACGGTGTGCTTCTCCATGTACTCGCTCATGTCGATGCGTATCATCGCGTGCTCGTCGTCGAACATGAACTCCGCTAACGCACGAGCGAGCTCCGTTTTACCTACGCCGGTCGGCCCCAGGAACATGAAGGAGCCTATGGGCCTGTTGGGGTCGGACAGTCCGGCCCGCGAGCGCCTGAGCGCGTTCGATACGGCCGTGATGGCGTTATCCTGGCCTATGACCCTTACGTGAAGGTTGTCCTCCATGTGTATGAGCTTTTCTACTTCACCTTCCAATAGTCTCGATACGGGTACGCCCGTCCACTTGGAGACTATGGCCGCAATGTCCTCGGCGTCGACCTCTTCCTTGAGCATCTGCTTCCCTTTCTGAACGGCAGCCAGCTCCTTGCTCAGCTCGTCGAGTTTCTTGTTTAGCTCGGGAAGTCTGCCGTAGAGGAGCTCGGAGGCCTTCGACAGGTCGCCCTTCCTCTGGGCGATCTCGGCGTCGGATTTCAACTGGTCTATCTCTTCCTTTATCTTCCGTATCTCGGTAATGTGCTCCTTCTCCCTCTTCCACTGGGCCTTGAGCGTGTTCGACTCTTCTTTCAGATTAGCGATATTCTTCTCGATCACTTGTAGCTTGCTCTTGGACGCCTCGTCCTTCTCTTTCTTGAGCGCCTCCCTTTCTATTTCGAGCTGCATAATGCGGCGCTCGATCTCGTCGATCTCGGTAGGCATGGAGTCTATCTCCATCTTGAGCCTGGCCGCCGCCTCGTCTATGAGGTCTACGGCCTTATCCGGGAGGAACCTCGCCGTGATGTAGCGGTTCGAAAGCACGGCGGCCGCGATAATGGCCTCGTCCTTTATCTTCACGCCGTGATGGACCTCGTATTTCTCCTTGAGCCCCCTCAGTATAGATATTGTCTCTTCTACCGAAGGCTCGTCGACGAAGACCTGCTGGAACCGCCTTTCGAGCGCGGCGTCCTTTTCAATGTACTTCCTGTATTCGTCGAGCGTGGTCGCGCCTATGCAGTGGAGCTCTCCCCTCGCAAGGGCGGGCTTAAGCATGTTGGACGCGTCGACCGCGCCTTCGGCCGCTCCCGCGCCTACGACAGTATGTATCTCGTCTATGAAAAGTATTACGTCGCCTTTCGATTCGGTGACTTCCTTGAGCACTGCCTTTAACCTCTCCTCGAACTGCCCCCTGAACTTTGCCCCTGCGAGAAGAGACCCGATATCGAGGGCGATGAGCTTCTTGTTTTTGAGCCCTTCCGGCACGTCCCCGTTAACTATCCTCTGTGCGAGGCCCTCGACAATGGCGGTCTTTCCCACGCCCGGCTCGCCTATGAGGACGGGGTTGTTCTTCGTCCTCCGGGAGAGCACCTGTATGACGCGCCTTATCTCGTCGTCGCGACCGATTACCGGGTCGATCTTGCCCTCGCGGGCGAGCTCCGTGAAGTCCTTGCCGTATTGCTTGAGGGACTGGAGCGTGTCTTCCGGGGACTGGCTCGTAACCGTCTGGCCGCCCCTTATGTCCTTGAGCACGCGGAGTATGCTGTCCCTTGTAATGCCGAGCCTCCTGAACTCGTTCTTGAGCTCCCCGGTTGCGTCCTCGGCGATTCCGAGCAGAAGGTGCTCCGTGCTTATGTACTCGTCTCCGAGGGATTTGGCCTCCTTCTCTGCCGTTTTGAACGCCTTGCTCAGCTCGCGGCTGAGATAGACCTGCTCGGACTCCCCCTGGACCCTGGGGAGCTTCGCGATCTCTCTCTGCGCGATCTCGCGGACTATGCCCGTGTTCACGCCTAACTTTCCGAGGATCTGTGTCGGTATACCGCCTTCTGCAAGAAGCGCCGTCAGGACGTGGGGTATGTCCACAACCTGGTTGCTCCCCTCCTGTGCGAGGGACTGCGCCTCGGCCAACGCTTCCTGCGCTTTTATAGTCAGTTTCTCGAATTTCATTATCTCACTTTCTCCGTTAAGTTATCGTTATCTAAATATAGTAATCAAAGCTCCGAATTCAACCCTGAATTATCAAATAATTCTAGACTATTGGACGATATAAGGGTAGGGCGCGGGCAGCACCCCCCGGCAGACTGCGGCAGCGGCCGGGCGCGGCATCGGGTTTCCGGCCGAAAATTAGTACTAATAGTCCCTTATTGCACGAATAACTTGACTTTTTTTTTCGGAAATAATAATATGGTTGATTGTCTGGTAAGAAAACACAATTTATATAAGGAGGCCGAAATGAGTACATTGATTTCCGACGCTCTCCCTCAGGCCAGTCAGGTCCAACCGCTTAATACTTTCGAAGCGATAGGCTTGAGGAGATCGATAAGATGGTATGAACCAAACAAGCCTGTCGAGAGATGGAAGGTACAGGCTATGCTTGAAGCATCAAGGCTCGCCCCGTCAGCCGGTAACTTCAACGGGCAGAGGGGCATAGTAGTTTACAGAGACGAAGACCCGGAAATCTGGGAATTCATCTCGGATTGGAGCCAGATAACGACGCAGATGGCTCCGATACTTATCTTCTGGTGCTATGACCTCGCGGCGTACGACACGCAGGGTCAGCAGCTCCACGACCTGATGAGGACGGGAGCCCTCGACAAGGCTCACGGATGGGAGTATGACCGCGTTAACAGGCTTTTCCCGCTGCCTGCCCTTCTCCCTGACTTCGTCCTTCACAGGCTCGCATGCATAGACCTCGGAAACGCGATACAGAACGCTATCCTCACTGCCACGGCCCTCGGGCTCGGCTGCTGCCTTAACGGCGCGAGCGGCGGAGCGAGGAGGAACGTCAAGGACAAATTCAACCTCCCGCCGTCGTACGTATTCTGCTGGCTGATGACCGTAGGGTATCCGTCCGAGAACCTCGACGGCGGCGGAACGAGGGGTCGCCCCCCGTTCGAGACGATGTTCTTCAAGGGCAAGGTCGGAGAGCCGTTCGAGAGAGATCCCAAGACAGTGAAGCTGCTCGAAGAGCTGAAGATGATCCAGACGCCCGGACCGACGCCGGGAAGGCTCGAGGAGATAAACAAGCTAACGATAAGGTTCGGGCTCGGAAAAGACGCCCTCACCGATTGGAAGCTCACGCCCTCGCAGCTCGGTGACCCAGTCAACGCGGTCGACAAGAAGGTGGAGCCTCTATCCCAGGCTGAACTGGAAGCGACTATTGTGGGCGCGAAGGAAGGCGACTTCAAGGTCGTTCCGACTGTGAAGAGAGAGGTACTCGACCAGTACAGGAAAGAAAGAGGCATCGGCGATACAGACTAAGAATATAAGGAGGTTCTAAAAATGGCTGAAGTTACGGTTAACATACCAGATCCGATATTGAACATCATAAAGAAACGGGCCGAATTGACGAAATCCACGCCCGAGCAGCTCATAGCCACGACGGCTATACTATGCTACGCGGCGGCTCACTACGATTCGTCGAAGTGGCTCAAGTTCCAGGACCCGAACAAGGGCGAGATGACGGCCCCCTGGAAATAAGGTCATTGCCAGTATCAGGATATTGAACAGGGTTACGATCAAGAACACAAAAAAGCGGGGAGCGTCTCACGATGCGTCCCCGCTTTTTATTTGTAATTTGATTTACGTTCTAAAGAGCCTTAGATCCCGAGCTCCCTCGCTATGACGATGTGCTGAATCTCGGACGTGCCTTCCGTAATGGAGGCGAGCTTGGCGTCCCTGTAATATCTCTCTACCGGGAACTCGACACCGTACCCGTATCCGCCCAGCACCTGCACGGCCTCGGTCGCTACCCACTGCACCACCTCGGCGGCATACAATTTAGCCATCGAAGCTTCCTTTAGAGCCTTCTTGTCGTTGCTGTAAAGCCATGCCGCCTTGAAGACTAAAAGCCGCGCGGACTCTATCTTCACCGCCATATCGGCGAGCTTGAAGCTTATCGCCTGGAACTTCGATATGTGCTTACCGAACGCCTCCCTTTCTTTCGAATATTGAAGCGCGAACTCGAAAGCCGCCTGCGCTATGCCCACGGACTTGGCCGCGTGCGTGATGCGCGCGCCTAGGAGCGTATCCATAGCGCCGTTGAACCCGCCCTCGCCGACGAGGAGGTTCTCTTCCGGTATCTCGCAGTTCTCGAACACGAGCTCGGCCGTGTCGGCCGACCTGTGACCGAGTTTGTGTATCTTGTTCTTCTCCGTGAAGCCGGGGGCGTCAGCGTCAACTATGAACAGGCTAATACCCGTGCCCTTTTTGGTCTTGTCCGTATAGGCGGCGACGATGACGAAATCGGCCATAGTGCCGTTCGTGATCCAGGTCTTGGTACCGTTGAGATGGTATTTCCCGCCCTTTTTCGTCGCCGTCGCTCGTATGCTCCTCGCGTCCGAGCCTGCGTCGGGCTCGGTCAGCCCGAGCGCGCCAATGACCTTTCCCTCGATCCCGGGTATAAGATACTTCTCCTTCTGCTCTTTCGTGCCGAATTTATAGACGGGCACGCAGGAGAGGCTCGTATGCGCGTTAATGCACATGGCTATGCCCGCGTTAATGCGCCCCATCTCCTCGGCGAATATGCATTCCGTCACCTTGTCCAAACCCACGCCGCCGTATTCCTCGGGGAAAGAGATGCCGAGGAAACCCATCTCCCCGAGCTTGGGGAATATCTGCTTGGGGAATTTCTCATGCTTCTCCGCGGCTTCCACGAGCGGCGCTATCTCGTTCTCACCGAAGTCCCGTATCGTATCCCTGAACATCTGCTGCTCTTCAGTAAACTCGAAATCTATAGGCATAGGGCCCTCCTGACATTATAAAATTATGCCCTCTAAAACGGGTGTCTTTTTTTGTGAGATTGATTATAGCATGATTATAAAATTTGTGTAATAAAGCCGATGGAAGGGGATAAATTTACCTTGACTTTTTTTTCCCATTTTTATTATAGTAGTAATGGGACCGGGGAGCTTGAGGTAATAAATCACACTAAGGAGGTATTAGCCATGGCTGTTGCAAGGATCACCGAGATTATTGGATCGTCGCCGAAATCGTGGGACGACGCGGTAAAGAACGCACTCGACAGGGCGAACAAGACGCTCCGCGGGCTCACCGGCGTAGAGGTAACCAAGATGAACGCCGCCATAGGCAAGGGCGGGAAGATCACCGAATACAGGGCGCACATCAGGATTACGTTCATACTGGAGGGCTAATAACCCCCGGTCGTTAATTGACGGAATCGTATTAAGGGGAGCGGTCCCATAAGCGCACCGCTTGACAGGTATGGGGTGTCAGGGATTCAAAATGCGGATAATTTCATTTATCCGCTTATGAAACACTATCCGGCCGCTCCCTGAGTTTAACGGCAAGACGTTGCCTATACTTAAATCTCCTTGTTTAACCAAGCACGCTTGAAGGCGTTCAGAACTGCACCCACTCCGGCTGCTTCTTTCAGTGTAACCAGAAACAGATCACGGTGAGCCCCATAGTAAGCTTATTATTTAGACATACTGGTAAATATTTATTGTTATCCCCACTCTGTTTAGATATAATGGAGTAAACCGTTAAAGGGGGCTAACCATGTTAATCGGGAACCGGCTCCTCTTTTTCCTGTTTTCATTCCTGTTTGCCGGATTTCTGTTTCTGTCATTATCCGAAGAGAGCTTTTCCGGACTCCCGACCCTCGGCGATTGCTGCCAATTCGAGCCTGATCAATGTTTTGATTTGGGTGAAGGAACCCCGGCATGCCGCATAGATAATGTAAGGCCGGGTGACTGTAACGAAGAAACAGGGTTGTGTGAAGTAACCCCGGCGCCGATCCCGACGCTCAACGAGTGGAGCTTTATAACCATTGTTATCGCACTGGGTATCGTCGGAGCAGCGGGGATATTCATTTACCGCAGACGAAGGGCGTCGGCTTAAGCAGGCCGCGATAAACCATTCCGTCTCTCCGAGTGCGCCTGTTATGGTTCCGTTCGTGAGGCGGTTCGCTGATTCAATCCAAAATCGACACTTCTTCATAACCGCGACCCCTCGCCACAAAGCTTGACAATCTCACACCGGATTTATAATAGTAGTATCACGTGTTAAGGAGCACCGAAATGGCGACTAAGAAGGAAAGCTCTGAAAACATCTTTGCGGAATTCATCAAGATCCTCGAGACCCAGAAGAAAGAGATCGAGAAGATCACCAAGCCGATACTCGAGGGCCAGAAAAAGGCCCAGGAGATGACGAAGCCCGTCATCGAGTACCAGCAGAAGCTCTTCATGGAATCACTCGAGCTCCAGAAGCAGCTCATGGAAAACATCATGGAGACCACGAAGCGGATGCTCCGGATAATGTCCGAGAGCCCTATGAAGTACGGCAGCGGAAGCTCCATGTCCGGACTCGGGATGGGGGACGACAAGTTCTCCGAGTACATGAGGAACATGCAGAAAATACAGGAGAGCTGGATGGAGCAGGTGAAGAACACCGCTTCCATGTTCCAGGACTTCATGAGAAAAGGGTCTTAAAAATAATCTAGCCATTGTTTCAGCTAGTTAGAAAGCAATCTTCAAGTAATTGCATATCTTTGAAGGCTTAGATAATTCTACTCTCTGAACTCATTTCCGCATTATTCACAACAGCAACCTCTGTTTTGAACCCTTATAAACCCCGCCCACGCAGGCGCAAAAATATAAGCTCATGCATAATAATATTTTCTGACAATTTTATATAGCCTGTGTTTACAGGTAGTTATAATTTTATGAATCTTCGCATATGCGTACATTTTCCCTTGACAATTGAATTCCCAGTCTTTATATTAGTTATAGATCAGAACAGGAGGTCATTAAGATGGCAACCGCTAAACATGCTTACGACGTTAAGGATTTCACCGAGCCTGTAAAGGAGCTGTCGAAGCTCGTTAAGGAAACATACCTTAATACGCTCGATTTCTCCCTTTCCGTAGCCGAGGAGAACAAGAAGGTGCTGAACAAGCAGCTCGACTACGTGATCGAGGCTGAAAAGGAATATTTCAGCACCATGAAGGAATTCTACGGGACGCTCCCGAAACAGGACTACCCGTTCACAAAGATCGATACCAGTGCTTTTGAGGACGGCATCGAAAAGGTGTTTGAGTTTCAGAAAAACTTGGTAGACTCTTTTAAGGGTATTTCGGGCAACGTGGCTGCGGAGAGCCACGATTTCGCGAAGAAGAACGTGATCAAGGCTTTTACCATGTTCGACGAAGCGCTCGATACCATTAAGGTCTGATCGGGTTATAAGATTAAGAAAATTTGAGGGGAGGGCCAATTATCCCGGTCCTCCCGAAAAAACCAAAATAAACCGCTTTATATATTGTTCGACTACAGCCGTTAGATCGAATAAGCCCCGGTTATGCCGGGTGCCCTCATACCTGCTGCGGGTATTGAAGGAGCGTATAGTTTTGACTCTATAAAGGAATCCCGTGCGTCTCAGGGATAGGTTAAAGGGGAATATGAAAAAGCAGAAAGACCTCGAAAAGCTGACTCCGAGGCTCGCTGAAATCGAATCCGGCGCGCCTGACGAAAATTATACATTATATGCATACGGCGGGGACGATGGTTTCGCCGAGGAAGGCGCGGAATTCGACCCCGAATTCACCACGCTGGAAGGGGCCGGCGGCCGGAAGAAGAACCGGAAATCTAAACTGGAAGAGCACCTCAGGCTCCTCCACGTATACTTCAAGGACCTCGAATACGAGACGTCTCTCCTTTCACCCCAGGAAGAGCTCAGGATAGCGGCCAATATCAAGAAATGCGAGAACAAGGCCGAGGCAATAAGGGCGGTACTCTCCGAGATCTCGAAAGACACTTCAAAGAAAAAAAGCTCCATAAAAAAATACCCGGCTTCGACCGGCAAGGACCTCATCAACTATATGGAGAGGATGAACACCTTATCCAATGCGTACGTGAGGAGGTCGTCCGAGCTCAAGAACAGGTTCATCAAGTCGAACCTGAAGCTCGTCATCAGCATAGCGAAGAACTACATGGGCAGGGGGCTCCCGCTTGCAGACCTCATACAGGAAGGGAACCTCGGACTCATGAGAGCGGTCGAGAAATTCGACTACACGCTAGGATACAAGTTCTCGACATACGCTTCGTGGTGGATACAGCAGGCGGTATTCAGGGCGCCCTTCGAGAAGACGAAGACGATAAGGATACCGGTCTATCTCTACGAATGGGCCGGCAAG
The DNA here is from genome assembly GCA_040754335.1 of Thermodesulfobacteriota bacterium. Taxonomy (NCBI): domain Bacteria; kingdom Pseudomonadati; phylum Thermodesulfobacteriota; species Thermodesulfobacteriota bacterium. The sequence goes on along the minus strand of JBFMCV010000001.1, from coordinate 565,520 downwards.
GTAAGGGCGGTCACGACAATGCTCTCGAGGGAGCTCGGCCGGGAGCCCACGTGCGAGGAGATAGCGAAGGAGCTCGAGATATCGCCAGCGGTAGTGAAGAGGATAATACAGACAGCTTCAGACGTCATGAACAACGTGCAGTCGCTCGACACCCCCATATCGAACGAGGACCAGAGGACTCACATCGAATTCGTCGAGGACGAGAAGATTCCGCCTCCCGACTCCGCCATACTCAAGCGCACCGTCCAGAACAGGATAGAGGACATACTGTCCATGCTCACGCCGAAGGAGCAGGAGATAATCAGGATGCGCTTCGGCATAGGGATCGAGACCACCTACACGCTAAACGAAATAGGGGACATATTCGGTGTAACTCGCGAGAGGATAAGGCAGATAGAAAAATCCGCCCTCGACAAGATTTCGTCATCCTACATCGGGGAATACCTGAGGGACCTGATTTAAGGCACTGTGCCGCTGAGTAAGTAAGGACGCCATTTCTCGACGTAGGCGTCGAGGTCGAACGGCGGCGTCCAGTCCTCTTCCACGTAGACGTAAAGCTCCTGACCGGGATAAATCTTGTTCGGGTTCGAAATTGTTCCCAAGTTCGCCTGGTATATCCGAGGCCACTGCCTGCAGTCGAGGAAATAGTATCCGGCCAGCAGGTGAAGCTCCTCCCCGCTCTTTACCGTGTGGATAACGAGCTTCTTCGGCGGCTCCGGAGGGAATTCGATTGAATTCGCCAGCGGAATCGCAAGACCCAGAACGATCATCAATACCGGAATTACATTAAATATACGCATCGTAACCCACCCCTTTATTGAACCCTATCTATACCAAGTATAATACATATTCCTTATATTTTAATCATTTTCCTAGCTGGTATTATTTTCGGGAAGTTAAGACAACACTGTGAATTTCCGCGGATTCGGGAATTGCATTATGCGAGCCATAGTTCAGCGTGTAAAAGAGGCGAGGGTGGAGGTCGAAGGCGAAACCGTGGGCCGGATAGGAGAGGGTGTGCTCGTGCTCCTGGGCGCGGGGAAGGACGATACTGAGGAGGACGCCGAGTACCTTGCCGAGAAAATCCTCGGGCTCCGGATATTCGAGGACTCGGAAGGAAAGATGAACCTTTCCGTGACGGACACAGGCGGCTCCGTGCTGGTCGTATCCCAATTCACACTATACGGCGATTGCCGGAAGGGAAGACGGCCTTCTTTCGACAAGGCCGCCGCTCCCGAGGTTGCGGAGAGGCTCTACGAGCTGTTCGTCGATAAGCTGAGGGAGCGCGGGGCGAAGGTGGAAACCGGCAGGTTCCGCGCGATGATGGAAGTGCATCTCGTCAATTGGGGACCTGTGACGCTGATGCTCGACAGCAAGAGGGAGTTTTGATTCTTTGTCCGACATACTGAACTTGTTTCAGGATCTCGTTTTTGCTGTCTCCCTTCGCCTTTATAATTATGTCATTTCGAATGCATGAGAAATCTATTGTTTTCTTTTTAATAACAGATTTCTCGGCTTCGCCTCGAAATGACAGAATTGGGAAGTCCTCCCTATCCCTCCTTTTTCTAAGGAACGAAAGTCGGTCTGTTCACCCCCATCCTTCACCTTCCCCCCTCAAGGGGGAAGGAATTAACGATAAAGTTGATTTCCCCGGGTCAGGGATTATATTACAAAAATGGAAAAGGTGGTCTGTACCCATCCCAGGGCGAAAAGGGATTACGACATAGAGGAGAACTACGAGGCCGGTATCGAGCTCAGGGGCTCCGAGGTGAAGTCGCTCCGCGAGAACCAGGCGAGCATAAAGGAGAGCTTCGCCATGATAAGGGACGAGGAGGTATTCCTCGTAAACAGCTACATAGCCCCTTATGAAAAGGCGAGCGCATTCAACCACGACCCGAGGCGCGAGAGGAAGCTGCTGCTTAACAAGCGCGAGATACAGAGGCTCATGGGCAAGACCATGATAAGGGGATACACCCTCATTCCACTCAAGATATACTTCAAGAGGGGGAAGGCGAAGGTCGATCTCGCTCTCGGCAAGGGCAAGAAGGTCCACGACAGGAGGGAGGACATAAAGCGGAGAGAGGCCGACAGGGAGATGGAGAAGGCTATGAAGAAGTGCTACTGATCCTGTATAAATCCCCCAAAGTAAGGTAAACTTAAAATGTCGCGACCGGGATCCGGTTTGACAATACTGAAATAATAAATGTTTATATAATAGGCAGTTACACAGCATTCCTAAAGTATTTTGTTCTTTGACAATGGGGGCGACATGGCTTCGACGGGGAATGGGATAGCCTGTGCTGCATGCCGAGCTTCCGACTAACTCGTAAAACTGGCGGAGCACACACAAGTGCCAACAATGACTTTGCACTCGCTGCCTAACTGAGCGGCGACGTCTCCTTAAACCCCGCCCGCGGGTTTGAACGAGGCGACACAATGCGGGCTGGTCCGCAGGCGACGCCCTGGACGCCTGGGGACGAGAAAACATTCGGAGCTGGCGGTGAAAACCCTGTCTATCGGTAAATTCACTGCGAGAACTAATGATAGACTAAGCATGTAGAGGCCTCGCGAGTCTCTTTCTCGGACCCGGGTTCGATTCCCGGCGCCTCCACCACCCTTCGCTCTAAATATAAAAGCATGTAGCGGGTCTCGCTGCAAACCCTGCTCCCGGAACTTCTCAGGGCCGACCTGGAGCCGGAAGATATTCACGAGGCTCTTCAATATGCCGCTGAAGTTGTACGCGAACGTGAGCTTCCGTTCGCCAATATATCTTGAAATTCCTGATTGATAACGCTTTATCACACTTGCCGTCCATGTCCGCGATTACCAGCTGCACCGGTCAGATGATGGAGGGGTATTTGACAGGGCGTTCCGCGAAGACCGGATTCTCGTCTCCGCGGATACCGATTTCGGGACACTGCCGGCATTGAGGGAGAGCAGGAAGCCATCAATAATTATATTTCGCCGGGGTACCGAACGACGGCCGGAAAAACAGCTCGCGCTTTTGCTCACCAAACCGGACAGCATTCGGGATTACCTGGAACATGGCTGTGTCATTATCTTCGATGAAGAGCGCATACGTGTTCGGCACCTGCCTATGGGGAGTTTCTCATAAGATTCCTCCCTGTGTATACGCACCGTTCACTTGACAAGGGGTGATTTCACTGAACAATTATCCGCAATCCGCGGATCGGCCATGACCCCCGCATCATAGACGCAAGGTCCGCAGGCATCAAAAAAACCTATATGTCTCAAACTGAAATATTAACCGTGACGCCGCTCCTTACGGGATAACTCCGTCCGGAAATCGTCGTCTGATACTCGTTTTCAGGACACTCTCACCCGGTCTCGCCGGAAAGGACACCTACTTCAATGTTATTGCCCAAGCTCTTCACAACACTGCGCGGTTACAGCAAATCGACTTTCACGCACGACCTCTTCGCAGGCGTCACGGTGGGCATAGTCGCCCTCCCTCTGGCAATGGCTTTCGCCATAGCAAGCGGCGTGACGCCCGAGAGGGGCCTCTTCACGGCCATAGTCGCCGGGTTCCTCATATCCCTCCTCGGCGGGAGCAGGGTGCAGATAGGGGGACCCACGGGCGCTTTCGTCGTCATAGTGGCAGGCATAGTCGCCGAGTTCGGATACGACGGCCTCGTCTACTGCACGATTCTCGCGGGGGGGTTCCTCATCGCGCTGGGTCTATTCCGCATGGGGGGACTCATAAAATTCATCCCGTTCCCGGTCACGACCGGGTTCACCTCCGGCATAGCCGTCGTCATATTCTCGACCCAGATAAAGGACCTCCTCGGCCTCAGAATGGACCACGTCCCGGCCGAGTTCATCCCGAAATGGATCGAATACGTCCGTCACCTCGACGTGCTAAACCCCGAGGCTGCGGCAATCGGCATCGGGACGATCATGGTTATAGTAGTCACGCGCATGTTCGTGCCGAGGCTCCCCGCGATGCTCATCGGCATGACCGCGGCCACAGTGGCGGCTACGTCCCTCGGGCTCGACGTGGAGACGATAGGGAGCCGCTTCGGCGACCTCCCGAGGACGCTACCCGTGCCGAGCTTCCCGTCTTTCGATATAGAGAAGGTAAAAGCCTTAATATCGCCCGCCTTCACCGTAGGCATGCTCGCGGCCATCGAGTCGCTCCTTTCCGCCACAGTCGCTGACGGTATGATAGGCGGCCGCCACCGCTCGAATATGGAGCTCGTCGCACAGGGCGTCGCCAACATAGGCTCGGCGGTCTTCGGCGGTATTCCCGCTACCGGAGCCATCGCAAGGACGGTGACGAACATAAAGAGCGGCGCCAAAACGCCCGTAGCGGGAATCATACACGCAATATCCCTCGCTATAATGCTCCTGTTCCTCGCCCCGCTCGCGAAGCTCATCCCCTTAGCCGCGCTCGCCGGCATACTCGTCGTCGTAAGCTGGAACATGAGCGAGATAGGCCATTTCATAGGGCTCCTCAAGGCACCCAAGAGCGACGTGATGGTGCTCCTGACCACGTTCGCCCTCACTATATTCGTCGACCTGACCGTAGCCGTGGAAGTAGGCATAGTCATGGCTGCGCTCCTCTTTATAAGGCGGATGTCGGAAGTAACGAACGTCGGCATGATAACGCGCGAGCTCCAGGGGAACGGGGACGACGAGAGCGACCCGAACGCCATAAGCAAGCGGGACGTGCCGCCAGGCGTCGAGGTATTCGAGATACAGGGCCCGTTCTTCTTCGGCGCCGCGGACAGGTTCAAGGAGGCTATCGACCTCATCGAAAAGCCCGTGCCGGTCGTGATACTCCGTATCAGGCACGTGCCTGCGATAGATGCGACGGGCCTTCACATGATAAGGGAATTCCTGCACGAGCTGAGGAAAGATTCGACTACCCTCATACTCTCGGGAGTCCACGCCCAGCCTCTATTCGCGATGGAGCGCTCGGGACTCTGGGACGAGGTAGGGGAGGAGAACATATTCGGGAACATAGACGACGCGCTCAACCGCGCGAGGGAGATACTCGGCCTCCCGAAAGTGCCCCGTCCCGTGCCGTTCGTCCCTGTAGTAGCGCGCGAGGCGGATAAGGACAAAGAAGGAAACAGCGTTTAACGGTCTACGACACTGACCCGAGGGCCTGATTGTTACCGAATTCACGGTCTGAAATGCGCATTAGCGAGCTATTTTTTTATAGCGCCCTTATAGGTATAAATGATCGGTTCCTGACCTTCCTTCGTCCAGAACATCGTACCGGTAATTTCGTCTCCCGTAACAGCGCCTTCCCACTCCGTCTTTCCTTCTTTACCGCTCGTGAGTGCGGATTTGAATAAAATCACGCCGTCTTTTGACTTCGATTCATACTTAGCCGGAGTAAAGCCGTACTGTTCGCACTCGGTGGAGAAGAAGGTCCCGTCCTTAAATATCAGCTCGTCCTTGGCCGTCTCATTTTGACCCGTCTCGATCAGCTCGACCGAAAAAGTCCTGCCGTCGAGCGCTTCGCCCGCTGACGCGGTATTCAGGCTCGCGCCGATAAATGAAACGCATACTGAAAAAATAAAAAGATATACCGATGAAATCAGAATATATCTCATATTCCCCCCTGTTAGCTGAAACTGCACCTGCAAATAACTCTACTGGAGCACGTAAAGCGATGTCAATACCGCTGAAAGTCTGGACATGTCATCAAAACAGCCGGCTTTGCATCGCGCGACCCGGCTTGACTCGACGTTTAGTGGACGGTACAGGGGACCAATCTCATAACTTGCCTGATTTCGTATTTACTCCTTCGTAAATATTCAGCAGAAGGCCGCCTGCGCTCAACATCAGCAGCCTGAGTCACCTATAACGTCTTCACGAAGGCGACCAGCTGGTCGAGCGCGGCGCCCCATCCGTCATGGAATCCCCTCTCCTCGTGCCTCTTGCGGCTTTCTTCGTCGGGGTGGAGCGCGATGACCGTATATTTCGTCCCGCTCCCGCGGGGCTCGAGCATGATGATGGCCGTGAAGAAGCTGTCGATACAGTCGTTAGGGGTCGTGGACGGGCGATAACCCTTCTCGAGCGCGTCCGTCCAGACGAGCTTCTCGTTCTCGACGACTTCGAGGTAACAGCCGTTATTCGGGTGGTCGGTCCCCTCGGGCGAGCGCATGACCGTGTAAAAGATGCCTCCCGGACGGAGGTCTATCTCGCATTCGACCGTCTGCCAGGGGGCGGGGGTAAACCACTTCATGAGATACTCGGGCGTCGTCCAGGCTTTCCAGACGAGCTCTCTCGGCACGTCGACGATACGCTCCAATACCAGATCGAGCTTGGGGTTATGATTATATTTCTCATTTGCCATTATTCTTTCTCCTTTAATGTTTCGAGGTAATTGTCCAGTTGATCGAGGCGGTGCTCCCATAGCACGCGCCGCTTCTCTATCCAGCGTTCCGCCTCTTTAAGAGGCTCCGGCATCAGCCGGTAGGTGCGTACCCGGCCTTTTTTCTGCGAGCGTACGAGCCCGCACTCTTCGAGCACGCCCAGGTGCTGCGTGAAAGAGGGCAGCGACATGCTGAACGGCCGCGCAAGCTCGCTCACGGGAGCAGGGCCCTCGCTCAGCCGTGCCAATACGGCGCGCCGGGTCGGGTCGGACAAGGCATGAAAAACGCGGTCGAGCTCCGCATGAATGTTAGGCATATACCTAACTATACCGGGCATGAATACTTATGTCAATGCCTAAGTATTATTTGACAAACCTGCGGCCGTTATCGTTACCAACCCGGGGGCAGGTCAAGATGGAGGTGTCATTCCGACGGCTAATGTGTTCGAAATGATAACTTTTCTCTCCTAACCAGACTCAATTCCCCCGATATGTTATCATTTCCGACTAACTAACGGTGAGGTCAACGAACATGCGCCCTGACGGAAGAGAGTGGGACGAGCTCCGTCCCGTAAAGATGACGAGAGGGATAATGAAGTACGCCGAGGGCTCAGCCCTGATAGAAACGGGGGAGACGAAGGTCCTCTGCACGGCGACCGTCGAGGACAGGGTCCCGCCGTTCCTCAAGGACACGGGCAGGGGCTGGGTCACGGCCGAGTACTCCATGCTCCCTCGCTCGACGAAGGAGAGGATAACGAGGGACAGCGTGAGGGGGAGGATAGGCGGGAGGTCCCACGAGATTCAGAGGATAATAGGCAGGGCGCTGAGATCGGTGATAGACCTCGACAAGCTCGGCGAGAGGTCTATAACGATTGACTGCGACGTGCTCCAGGCGGATGGCGGGACGAGGACGGCTTCGATCACAGGGGCGTTCGTCGCGCTATCGGACGCGGCGCTCAGCCTAATAAGGGCGGGCATGATAGAGGAGAACCCCATCGTCGATTTCATCGCCGCCGTAAGCGTGGGCATTATAGGCGGCAAGTCCGCGCTCGACCTCAGCTACGAGGAGGACTCGAAGGCGGAGGTCGACATGAATGTGGCCATGACCGGCTCCGGGCTCTTCGTCGAGGTGCAGGGGACAGCCGAAGGGAAGCCGTTCTCGAAAAGAAACCTGAACGCCCTCGTCAAGCTTGCCGAAAAGGGCATATCCGAGCTCATAGCGAAGCAAAAGGAAATCCTCGCCGAATGATCTTCCGAAATGATAAACGAAATAGTCCTGGCCACGTCCAATAAAGGGAAGATAAGGGAGTTTGCGGGGCTCCTCGAAGGCGTCTTCGGGAGAATAATATCCTTGAACGATCTCGAATCCCCGCCCGATGTAGCGGAAGACGGCATGACGTTCAGTGAGAACGCAATAAAAAAAGCCCGCGCGATCGCCGCTTATTCAGGCTTACCCGCGCTCGCCGACGATTCGGGACTCGCGGTGGACGCACTCGGCGGAAGGCCGGGAGTTTATTCCGCAAGGTACGCAGGGGAAGGGGCTACGGACAGGGACAACATCAGAAAACTGCTCACCGAGCTCCGGGGCGCAGAAGACAGGAAGGCGAGGTTCGTCTGCGTCCTCGCCCTGGTCACGCCTGACGGGAAAGAGACCGTCGCCGAGGGCAGCTGCGAGGGGATCATTATCGACGAGCCAAGGGGGAAGGGCGGGTTCGGATACGACCCCGTGTTCTTTTTGCCGGAGTACGGAAAAACGATGGCGGAGATATCGCCCGAATTGAAAAATAAAATAAGCCACAGGGCCCGCGCCTCGGAAGCCCTGATCAAGCTGTTAAAAGAAGGATGAGCTCCCGGCAGGCGGATGAAGGCCGATTATTCCGGCCCGCCGCACGCAGGAAAAATTTTACAACCCCCGGTCTTGCAAGATTAATCGGTATTGAATATATTAGTAAAGACCAAGACGGTCCCGCCATAAAATCATTATCGCTCTCTGAGGTCATTATCAGTTGAAGACAAAATTCATATTCGTGACAGGTGGTGTTATGTCGTCCCTCGGGAAAGGACTCGCCGCCGCGTCGATAGGTGCGCTCCTCGAATCGAGAGGGCTCCAGGTCTCTCTCCAGAAGCTCGACCCCTATATCAACGTCGACCCCGGGACTATGAACCCCTTCCAGCACGGGGAGGTCTACGTGACCGACGACGGGGCCGAGACCGACCTCGACCTCGGACACTATCAGCGATTCACGAACTGCAACCTTTCCAAGAAAAATAACTTCACGACCGGCAAGGTCTACTACTCCGTAATAACCAAGGAGAGGGAAGGGAAATACCTGGGCAAGACCGTGCAGGTGATCCCCCATATAACGGACGAGATAAAATCCCGCATTCTGGACGTAGCGGGGGACAACGACGTCGTGATCGTCGAGGTCGGCGGCACTGTTGGGGACATCGAGAGCCTCCCGTTCCTCGAAGCCGTGAGGCAGCTCCGGACCGACCTCGGGAGGGAGAACACTCTCTTCATACACTTGACGTACGTGCCGTATCTCGCTGCCGCGGGCGAGCTCAAGTCGAAGCCCACGCAGCACAGCGTGAAAGACCTCCTCCAGATAGGTATACAGCCCGACATACTGCTGTGCAGGACGGACAGGTTCCTCCCGCGGGACATAAAGGAAAAGATCGCCCTCTTCTGCAATATAAAGATAGAGGCCGTGATAACGGCCAAGGATGTGGGCTCGATATACGAAGTGCCTCTCATATTCCACCAGGAAAAGCTCGACCAGATCATAGTCGATTACCTGAAGATGTGGACACGGAAGCCCGACATATCCGAGTGGGAGGACATAGCGTACAGGTTCGCGAACCCGAAGCACGAGGTCAGGATCGGCGTCGTCGGGAAATACATAAGCCTCAAGGACTCGTACAAGAGCTTGCACGAAGCCCTCTCGCACGGGGGCATGGCCAACGACTCCCACGTGGAGATAAAGTACGTCGATTCCGAGGACATCGAGTCAGAAGGGGTCGATTCGCTGCTCCGCGACGTGCACGGCGTGCTCGTGCCGGGCGGCTTCGGCAAACGGGGCTTCGAGGGGAAGATACAGGCCGTGAAATACGCGAGGGAGAGGAAGGTCCCCTTCTTCGGCATCTGCCTCGGCATGCAGATGGCCGTCGTCGAGTTCGCGAGGAACGTGTGCGGCATCGAAAAGGCCAACTCGCGCGAGTGCGGGGATGACGTGGCCGACCCCGTCATAGACCTCATGGAAGAGCAAAGGGGCGTGAGCGACCTCGGCGGCACCATGAGGCTTGGCGCTTACCCCTGCATGCTCAGGAAAGACACACTCGCCTTCGCCGCGTACAAATCCCAGGAAATATCCGAGAGGCACAGGCACAGGTACGAAGTCAACAACCTGTACCGAAATAGATTGAACGAAAACGGTCTCGTGCTGAGCGGTCTCTCCCCCGACGGGAACCTAGTCGAGATGATAGAGCTCGGTAGCCACCCCTGGTTCGTCGGCTGCCAGTTCCACCCGGAGTTCAAATCCACCCCCCGGAAACCCCACCCATTATTCAGGGACTTCATAAAGGTAGCGATGGAGTACAAGTCCTCTCTCTCGGCCGGATAGTATATATTTACTATTAATCCGACTGCTAATACAGAAGGAAGGTCCGGCTCAATGTCTCATGACCGAATCGGAGCGAAGTCGTTTTTTCCGGATAAGGGTGTATACCTCTATGTCCTCCTCATGGTCATGTTTTCAGGTGCTTTAGCGGTCAGGCTTTACAACGTCGAATCTCCTCCGCTCGATTTCCACGAAGTGCGCCAGTACCATTCGTTCCTGATAGCCAGGTCGTTCTACTACTCGTCACAGGACTCGGCGCCCGAGGCGGAGAAAAAAACAGCGCTGGCTGCGAGGCCCCCTCTACTCGAGCCGTTCATAATCGAATACGCGGCCTCCGTTCTTTACCGTATATTCGGTGGAGAGTCCATGGTAATCCCGCGGCTGATGAGCATTATATTCTGGCTCGCTTCCGCCGTGTTCCTGTACCTGCTCGCGAGGGACCTCATATCGCCTGACGCGGCGGTAATCGCCTTATCCTTCTTCCTCTTCCTGCCGTACGGAGTGTGGGCCAGCAGGAGCTTTCAGCCTGACCCTCTTATGGTCATGTTTTTGCTGGCCGCTTTGTATTCGGTCTTTAAATATTATCGGCAGCCGTCGCCCAAGAACCTCGGCGCAGCATCCGTACTCAGCGCGATCGCCGCTTTCGTAAAACCCGTGAGTCTTTTCCCGTTATTCGGAGCGTTCATCGCAAGCAGGATTTCGACGGGGGACTTACGGAAGATCGTTTCAGGCAGGGATATGGTTATCTTTGCGGCCGTAAGCGTCACGCCGATTATCCTGTATTCTGTATACGCATATTTCTTTGCAGGCTTCCTCAAGGATCAAGTGGAGGGGAGATTCGTGCCGGGGTTGTATATGCAGAATTCCTACTGGCTCGGCTGGCTCCGCCTGGTCTCGATCATAATAGGGAAATGGCCTTTAATACTCTCTCTGGCGGGTATATTACTCGTACGGTCAGGCGCGGAGAGAGCATTCCTCCTGGGATTGTGGATAGGCTACGTCGTATTCGGTCTGGTTTTCACTATGCATATATCCACGCACGATTATTACCATCTTATGCTAATCCCGATCGTTGCGCTCTCACTGGGCGGAGCGGCGGCTGTGCTCCTGGAACGACTCGCACCGTGTCAAGGTATCTTGCGCCTGGGGGCCTGGATATTATTTACATCTGCGATAATCCTTTCTCTCCGTACATCGGCGCCGCTCTTGAACGATTCGGGGTTCGAGGCGCGGATCGAGCTGGACAAGGAAATCGGCGAGCTTGTAAGCCACAGCGACAATACGATAATTCTCGATGGATATTACGGCAACAGGCTCAAGTATCACGGAAAGCTAGCAGGTAAAAATTGGCCTACGCGTAATGATTTCGAAAGCTGGAGGATGAGGGGAAAGCCTCACGATAGGGGCAAAGAGCTGTTGGCGCAGTTAATAACGGAAAGGTCCCCCGAGTATTTTATAATCAGCGACCTCAGCCAGCTCGAAGGGCAGGATGAGCTGAAGGAAGCGCTCGACACCGGGTACGCCGTGGTCGCCGAAACCCAGGACTATATAATCTACGACCTGAAGAGTAAATCCTCCTCTCCGGGCGCGGAGTAGCCCGGTCCGCCCGCATACGCCTTCGGAGTATTACCGACTAATGGCGTTAAGTCCCGCCCTCCCATTTGCGCGTATAATTGTTTACTGTTAATATCACGTGATATTTTTTGATACCCGGCAAAGTTACTACCGCCGGCCGGGCATCAGGAAGCAGCTGAGGATACCATGAATCGGCAGGAAGAAACCGGAGCATCGTTCTTTCCGGAGCGCGGGATCTACAGGTGGCTCCTGTTGATTGCTATTTTCGCCGCGGCTTTGGGCGTGCGCCTGTATAACGCAGGCGCCCCGCCGCTCGACTTTTACCCGGTACGCCAGTACAGGGCCGCCATGCTCGCGAGGGCCTTCTACTACGAGTCGTCGCCTCAGTCTGTAAGCGAGAAGGTCAGAAAGGAAGCGCTCGCGGCGAAGCCGAAGCCTCTCGAGCCCCCGATAACGGAAACAACGGCGTCCCTGATTTACCGCGCGGTCGGCGGCGAGCACCTTATAATCCCCCGCCTCATGTCGATCATGTTCTGGATGATAGCCGCTCTCCTCCTCTACCGCCTCGCATCCGAAATGATTTCCCCCGACGCGGGGATAGTTTCCACAGCGTTCTTCCTGTTTTTGCCTCTGGGCGTGGTCGGGAGCAGGAGCTTTCAGCCCGACCCGCTGATGATCATGTTTTTCATGGCGACCGTCTACTCGATATTCAGGTATTACAGGTCGCCCTCGGGTTATGGTCTCGCAGCCGCGTGTCTCTTCTCGGCGCTCGCGATATTGGTCAAGCCGACCTGCATTTTTCCTATACTGAGCGTCTTCATCGCCATGAGGATACCTTCAAAAAATATCCGGAACATTCTCTTCGGGCGCGACCTCGTTATATTCCTGGCGGCGAGCCTGCTGCCGTCTTTCATATATTACGGCTACGGTATATTCATCGCGGGCTATCTGAAAAGCCAGGCCGATTCCAGCTTCGTCCCCGCTCTCCTAACGAAGACGTTTTATTGGAAGGGATGGTATTATATGGTGTCGGGCGCGATCGGACGGTATTCTGTTTTTATCGCACTTCTCGGTCTCCTGCTTGTGCGTTCGGGAAATACGAGGCATTTCCTTCTGGGCCTCTGGGCGGGATACGTCCTATTCTGTCTGGCTTTCCCCTATCATATTCAAAACCACCTTTACTACCACCTGATACTGATCCCGATCGTGGCCCTGTCCATCGGGATCGTAGCGTCATACTTATTAGGGGCAATGTCATCGAACAGAGGCTTATGGCGGCTCGGCGTCTGGCTGCTTTTCATAGTCGCGGTCTCGTTGTGCATAAAGAACTCGGTCGGCCTGCTCAGCGATTCGGGTTTCGAAGCCCAGGTGAGATCCTACAAAGAAATAGGGGAAAAAGTAGGCCACAGCACGAAAACGGTCCTGTTCGACTACCATGACGGCGACAGGGTTATGTACTACGGAAGAATTTACGGTGTTCTCTGGCCAACCGTACATCAAATCGGGGATCCCACCGTAAGATTGAAACAATCCGACATGAAAGTGCTCCTGGATGAAATCATATCAGAATACTCGCCCGAATATTTCATCGTCACCAACGTCCCGCTGTTCGAAGGTCAGGAAGATTTGAAGAAGACGCTCGACAGCGAATATCCCGTCCTTGCGGAGTCGATAACTCCCGGAAGAGAGCACGCACCGCTCGACTGTGAAGACGTAAGGTATGTTATACCGAGGGTCCCGGGCGGGGAGAGCCCCGATTACATCATATACGACCTCAGGGAGCCTAAAAAGAATACCGACGCGCCGCGAGAACCGGAGTGAGCTTTTCCGAGGATGCATCAGATGTTATGCGGTATAAAAGCGAAGACACCGAATCAGCTGCTGTTATTGATGTTCAGTCTATTCATAACGCTCCCGAATACTGCGGGCGCGGACGTACCGGCGTCAGAGAAGCCCGAAGTCGAATACCTTCTAAATCTGGTGAAGACCTCCCCCTGCGGCTTCGAAAGGAACGGCAAGATGTATGACGGCGGGCAGGCTTACGGGCATATCAAGAAGAAATACGAGCACTTCCGGGAAGATATAACGTCGACCGAAGGGTTCATCGAATACGCGGCCACGAAGAGCTTGATCAGCGGCAAATACTACTTCATCGTATGCCCGGGCAGGGAACCCGAGAGGACCGGCGACTGGCTCCTCAGGGAGCTCGGGAAATACAGGGAAAGCCGCTGAAATTTCCTACCTACCGGCGCCCTTAATCCGTAAAACCGGCTGCCGTTACTGAATTTTCCCCAAATTTTTGTAAAACCCGCACGCTCAATTAGAATACTACCTCCATGACCCGGCCAACATTCCCGTCGCAATGCGAAGTCGTGCTGTTCAGGAAACGGAAGGAGCCCTCGCTCGGCATATTCGTCCGGGCGCTCGGGGACGAGTACACGCTTTTCTCGGAAGAGGGGAGGGAGGTGGACATACACCCCGACAAGATCGCATTCGCAAGCGGCCTCAGGATCGAAGGCGAATTTACAGCCTCGGAAAAGAAACACAAACTGAGGGACCTGAGAAGAGACCTCGACGAAAAGAAACCGGGCATAGACCTCGTGACGATATGGGAGTGCTATGAAGGCGGAGAAGAAGAGGTGACCTTCGACGAGCTCGCGGCGCTCTATTTCGGGGAAAAAGGGGCCTCGGTAGAGGAAAGGCTCGCACTCTTCTGGGCCGTCGACAAGGACGATATATATTTCAGGAGGGGAGAGGGAGGCTACTCGCCGAGGACGCGGGAAGAAGCCGGGGAGATAATCAGAAAGAAGGAGACCGAAGAGAAAAAGAAAGAGGAGCGGGAAAAGGCCCTTTACTGGGCGAAGGGCGTGCTTATGGGGAGCGCCCAGGCGAAAGGCGCGCTCGGCGAGGTTTCGGAGTACGCGGAGCTCCTACGCGGGTACGTGACTTATCTGGATAAATTCGGCCGGTCTCCTGAAGCCAAATCGTTCCTTTCGGAGATCGGCATAAAGGACCCCGAAGGCGCTCTCGAGTTCCTCATCAAGGCGGGGGCGTGGCAGGAGGACGAAGATCCGATATTAAAAAGGTTCTCGATCAGGGACGATTTCCCGGAAGGGGTCGAGATAGAGAGCGACAGGATAATAAGCGAGAGCCTCCCCGGAGAAGGCTTCGAGGACCTCACCGGACTCGATATATTCTCGATCGACGACGAGAACACGGAAGACATAGACGACGCCCTTTCGGTAAGGGAAACGCCTGAAGGCATCGAGGTCGGCATACACATATCGAACGTCGCCGCGCTCGTACCCAAATGGAGCGAGGCCGACGAAGAGGCCGGGAGGCGGGGGGAGACTATATACCTGCCTGAAAAACGCATACACATGTTCCCGCTCAGGCTCGTCAGCGAAAGGCTGAGTCTTATTGAGAAGACCGAGCGCCTGTCCCTCTCTCTCCTCGTGACGTTCGACGAAGAGAGCAACATAAAAAGCCAGAGGTTCACGAACTCGGTAATACGCGTGAGGAAGAACATGAGCTACACGGAGGGAAGCGGGTTCTTCCTGAACGACCCGCTCGGCGTGAGGATGAGAGAGACGGCGCTCGAGTTGAGAAGGAGAAGGCTCGCGGCGGGAGCCCTCATAGTCCAACTACCGCAGCTCAAGATCAGGATAAACGGCGAGGGGCGGATCAAGATCGAAAAGAACCTGATGAACTCCATAGCCCACGTCGTCGTCGCCGAGATGATGATACTGATGAACAGGATGGCTGGGAGGTTCCTGAGGGATAACAGGATACCCGGCATATACCGCTCGCAGCCGGAGCCCGTGCCCGACGACGTGAGGGCGCTCGACGAATCGGACCCCCTCTACCCCGTGCGCGTCGTGAGGTTCCTGAGGGCCCCGAGGGTCGGGCTCAGCCCCGAGCCCCACATGTCTCTCGGCATAGACGTATATACGCAGGTTACTTCTCCCATAAGGAGATATCCTGACATCATAATGCAGAGACAGATAGTGTCGGAGCTCCTCTACGGGGAGACGGCTTATTCGGAGGAGGAGATCGAAAACATCTATCCCCGCATCGAGGTCGGGATACGGGACAAGAAGACCATAGAGAGGCAGAGGGAGAGGTACTGGCTTTACAAACACCTGAGGACCCTCGAAGGGAAGGAGATCGAGGGCATCGTAAGCTCCGTCACGGACACTAGAGCGAGCGCATACCTGCCCGATTATCTCCTCGAAACCCCGGTGGCTCTCGGCTCGGATAAAGTCCCTGCGGAGGGTGAAAGAGTGAAGCTCCGGATCAGGAAAGTCGACCCACTCAGAAAAATATTGTCTTTAACTACAGCTTGATAGAATATATATATAATGCTTTACATTATCTCGGGTATTAAGTGCTATCCGTGCCTTTCCGTGCCTTTTTCCCTGATTTCAACGCCTCGAGCATCTCTTCCACGCTCGTGAACTTCACCCTGGGCTTCCCGTGAGCCTTCCCCCTCTCGACCTCGATGCTGTCTATCCTGAGCCAGTCCTCGTAGGTCACGTAATCGGGCTGCCTGCGTGCGACAAGCTCGAGGACGCTTCCCGCATCCGGGGCTCCGGGCTCGTTCACGGCGCTCTTCACGACGTCCTCCATGATGCACTCGACAGTCTCCCCCGCGTCCTGCTTGTTGGTGCCTATGACGCCCGTAGGCCCTCTCTTTATCCAGCCCACGGCGTAGAGGCCGGTTACGTGCCCTCCCGTAGCCGGGTCGGTCACGCGTCCTTTCACGTTCTCAATCACCCCCCATTTCTCGTGGAAAGGGACGCCCGGAAGCGGCACGCCCTGGTAACCGATAGACCTGAATACGAGACCCGTCTCGAGCTCCTCGTACTCCCCCGTGGGGCGGGATCGCACGCTTCCGTCCTCCGCCCTGTAGAGCTCGTTTTTGGCGAGCTTCAATGCGCGTACGCGGCCCTCGGCATCCCCTATGATCTCGACCGGGGAGACGAGGAACCTGATATGGAGCCTTTTATCCTTCGTGTGGTGCCTCGGGTCTGAGTACGACCTCAGTATCTCTATCTTGTTGATCGCCGTCTGGTCCTTATTCGTTTCTATCGCCTCGACCGTAAATTCGTCGTGCTCGACTTCGTGCGGGAGCGTCACCGGGTGAGCGCCCGCGAGCTTCCCGAGCTCTCTCACCTCGGGGTTCGTGAACGCGGCCTGGAGAGGGCCCCTCCGGCCGAGGAGATACACGTCCCGTATGCGGCTCTTGCCGAGGGCTTCAAGCGCGTAGTCGGCGATGTCGGTTTCCTTGAGCTCCTCGACCGTGCGGCAGAGTATCCTCGCTACGTCGATAGCGACGTTCCCCACGCCTATGATCGCGGCCGTCTCCCGGGAGAGGTCGAACGTAAGGCGCCTGTAATCGGGGTGTCCGTTGTACCATGCGACGAACTCCGTCGCCGTATGGTTCCCCTTCAGGTCTTCGCCGGGTATCCCGAGCTTCCTGTCCGTCTGCGCCCCCGTGGCGAATACGACCACGTGGTAATGCTCCTTCAAGTCCTCGAGCGTTACGTGTTTTCCGAATTCGACGAGCCCGAAGAACCTGAACCTCGGGTCGGACGCAATCTTGTCGTACACCTTTGTGACGGACTTTATTTTCTGGTGATCGGGAGCCACCCCCGATCTCACTAGGCCGTGGGGCGTAGGCAGCCTGTCGAACATGTCCACCTCGAACCCGGCGCCCTTCTGCTTGAGAAGGTGCTCTGCAGTATAGAACCCCGCGGGTCCCGACCCGATTATCGCCGCCCTAATTACCCTCTTTTTATCTATGCTGCTCTCCATGATCAGCTTCCCTTCGTCCCGATATATGTATTCGAGCTCCCGCCGCAGCCCGGCCTCTTATTGACCCGCTCGTTATAGGAATTATATTTTTACTCGGGAATTATGCATCCGGGTTTTTAACGAGTATTATAATTCAGGCGATAAATATACCAAAAAATCCCGCCAGGTGTATTTATTCCGAAAAATCGGGCGTCGGAAGGAGATCTGCTAGCGTCGGACGCCGCCTGTATTGATAATATTACGGAATGGACTCTGCGCCGCGGAGCGTAATGTCTCCAGCGCATGCGGAAATCCGGGCCGGGAATAATTCATGCTTACCAAGAAAACAGTAGACAGAGCGGACTTCCACCTGAAGATAGTCCAGGAGATCAGCGACCTCGTCAATAAATCGACGGGCCTCAACACCATTCTGAAAAAAGTGGTGAACAAGATAGCGGGCTCGCTCCGCTTCGACGTGGTCTCGGTATACCTTTGGGACAGGGAAAAGAACGTGCTCAGGCTCCGCTCGACGAAGGGGCTCCACGTGGACCCCTTGAGGCACCCTATCACGCTGAGCCCCGATGAAGGTCTTACGGGGCTCGTGTTCGAGTCCTCCCGGCCGATCACCGTGATGCCTGCTTCCGAGCACCCCAGGTACAGGTATTTCCCGGAGATAGGGGAGGAGGAATACGAGAGCTACATAGGCGTCCCCATAATCCTCCAGAACAAGTGCATCGGCGTACTGGTCGGCCAGACAAAGGACAAGAGGCTCATCAACCCGGCCGAGGAGACGCTGTTTCAGATAATCGCCTCCAGGCTTGCGGGGCTGCTCGAGGTAGCCGACAGGCTCGAGCGCCTGAAAACGCCTTCGATAGTCAAGCACGAGACGAGGACGTACCAGGGGAAGGGGGTCTCGACCGGCGTTGCGATAGGAAACGTCTTCATATTCAGGGGGCTCTATCAGCAGATAAGCGCCGACAAGCTCACGCCGTCAAGCCCCAAGATCGAGAAAGAGAGGCTCAAGAAGGCGCTCAAGGAGGTAGAGGAAGACCTCCGCGACCTCATAAAGACGCTCGATAAGGAGGCGCTCCTCTCCAAGGCCGAGATAGACATATTCAGGGCACACCTCATGATACTCCAGGGCTCTACGCTCAGGGCCACAATATTGCAGAAGCTCAAGGAAAAGAACATCCCAGCCGAGCTTGCGGTGATAGAGGGCATAGAATCGATCGCGCAGCAGTTCGAGGAGCTGAGCGATAAATACCTCCGGGAGAAGGCCCAGGACTTCCGGGACATCGGCGAGAGGGTGCTCCAGGATCTAGTCAAGCTAAAGAAGGGGCGGAGCGTCGCGGCCGAGCCCCGCGAAGGCTCGGTTCTCGCCGCATACGACATAGGGCCTTCCTTCATCTCGATGCTGTTCAAGAACAAGGTGTCGGCGGTCGTGATAGAGAGGGGCGGCGAGACCTCGCACGCGGTCATAATAGCGAAGTCGCTCGGCATCCCGGCGGTAGTCGGCATAGACAACATATGCACACTGCTTAAATCGGGCGAGAAGGTGATAGTCGACGGCAAGACCGGATTTATATTCTCGAACCCGGACGAAAGCCTCATCGCCGAGTACCAGAACACCTACAGCAAGCTAATGAAGGTGAGGGAGGTAATAGAAGAAGCGGGCAAGGAGAACACCGACCATAACGGCCTGGGCGTCAGGATAACGGCCAATATCGGCTTCCCGATAGACGTGCAGCTCGCCAAGCACTACGGCATAAAAGACGTGGGCCTGTTCCGCACGGAGTTCGCGTTCAGCCAGTACGCCAAGTGGCCAGGGATAAAGGAGCAGGTAAGGATATACAACGACATCGCCAAGGAATTCGAGGGATACGTCACCGTCCGCACGCTCGACATAGGTGCCGACAAGCTCCTTCCCTATTTCGAGTTCCCTAAGGAGGACAACCCGCTGCTCGGGCTCCGCGCCATAAGGTTCTCGATGGAGTACCTCGACCTCTTCAAGAACCAGATACGGGCGATACTTCTTACGCTCAAGAAGGGGTACCGTTTCAGGATACTCCTCCCGATGATAACGAACCTCTGGGAGGTGGAGACGGCGAGGGAGATCATAGAGCAGGTGGCCGCGGAGGCGGGGCTGTCCACGAACGACATACCGCCCCTGGGCATAATGCTCGAGGTGCCCGCGATTCTCTACCAGCTGGACGACTACAAGGACATGATCGATTTCATTTCCGTGGGCACGAACGACCTCATTCAGTACGTGCTCGCGGTCGACAGGAACTCTAACGTCGTAGGGCACCTGTACTCGGGCTTCCATCCCGCGGTGCTGCGCGTGCTCGACGATATATACTACAAGACCAGGCACTCGGGCATGGAGGTATCCGTCTGCGGCGAGCTCGCGGGCACTCCGTCAGGCGCATTAAGCCTCATAGCCCTCGGCTACAGGCAGCTGAGCGTCTCTCCATCGCACGTCCCCTATATCAGGTACCTGTGCAAGAAGCTCGACAAATACATGCTCGGAACGGTGAGGCGTGACATCCTGAACATACAGAAAAACTCGGATATAGAGAGATACCTGGTCGAAGCCCTCGAGACAGTGGACCCGGCGCTCATAGAGATCGAATAACGGGGATGACCGGACTCCAGCTTCCAATTTCCGATTACTGAGGTATTTTTTACACCCTGCAGATGAAAGTCGGAAAGATACATATTATCCTCTTTATCCTCACGGTCCTCACCACCTTCGCGACGGGCCTCTCGTTCGGGGGGACGGTGCTGAGCGCGCTCGCCTTCTCCGGGGCGCTCCTGTTCATACTCGGCTCTCACGAGATGGGGCATTACTTCTACGGAAAGAAATACGGTGTCGACATAACGCCCCCTTACTTCATCCCTGCGCCGCCCTTTATATCGCCGATTGGCACGTTCGGAGCGTTCATAAAGATAAAGTCCCCTATCTCGACGCGTAAAGCCCTGTTCGATATAGGGATTGCGGGCCCGCTTGCGGGGATCATAGCGAGCGTCCCGGTCCTGCTCATAGGGATCAGGCTCTCGACGATAGTGGACGTCCCGGAAGGGGAGGCGGGGCAGGGGCTCGTTCTCGGCTCGCCACTCATATTCACCTTCTTCTCGGGGATATTCTTCGGCAAGATACCCGAAGGGAAAGACCTCTTCCTCCATCCGGTGGCTTTCGCGGGATGGGTGGGGTTATTCGTTACGGCGCTCAACCTCATCCCCTCCGGACAGCTCGACGGGGGGCATATCGTGTATTCCCTTTTCTCGAAGAAGACGCACAAGACAGTGTCCGTCGTCATGATAGCGCTCCTTATAATTTTCGGCATAGGGACCGAGCCGCTGTTTCTCCTTTACCAGAGGTTCGCCGGGGCAGGCGTCGGCGATGTCCTCAGCCGTCTACCGGAATTCGAGGGCTGGCCCGGCTGGATACTGTGGGCCGTGCTGCTCACGCTCATCGGCACGAAGCACCCACCCACGATACACGACGAGGGGGAGCTCGACACCGGGAGGAAACTCCTCGGATTCATTGCTCTTTTGATCTTTATCGGGTGCATTACCCCGGTGCCCATAAAGCTAGCCTAGGGCCCGCCGCCGCGCGTCCGGACATAGCGTCGATACTCGTCCGTAAGGGCTCATTAACAGGGCAAAAATTCACCCTCCCGAAATTTTTTATAAATATTGATAATTTCGGGAGTTAGGGTAAGTTTAGTAGTCCGCAGGCACTCGTATTTAGGACAAATAATCCTTAACAATTGAACTGGCACTGAAACAACAATAAAAACCTTGCAGGAAACAAAACGTACAAGGAGGAATTGCCGTGGCGAAAGACACGTTATCCATCACAGACAACAGGACGGGTAAGAGTTACGAGATACCCATCGAGAACGACACTATAAGGGCAGCGGACCTCAAGCAGATAAAGGTCAAGGACGACGACTTCGGCATGATGAGCTATGACCCCGCTTTCGGGAACACGGCGGCATGCATAAGCAAGGTTACGTACATTGACGGCGACAACGGCATACTCGAGTACAGGGGCTACCCCATAGCCGAGCTCGCCGAGAAAAGCAACTTCCTCGAGGTGTCGTACCTGCTCCTCCACGGCGAGCTGCCGTCGAAATCGGAATACGAGCAGTGGGTATACGACATTATCCATCACACGATAGTGCACGAGAACATCAAGCGGTTCATGGACGGCTTCCGCTACGACGCTCACCCCATGGGCATGCTCCTCGGGACCGTAGGCGCGCTATCGACGTTCTACCCCGAGGCAAAGGACATATTCAACAAGGAGATACGCGACATCCAGGTGCACAGGCTCATAGCGAAGATGCCGACAATGGCGGCGTTCGCTTACCGCCATTCCATGGGGATGCCCTACGTATACCCGGACAACGACCTCTCCTACGCCGGCAACTTCCTCAACATGCTCTTCAAGATGACGGAGCTCAAGTACAAGCCGAACCCCGCTATCGAAAGGGCGATAGACATACTCTTCATACTGCACGCCGACCACGAGCAGAACTGCAGCGCGAGCGCGATGCGTAACGTCGGGAGCTCGCTGCCTGACCCCTATTCGGCGACCGCCGCGGCCATAGCCGCGCTCTACGGCCCGCTCCACGGCGGGGCCAACGAGGGCGTGCTCCAGATGCTCAAGGAGATAGGCTCGGTCAAGAACATCCCCGAATACATAAAGAAGGCGAAGTCGGGCGAGTTCAGGCTCATGGGGTTCGGACACCGCGTCTACAAGTCCTACGACCCGAGGGCCAAGATAATAAAGGAGATCGCATACGACGTCTTCGAGGTCACGGGAAAGAACCCGCTCCTCGACATAGCGCTCGAGCTCGAGAAGATAGCGCTCGAGGACGACTACTTCGTCAAGCGGAAACTCTATCCGAATGTGGACTTCTACTCGGGCCTCATCTACCAGAGCATGGGTATACCGATGGATATGTTCACCGTGCTCTTCGCGATCGGGCGTACGCCCGGATGGCTCGCCCAGTGGATTGAGCTCCTCGAAGACCCCGAGAGGAGGATCGCCCGTCCGAGGCAGGTTTACCTAGGCGAAAGGAACCGCAAGTACGTTCCGATGTCCGAAAGGGGCAAAAAGAAGAAGGCGTAATCAGTACACAACCGAATTTACAAAACGAATAACCGATTAACTCCATCCGTGACGAGATACCTTCCCCCTGACAGGGGGAAGGACAGGATGGGGGTTAAACGATATCGTTTGCAATGATTGAAGATCCCTGCCAAGTTAGCCGGCCACTTCTCGGGAGCACGCGAAAATCATAAAATCTCACACATGTGAGTGTGTGTCAGGTGCTCGAGAAGTGCTTTCCAATCAGGCTCGTGTGATAATAATTGATTAGATGCTCGAGGGAGGCGATATAAACGCGTATCGCTTCTTTTACAGCCTCGTCCCCGTCTTCAAGCCCGCCCGAAAGAGCGCCGTAGGCTTCGGTAAAGGATTCGACGAGGTCGCGGCTGTCCTGCCTGACGATAACCTCGATCAGCGCCTCGTCCTGGAGGTCGTATTTTCTCCCCTCGATCGCGCGCCTTAGCTCCTCCCTCGCGCGCTCAGTCCCGAGCGCGGGGAAGTCCGCCGCAGCAGTGTCGAAGACTCGAAGCAGTTCTTCTACGTACATCACTATCCTAATATAACTCAATATTAAATTGGGGCAATTGTTGGTCCAGTCGTCTTTGATTCCACTCTGAACAGGCTCAGTATGATCTGAATTATGCGTGGACTCCATAAAAAAATTTAGGGAATTCCGGCTGTTCACCCCCATCCTTCACCTTATTTTGGCTCAGGCAAGGACGAGCTGAATCAAGTTAATTTGCCGTCTTCGTTGAGAGAGTGACCGATTGCTCTTAACTATCGCAATCGTCCCCCAAGGTGGAAGGGATAAGGGGAATCGCGGCAAGATGCCGCTCCTACAGATTTACGTATTTACTACACAGTGCTACTCACTCTCTCTCCTTGCCGTCTCCCCGCGCATTTCTTTCTTGATCGCTCTCATCATCAGGTACGCGTACTTCCTGTTCTCGAACCAGTCGGGATAGAAGGAAGGGTTCCTGTCGTTTATTATGCCTCTCAGCACCTCAAGCGCCTCGTCGTACCTCTTCTGCTTCTTTAGGTTGAGCGCAAGATACAGTCCCGCCGACGAAACGTGCGGGTCGAGCGATATAGATCTCTTGAGATATACCTCCGATATGTGGAGGTCCCCGCCGAGCATGGACGGCAGATAGAGATAAAGCGCCCCGGTCATGGCGAGCCCGTTCACGTGGTTGGGGTCTATCTCGAGCACGGTCTCGAGCTCCCGCCTCACCTCGGGGAGCATGAAGAGTGAGTTGAAGAGACCTTTCGTATCGCCCAGGGACGCCAGGTTGGCGACGTAGAAGAAATGGGCGTCGGCGTTACCGGAATCGATCTCTATCGCCTTTTCCGCGGCGTCCTTCCCGTTCTCGAAGACGCGTATGAGCTCGTCCTTCGTCCGTGCCTTCACGTATCCGTAGGTGAGCCACACGCGAGAGAGGAAAACGAGCGCGGGGACGTTTGACGGGTCCCGCCTCAATATCTCCTCCGTGATTGAAACGGCCTCGTCTATGTTCCCCGTATCCTCGTGGTATGCGCCGAATACCTCCCACGCGTTCTCGAGAGCAGGCGCAGGGTCGTAACCGGCAGGCGTATTACGCGCGCTTACAGAAGCGCTCACGGAGTCCGCGCTCCACGCCCGGAACGTTTGGATGAGAGATAACAGAGATAGTATCGCGGCCAAAAAGTACTTATTCCGCATTATGCGTAATAAGTATATCAGCGCGAAGGGTCTTTCCCAAAGTCTCCTACGCTTTCAATGACCGCGTGTATCAGGTCTATCGTGTGCCCTATGTCGGATTTATAGGCGAGGCAGCTGGGGCTGTGGAGGTAGCGCACCGGGACCGATACCGAAGCCGCCCGCGTGCCCTTTCCAGTGACCTGCATGGCCGTCGCGTTGGTCGAGCCCGCCTTCTTCACGGTGATCTGGTAGGGGATTTTTTTCAGCTCAGCCGTTTTCATTATAAAGTCGCTGAACGGCCTGTGTGCGACGAGGAACCTGTCGGAGAGCCTCACTTCAGGGCCCTTGCCCGTATTTGCGAGCGTCTTGTGCTCCGATATGCCCGGCACGTCCATGGCGACCGTGCCCTCTATCGCAATTGCGAAATCGGGCTCTATCGCGGGCACTATCACGTTCGCGCCCCTGAGCCCCACCTCCTCCTGGACGGTAGCGGTTAGATAGAGGTCGCAGGAGAGCTTAGGCTTTCTTTTAAGCGCTTCGATCATTACGAATAACCCGACCCTGTCGTCGATTGCTTTGGAGATAAGCGCGTCCTCAGTCTCTTCGAACGGGTAGTTGAATGACGCAACGTCCCCGACCCTGACGAGCTCCCTGACCTTGTCCGCCGAAAGCCCCAGATCGACGACGCAGTCCTCGACCTCGGGCACTTCCTTGTTGTTCGAGTTCCGGCTCACATGGGGAGGTATGGCGGCTACTGTCCCGGTGACGGGTTTTCTCCCCCACACTGTTATCCTCTGCGCGTAAAAGACCCTCGGGTCCATGCCGCCTAAAGGGATGACGTGGAGGAACCCTTTGGCGTCGATATGGCTCACCATGAACCCCACCTCATCCGTATGGGCGTCGATGACGAGCTTGGGCCCCTTTCCGGGGACGCGGGCTATGATATTGCCGAGGGCGTCCTCTCCGATATCTTGCGTGAATTCGGAGAACGCCTCTCTTATGATCTCCTTTACAGGCCCTTCGTGGCCGGGGAGGCCCGGCGCTTCGCATAGTTTCTTGAGTAAACCCAGGTCCATTGGAGAGATGATTATAACAAAGCAAGGAAAGAATTCCAGTTTCCGGTTTTGTAACCGATAACGGCCGCGTCGCGTTTATCATCGCCTTCTTAACTCCCGGTTAACCGGCAGTTAACCATGGCTTTATAAAAATCGCCGAAACTCTCTCTGCTTCTCGAATCAATTAACAATCAAACAAAGGAGGAAGTGAGAATGTCGAGATTCCTATATATCGCTTTAATCATTCTATCGGCACTGCCGGCATCATCCATGGCAGGCATAAATCTCACACCGATAGGGACATACGAAACGGGGGTATTCGAAGACGGCGCTGCCGAGATAGTCGCCTACGACCCTGGGACCGAGACCGTATTCGTCATAAATGCTGACCAGTCGGTCGTAGAAGCGATCAGTATTTCGGACCCGACCGCGCCGACCCTCTTGTTCTCAATAGACGTGGCGGTGGATCTGGGTCTCTCAGTCGGCGGAGTGAACAGCGTCGACGTGAAAAACGGCATAGTCGCAGTCGCAACTGAGAATGCGGACCCGACCATGAACGGCTACCTTGTGTTCTACGATACAGCGGGCGCATTCCTCGGGTTCGTTAACGTGGGCGTGCTCCCCGACGCGGTAAAGTTTTCGCCTGACGGCAGAACACTCGTCGTCGCTAACGAAGGCGAGCCCGTCGAGGACGGCGGCGGCAACCTGATAGCAAACCCGCCGGGGTCAATAAGCGTAGTAAAAATCCCGTCAGGCGTTCCCTCGGCAACCGTAACGACGCTCGGATTCGGCGCGTTCGACGGCAGGGAAGCCGAATTCACGAACAAGGGACTGAGGCTCCAGGAGGGGGTTCCGATGTCGCTCGAGCTAGAGCCCGAATTCCCTGCGATATCCCCCGACGGAAAGCAGGCCTTCGTCACCCTGCAGGAGGCAAACGCGTTCGCAGTGGTCGATATCGCGACGCCCAAAATAGTCGACATACTCCCCGCAGGGTGGAAAGACCACAGCACGGGGCAGCCCGGCCTCGACCTCTTTAAATTCGACGAGCTCCCGCTCATAGGCATAGACGCGAACAAGCTCAAGATAAAACTGGGCGGATTCTCGGGCCTCCATTACGACGGTTCGGGAAAGAAAGGAGTGCTCAAATTCCTCACCGTTTCCGACAGGGGACCGAACGGCGCGGACGTCGTAAACGGCTCGCGTACGTTCAACCTCCCCAAATATCAGGCGAGGATAATAGCGTTCGAAACAGAGAAGAACGGCGGCGGGCACGGGAGACATAACGATTTCGGCGGCCATGATGGTGAAGAAGCCGAAATAACGAAAACCATACTTTTAACCCGCGCGGACGGGAAGACGCCTATCACGGGCCTGCCCAACATACCGGGCTTCGACGAGATACCGGTTGACGCGAAAGGGAATCCGGTCAAATACGACCGCTTCGGAGCAGACCTCGAAGGGATAGTCAGGGACCCCATAGATAACTCTTTCTGGATGGTGGACGAATACAGGCCTGCGATATATCACTTCACGGACAAGGGCAAGTTGATAGTCAGGCTCGTCCCGGAAAACACGCACCTCCTCGGGGATTCGGCTTTAAAGATTGCGCAGTTCGGCCCTAACGCGAACAGCCCGGGATTCTACGGAATGGAGACGCTCCCGGAGGTCTACAGCAAGCGGAGGGTGAACCGCGGGTTCGAGGGCACGGCGCTCGACCCCGACAAGAGGATCCTCTATGCGTTCGTACAGTCCCCGCTCGATAACCCCGACAGCTCGGCCAGGAGCTCGCGCGTTCTCAGAATACTGGCTGTGGACGTGGACGAAAGCTCTCCTGATTACCTGAACCCCGTCGCGGAGTACGTCTATCTCCTCGAGAGGCCCGCGCACACGCCCGACGACGTGGACAAGATAGGCGACGCGGTCTTCATAGGCGAAGACAAGTTCCTGGTCATAGAGAGGGACAGTGCGCTCGTATCGACCGCCAAAAAGTTCGTATTCGAAATAGACCTGAAAGGGGCCACGAATATCAGGAACCTGCCTCTCGCGGACCTCGCGGCCGGCATGACGCTAGAAAAGCATTCGCCCGACGCGCTCGTTGATCTCGGGATCATACCCGTCTTCAAACGGAAGGTGCTCAACCTCCCGTCGCTCGGTTATCTCCCGAGCGATAAGGCGGAGGGCATAACGATCCTGCCGGACGGACGTATCGCCGTGATGAACGACAACGATTTCGGCATAGAAGCCTCCGCAGGGTTCAAGCCGGTCCTCGGCCTCATCAAATTCTCCGAAGGCAACATGCTCGACGCATCCGACGATGACTCCGCGATCAATATCCAGAACTGGCCGGTGCTGGGCATGTACCAGTCGGACGGCATAGACAAGTACAGCTATAAGGGCGCAACCTATTACGTTACCGCAAACGAAGGCGACACCAGGGATTTCGAATTCTTCTCGGAGGAAGAGAGGGTGAAGGACCTGGACCTCGACCCGGACGAATTCCCGGACGCTTCCACGCTTGGCGACGACGAGAACCTCGGCAGGCTCAAGACGACCAATATCATAGGGGACATCGACGGAGACGGCGATAACGACAGGATATTCAGCTTCGGCGCAAGGTCTTTCTCGATATGGGACTCCTTCGGAAACCTCGTTTACGACTCAAGCGACGATTTCGAGTTCATAACGGCGGACGCCTTCCCAGCGCAGTTCAACTCGGATAATACCGACAACGATTCGTTCGACTCAAGGAGCGACGACAAAGGGCCCGAGCCCGAGGGAGTGGTCGTAGGCAAGATCGGGCAGAAGACGTACGCGTTCATAGGGCTCGAGAGGATAAGCGGAATAATGGTGTACGACATCACGAAGCCGACTTCGCCCAAATTCGTCGAATACATGAACAACCGCAACTTTGCCGTAGATGCACAGAACCCGGACGACAGCTCGAACCCGCTTGCCGGCGACCTCGGGCCGGAAGGATTGTTCTTCGTCCCTTCGAGCGAAAGCCCGAACGGAAAGGCGCTCCTCGTCGTTGGAAACGAAATAAGCGGTACGACCACGGTATATGAAATAGACGAGTAAGAAGAATTGAGTAGACGACGAGTAGAAGAGGGGGGACAATATGTTCCCCCTTTTTTATCACTGCTAAAGCCCCCAACCGCCGCTTAGATGTATATTAGTCCCGTTCACGTACCGCGCCTCATCGGATAAGAGAAACAAAGCCGTGTCCACCGCGTCCTTCGTGCTCCCTATGTATCCCGCGGGTATCGTCTTGACCATGCTTTCGAGCTCCTCCATCGGTGCGCTTCCGGAGTAGATAAAACCGGGAGATATGGCGTTCACAGTTATGCCGTGAGGGGCCAGGAGCCTCGCGAGCGAGCGCGTGAGGATGAGCACGCCCGCCTTGGCGATGTAGTGGGCCGTTATCTCCGTCTGCGCGCTAAGTTTATCCGCGTTAGCCATGCCGAAATTGATTATCCTCCCCCAGCCGCGCGATTTCATGCCTTCGGCGACTGTGCGCGAGAGATAGAAAACGGGGTGGAGGTTGTTGTCGAACATCTCGTGCCAGCCTTCGACCGACTCCTTGAGCAGGTTTACCCTGTGATAGGGCCCCGCGCAGTTTATGAGCGCGTCTATCCTACCCCATTCGCCTTCGACCTTTCTAACCAGGTCTACCGCCGACGTGGGGTTCGACACGTCCGACTTATAGTGGACTCCCCTGGCCCCGCTGGATTCTATATCCTTTACGGTTTCGGCGGCTTCTTTCTTGCTCTTCCTGTAGCATATTGCGACTGACCACCCCCTCTCCGCGAGCGCAAGCGCTATCTCCCTGCCGATCCCCCTGGCCCCGCCTGTTACAAGAGCTACTCTCTCAGGCATTTCTGCACTCCTCCCGATGCTTGAATCAATAAAATAATAGTGCATTGCTGTCTTTATTACCATTCCGACTCACACATAGTGCGTCTCTCCACCCTTGTCTCCAGACGTCTCTATATAGTCACGCTGAACCCTGAATTGATCCCGTATCAAGTACGGGACATGGTTCAGGGCAGGCTTGTTTCAGCATCTCACCTTTTCATTTTTATTTCCTCATAGGGAAAAGGTGGAGCGGCAGGGTGGATTAAAAATTACTCGCGGCTGGCCTGTCCCGAACTTGATTCGGGAACTCGCTCCTACAAGACCCGAGATTTTAACTTTTGCAGGAGCGCCATCCCTTCGACTACGCTCAGGACGGGCGTGGCGCGAGGAAAAAAATAATTAGTCTGAATTTTTCCCATCACCCGCACATGGGAGGACGGCCGTTGTTGGCGGACACGCGGCTACCCCATTCGAGGAGCTCCTTGCTGCAGTCGTCCCTGTCTATCATCACCTCGATCAAACTCAAACCATCATTGGAGAGGGCCTTCTTTACAGCCTCGTCGAGCTCACCTTCCGTCCTTACCCTCACGCCGAACCCGTTCCCCTCGCCGGCGTTGAAAACGTCGACGAGCCCCGCGTAGTCCCAGTTCTTGATGTTGTTGTAGGGGCCGTCGTGTATCTCGACCTCAATCGTATAGCCGCCGTTGTTGATGAGGAATATTATCGGATTGAGCCCGTAGCGTATCATCGTAGAGAGCTCCTGCGCCGTCAACTGGAACGAGCCGTCGCCGACGAACGTGACGACGCGCTTTCCTTCCGCGCTCCCGAGCGTATAGCCGAGCGTCGCTCCGACCGACCATCCGATCGAGCCGTACTGCATCTGTATCT
The DNA here is from genome assembly GCA_040754335.1 of Thermodesulfobacteriota bacterium. Lineage (NCBI taxonomy): Bacteria > Pseudomonadati > Thermodesulfobacteriota > Thermodesulfobacteriota bacterium. The sequence continues at coordinate 535,585 of JBFMCV010000001.1, read as the reverse complement.
CGAACCCGCACCCTTCGGGGAGCCTCAGCTTTATCGCGTTGAACCACGAGTCGCCTGTTTCCGCGATAACCGTGTTTCCCGACGTGAGCATTTCCCCGACGCGCGCAAAGAGCCTCCTCGTCGTTATAGGCGCGTCCTTCTTCACCGGAGGCTCGGGCGCGAGCTCGACTCGAATCCTGTTGTATGCGGAGAGGGAAGCCCCGTTGGGCTTTACCTTCCCGGCGAGCGCTTCGAGGAAGTCCGAGAGCGCTATGTCGCTGTACGTCACGCCGGGGAGCTTCACGAAATCGGGCCCCGCGTGGATGAGCTTTTCCGGCTTTATCAGTGCCGAGAAGCCGCACGTCGTGTAGTCCGTGAACACGGGCCCCGCAAAGAGGTACGCGTTCGCCGATTCAACTATCTCAGCCGTACCGGGGCTGCTCACCGGCCCCCAGTAGGTGCCGATATAACCCGGATGGTTTTCAGGGATGATTCCCTTAGCCTCAGGCATGGACGCGACGGCGTATTGCGATGCGTCCACCAGTTTTCTGAAAGCCTCCGCCGCGCCGAACGGACGGAGCTTCGCGCCCGCCACGAGCACGGCTTTCGCCGCCGAGGAAAGGAACGCTGACGCCTTCTCGACGGCCTCTTCGAGCGCATCGGGGTGGCTCACGGGTTCCTTGCGGAAATATTTCCTCTTCGGAGGTGGCACCTTGAGCCCCGCCAGGTTGCACGGAATCTCGAGGTACACGGGCTTCTTCCTGAAGACACACTTTTCTATCGCCTTGTCTATGAGATAGGGAGCGTCCTCCAGGTGTCTCACGATCACCGACATGGCCGTCGCATGGGAGAATATGTCCCTCTGATAACTGTAGCGCACCTCACCGCAGGTGTGATGGAGCACCTGGTTTTCCATCTCTGAATTCGTGTTCGGTCCGCCGGATATTATCAGCACGGACAGGTCCTCGGCATATGCCCCGGCTATAGCGTTAAGCGCGCTCAAACCTCCGACCGAGAAAGTGACGACCTGTGCCGCGACGCCGTTCGCTCTCGCGTACCCGTCGGCTGCGTATCCGGCGTTGAGCTCGTTGCAGCAGCTTATCATTTTGAGGTCCCCGTTCTTCAAAAACTCGTCAAGAAGTATCAGGTTATAGTCGCCCGGCACTGCGAAGTAATGCCTTACGCCCGCTTCCGCGAGCCTCGATGCGATGTACGACCCTACTGTAACCTGAGTGTCCGCGCTCATATTCTCTATCTCCTATGTATATGGTCTCCGAGTCTGCAAAACCGGAGCATGGCCGTGTTCCCGGCCTGGAATTACAACACTAAACATATCACCAAAAACGGCGAGTCGCCGCGGAAATGCGAAATCACCGCGAGCACCGGTTTGAGCGGAGCATGTTCGAGCGAATCTATTATCAGCGGCCGTTTTCCGCACGGGCGTAAGAATCCTTTATCAGTTATATTAATCTACATCGATCGAGGGGTGCTTATATGGATATAGCGAAGAAGATAGAGGCTCACAGAAGGCTCGTTTCGGGCATATGCTGCCCCGAGCGCAAGGTAGATCCCGAAAACCTGAAAAGCGTGCTCAACCTCGCCATGGAGATTGCCAGGGAAGGGAGGGAAGGGAGAAAGATAGGGACCATGTTCGTGATATCGGACACCGATTCAACGCTCCTCCGCTCCCGCCCCATGATACTCGACCCTCTTTACGGCCATCCCGAATCTCTGAGACACATCGGAGATCCCGGCATGCGCAATACAGTAAAGGAGCTCGCCCAGCTCGACGGGGCGTTCATAGTATCGGATGAAGGTATCGTGCTCTCGGCGTGCCGCTACATTGACGCCACTTCGGAAGGGCTCGACCTGCCGCTCGGGCTCGGGAGCAGGCACATGGCTGCCGCCTCGATAACCAGGACGACCAACGCCGTGGCGATCGTCGTCTCGGAGAGCTCTATGGTGCGCGTATTCGACAACGGTGCCATCGTCGGGGAGATCATCCCCGAGCTCTGGATGCTGAGGCAGTACGGCGCCCAGTTCAACGACGAGCTCGTAACCGATACCGTCACGGAAGAAGGGGTCATCACAAGGAACTGACGGCTTGCGGTATGAAAATAATCAACATCGCTGACATACACGGGAACATCAAACCTGTAGACGCGATCGGAGGCGCGCTTTCCTCGGCGGACCTCGTCATAATCTCGGGCGACCTGACGCAATTCGGCGGCGAGAAAGACGCGCGGGACGTGCTGGAAGCGGTCGGGAAATATAACGGGAAAATACTCGCCGTAACCGGGAATTGCGACACGAAGGCGGTCGACATATACCTCTCCTCGTTGAAAATAAACCTCCACGGGAAAACCGTCAGCGTCGACGGGGTCTCTTTCACCGGGGCGGGAGGTTCTCTCCCATGTCCGAGCCCGACGCCAAACGTCTATACGGAGGAGGAGTACGAAGAGTTATTCGAAGGGACTGAAGCTGACGAGGATGCAGGGCCGGAGATACTGGTCTCCCACCAGCCCCCGTACGGCACGCTGAATGACAGGCTTACGAACGGGACACACGTGGGAAGCAGGGCCGTGAGGAAATACATAGAGCGCCGTAAACCGCTCGTCTGCTTCACAGGGCACATCCACGAGGCGCCCGGGATAGATGTAATAGGCGTGACGAAGATAGTCAACCCGGGCCCCCTCGGCACGCGCTCCTACGCCTTTCTCGACGTTACCGACGGAATAAACGAGCTCGAGATAAGGAAGTTTTGAACAGAAAATTCTATTAAATAAATGGAAATCCTCCCTGACCCTCCTTTACAAAAGGAGGGAAGGAAGCAAGATACTGAAACCCGTCATGAAACTGCTCAGTACATATATATTTTCCATATTTATTGATAGATATATAACAATCCTAAATCAATACTTCAAATATCTACTCCCCATGCTGGCCCCGGTATCCATACTTCTGGGAACCCACCACTCACATGCACAGGAGCAGAAATACCACCCTCTCGAGAGCTATATGGTCAAATACAAGGTCGAGGGGAACAGCACCGGGGAAAAGACCGAGTATTCGGGCGAGTGGGGGAGGACGCTGTGCTGGACCGAAACGACGGAGGTGAAAATACCGGACGGCGATCCCTTCAGGATTAACGAGAAGGTGATAACCAGGATCACGGGCGGGGAGCAGTGGATTATCAAGATAGACCTCGACAAAAACACTGGGACGAAGGTAAAGAACCCGATGTTCCCGGAGATATATAAGCGCATAAAGGGCAAGGACCCTGCCGAGTTCACAAAGGAATTCATGGCGAACACAGGCGCCAAGCCCGGAGTCGAAAAGACGGTCGGCGGGGAAAAGTGCAGGGAATGGGATATAGGGGAGGGTGCAAGGACTTGCCTCACAGGAGACCTCGTCAGGGTCGAGTCCTCGCTCGTGCTCGAGAAACTGTCCGTCAAGGAAACGGCTGTCGATGTCAAACGAAACGTCCCCGAGCCCGCGGACATATGCGGCACGGGCGGCGCTGTCATCACCGAAACCGCTATTCAGGAGAAACCCGGCGGGGAAATAAAGGTCGAGTAGGCGCACAAGGTGTGCTCTCATATATGATAATGAGAATTACTCACCGCTTCCTTTCAAACCAAAACGGGCGTATTTCAATACCCCAAAATCAAATCCCCCCCTAACCCTCCTTTACAAAGGAGGGAATTAAAAGCATTTTCCCCTTCGAAAAAGGGGGATTTAGTTTTTCCGCTTCTCACGTAAATAATCGCGGCTGGAAGCCGCTCCTACAGATATTTAGAAACTCATACAAGTTAAATTTTCCGACTACCCCTTCTTCTTTATCCCTTCCACCTCGAGCTCTATCTTCACTTCGTCCCCTACGACGAGACCGCCCGAGTCGAGCGTCTTGTTCCAGGTGATCCCGTAGTCCTTCCTGTCGATCTCGGTCTCGGCCGTGAACGCGGTGCGCTCGTTCCCCATCGGGTCGGTAGCCTTGCCGCCGTACTCGGCGTCGAGCTCGACATGCTTCGTAACGCCGTTTATAGTGAGGTCGCCGACGATGGTGAAATCCTCACCGTCCCCTTTCTTTACTTCCTTGCTCTTGAAGGTTATAGTCGGGTATTTCTCAACGTTCAGGAAATCGGGGGATTTCAGATGGTCGTCCCTCTTCTGCTTGTTCGTATTAATGCTTGCGGTGGTGATGGTCGTCTCCACGCTCGAGTTGCTTATGTCCTTGTCGTCGAACGTGTACGACCCTTCGACCAGGTCGAACCTGCCCGTGACGGTGCTTATTCCCATGTGCTTAACCTTGAAAATGACCTGGGAGTGGTCGGGGTCGATCGCGTATGCCTCGGCCTCGGCCCGCGATTCGCTCATGTCAGCGAGAACAAGGGAGACTACAGCTACAAGCACAGCCACAATACCTTTTGCGAATTTCATGTTTAATTCCTCCTGTTTAAGAGTTTATACGCATACAGCATAATTAAACCTTTAGATGAGCGGAAAGTTTCAGGGATTCAGACAAATACCACGCTTTCCGGGCGTATCTACAAATTATGCAACGATCGCGGCCGTGCGGAAGGAACATTCAGCTCTTCCGGCCGTTTCGCGCAGTCGTATTTCCGATAGCGGATGGAGGCGGGTCAGGCTTTAGCCGCCTTCTTCCTCATAACAATGTAAGCGCCAATTCCGATCATCCCCAGTATGACCGAGGTCAAAATCATCCCCCACTCGCCCAGCGTCGGGATCGGCCTTACTGCCGGTATCTCAAGTCCGGCGAGCTGAAACGACAGGTCGGGGGAATCGGCGCCGCAGTCGGCCTGAGCGGGGGTGAACTGCACGCATCCTGAGCCGAAGCCGTCGCCGGGGTTCTCCCAGACGAACGGGCTAAGCCTCTGTACCGAATTTTCATGCCAGAACCACTGACCGTTCTGAATGAAGCCTATGTTAGCCTGGACCGATACCCAGTATATGCCGGGCTCGAGCTTGCACGGGGAGGGGAGATCGACCACGAAATTGGGCACGGTGATGTCTTCGGGCAGTATGTCCTCGTATACGCACGGCGAATGCAGAGTATCGGGCAGGCCGTCCTTGTCGGTGAAGAAGTACACGTTCAGCGAATCGATGATGTCGGGCGTGGTGTCGTCGAAAGCGCCGAACGCGTAAACGGTTTGTATGATCCAGAAGAAACCGCCGCGCACCTGGAAATCGTCAGCAGCGCGCGTATCGAAATGGTCGAGCACCCCTCCGCCGTCCGTAAAATCCTGGGACGAAATGTCGGTAGAAGCTATGCCCGCCGTCTGGTCCCATAAAACATCGGGCGGCACCGACACCGCGGGCGGCGTATCGATATCCTCCATCAGCTGGCTAAGCGCGGTCTCGCTCGATAACAGACAAAAGACGGAGTTAAACAACAAGATGATGACAATGTACTTCGGATATGGGTATAGAGAGCAATTGAATCCTTCACGGAACATACTTTCATCCTCCTTGCGGAAAAGGCTTAAATATCACGGTAAAGTAATCAATTACGAACTTAATTTTAACAGAAACGTCAACTCGCAACAATTCCGTACATATCATTGGGCAATCACGCGCCGCACGGAGCCGCCTGTATCGAATATGCCAATTTGACTATATATTTTTTATATTCATCTTAATTCCCGCAATAGGGAGATTCCAATGCCCGAGATAAATATCCGTGAAGCGAAGACCGGTGACGCGGTCCGTATGGCCGAGATACTGAGGGAGATCGGCTGGTCCGAGAGGAGGAACGCGCTCCCGCTCAAAGAAGTGGCAGAGCCCATCGAAAAGCTGATAGCGCACTGCCGCCGCGACAGGGGAGGACACACTATTATCGTCGCCGTCGACAAAGACGACACCGTGACCGGGTTCCTCAACGTCCACTGGGTCCCGTTCATCATGCTCGGCAGCCTGGAGGGATACGTATCCGACGTATTCGTGAGCCCTTCAGCGGGCGGCATGGGAGTGGGAAAGGCGCTCGTCGAGCGCGTCATCGAGGAGGGTAAGCAAAGGGGCTGCATGAGGCTTATGCTGACTAACGGCAAGGAGAAGCTCTCATACAAGACCGGATTCTACAAGAAGCTCGGGTGGACCGAGAGGCCGTCCGTCGCCAACTTCGTTTACTACTACAGGGAGCCGTGGTCGTAAGAAGCGCAGACCATCCGCTCGAAAACAATCCATACGTATTTCCTTTGCTCACATCAACATTGAAGCAAACCCGTTCATACTTCGACCCTTCGACTTCGCTCAGGACAGGCTCGCAGATCAGCATTGTCCTTGCTCCCTTATTTGGCGAATGCTGAGGAGTGACGGAGCAAACATACATGTGCGCAGATTCTGCACCTCAGTACGAACGGGTTTGTTAATGATTTGTCATTCCCGCGAAAGCGGGAATCACATCTTTTCAATTGAATCCTATCGCGGCTGGAAGCCGCTCCTACAAATTTTTACACAGCCTGCGCCTTTCTGCGCTTAATAGCGAAGAACACAGCAATCAAAGCCAACCCAGCCGCAGCCGCGAGCATACCCCACTCGGAGAGGGTAGGGATAGCCGGTACCCTCAGATTAATGAACGTGCACGTTATGAAACCCTCGGACAAACACTCTACGCTCACGCCGTTCTCACTGAACGTAGTACTTACGCCTGGAGCAGTGTCACATTCGATATCCACGAGCTGCCATCCTTCGAAGGGATCCTCAATAATCTCAGCGCTCTGACCGGGTTCGAGGCCGCGCCCCGTACAACGTCCGTTGGCGGCCAGTGTAAATTCGGTCACCGTTTGTCCGCTTATATCGGTGAACGGAAAGAAGACCGCGTCGACCTCGGATTCAGCGGGCGGCAGCTGGGGTGCGCTTTTACAGATCGTCACACCGCAGGCCGGCTGCGCGGTAGCGGTATCGGAGAACGAAAGGATCACTAACAGTCCTAATGCAAACAAAAAAAACATGTAAACAGGCAGTGTTTTATTCTGATACCTATTCATATACCCATCCTCCTTCAAGCTCTCTATAAACAGATTTTAAAACAAATCGTGCTTCTTAGCAATCGGAATTATCGGGAATGCATATACATACCCGGATAAAAAAGCCTCTTTCTCCGTAACGGAGAAAGAGGCTTCATGCATTCCAATCTTCTTTCATCAACCCGCTCATCCTTCGACATGCTCAGGACGAACGGGTCAAGGACATATCCTGCATCACGCAGCTTGAGCCTTCCTCCGTCTCATTGCGAAGAACACCCCTATCAGCGCAAGCCCCCCAGCCGCGGCGATCATGCCCCATTCGGAGAGAGTGGGTATCGGTCTCGCACCTCTCACGTTCGTGAACGTGCACGTTATCTCGGTTCCGCCGAGACAATCGAGGCTTACACCGTTCTCGATAAATGTTACGTCGATAAGCGCCGAATCGCTGCACTCGACATTTTCGAGTGTCCATCCTTCTGGAACACTTTCAACTATCTCGAGATCATTCCCGCCGAATGCGTCGCCGAAGCAGGGGCCGTTGGCGGGCAGGCTTAATACAGTGCCCTGACCGCCTTGCTCGATACTGTAGAAAAAGAAGAACGCATCTTCTTCAGACTCCGGAATCGGAAGGTCCGGTGATTCTTTACATAGGGTCAACGCGCACTGCGCGTGCGCGCTGTCGTTAAGAGCAGGTGCCAACAGCAAACCAGCTACGAAAAGCGTAAATATGAAAACCGGCATCATAATTCGCGAAATATAATTCATGGACATCCCTCCTTTGATTCAAATGCTTAGCGCTTTCTTACGCCTCACCGCGAAGAACACGCCTATCAAAATCAACCCCGCCGCCGCCGCTATCATCCCCCACTCGGAAAGCGTGGGTATTGGGCTCGCACCTCTCACGTTCGTGAACGTGCACGTTATCTCGGTTCCGCCGAGACAATCGAGGCTTACACCGTTCTCGATAAATGTTACGTCGATAAGCGCCGAATCGCTGCACTCTACGCTCTCGAGCTCCCATCCCGGAAATGAGTCCTCGACGATTTCAAGATCGTCTCCGCTGAAAGCAAGCCCTTCACATTCGAAGTTTGCAACTATTCCACCTGAATCACTATCACCTCCTTGAGAAACAGTGAAGGGAAAGATAACAAAATCTTCCGGCGATTGAGGAACCGGAAGCTGGGGAGCGCTCTTGCAGATGCTCACGGCGCACTGCGCGTGGGCGGTGTCGCTGAACGACGGTATCAGCAGCAGAACCGCGACAGACAAGATAAGAACATAAAACGGTATGGCCTTACGTAAATAAGAATTCATAGATTCCTCCTTTAAATGATAAATTGGCTCAATTATAAAAGAGTAAAGAGGATTAAGCAATACAGTAACGTAACGACCGCCTTGCCATCCTTCACCCGGATGTTAGCATTTAAAATAAGGTGCTATCAATGGCGAAATCAAGAAGACTCTTCCTGGTCCGCCACGCGAAATCGAGCTGGGACGACATATCGCTCGACGACAGGGAGAGGCCGCTTAACGAGAGGGGCAAGGAAGAAGCTCCCAGGATGGGGAAGCACCTGGCGGGCTACGACATCAAGCCCGACATGATAACGTCGAGCCCGGCCGTGCGCGCCCTCAAGACAGCGGAGAAGATAGCGAAGGAGCTCGGCTTCAAGAAATCGGACGTGGTCGCGGACGAGGGCATCTATACCTTCGGCGGCGGCAGTCTCATGGACGTCGTGAGGGGGTTCGACGACAAGTACAGGTCCGTGATGATGGTCGGCCACAACCCCGCTATCACCTCCTTCGCGAACGAGCTGTCTAACGCCGGCATAGACAACATCCCCACCTGCGGCGTGGTGCTGCTCGAGTTCGACGCAGCTAAATGGAAAGACGTAGGGAAAGGCGGCGGCAGGCTCCTCGAATTCGACTACCCGAAAAAGCTCTGGGGCAAGGCTTGATATTTCCCCGGGCGGCTGTATAAATTCCCCTTAATCAGGATTAACCGGCATGGAATACTCGACCCCAGACCTCACAGACCTCTACCCCTCGCTCGTCCGGGTCGCCGAGCCCGTCTTCAGGGACTTCGGCGGCAGGCGCTCCTTCGGCGGCGAGATCGTCACCATCAGGTGCTTCGAGGACAACTCCCTCGTCAAGGACAACGCCGGCAAGCCCGGACACGGAAAGGTCATGGTTGTCGACGGCGGCGGGTCTGTCAGGAAGGCGCTTCTCGGGGACCTCATTGCGGAGACCGCACAGAAGAACGGGTGGGAGGGGCTGATTATATACGGCGCCGTACGGGACGTGGACGCCATTGCCGCGCTCGGCCTCGGCGTCAAGGCGCTCGCCTCGATCCCGCTCAAGACCGAGAGGAAGGGCGCGGGCGAGCTTAACATACCCGTAACCTTCGCGGGCGTTACCTTCAGCCCCGGCGAGTACGTCTACGCAGACAGCACGGGGATCATAGTCTCCGCCGAGCTTTTAATAATGCCGCGCGGGTGATCTCCCTCTTCCTTAGGAAGGAAAGAACAAACATCGCGGCTGGAAGCCGCTCCTACAAGAGTTAGGTTGTATTTTTGTAGGAGCGAGTTCCCGGGTCAAGTTCCTGAATCAAGTTCAGGACAGGCCGGGACAGGCCTGGCGCGAATTTAAGCGAAGCCGCTCTCCTTCCCTCAAAAATCTATTGCTAATAATAAGAAGATAATCTAAAATGGAGGGGGGTCATTATACGACCACCCGGTTCCTATATGAGCGGAGGAGCGATGAAACTTTTACTCATTAATCCGAGATTCCCTGAAAGCTTCTGGAGCTTCAAATGGGCCGTCGACAACATAATGCCCGGGAGCATCAGGACCATAAACCCGCCCCTCGGGCTCGCCACGCTCGCCTCGCTCTGCCCGCCAGGCTGGGAAATCGAGATCGTAGACGAAAACATAGAAACAATTCCGCTTAACCCCACTGCGGACATTATTGGCATATGCGGGATGGGGGTGCAGTTCCCGAGGCAGAAGGAGCTCCTCCGGTTTTACAGGAACAGGGGCTATTACGTCGTAGCGGGCGGTAGCTACGCCTCGCTCTGCCCCGAATACTTCGAGACCCTCGCCGACACTGTAATCGCGGGAGAGGCGGAATACATATGGAAAAGGTTCTGCGCCGACTTCGAGAAAGGCGCGCCGGGGAAGCTATACAAGGAATGCGGAGAGGTATCGCTCGAAGACTCTCCCACGCCACGCTTCGACCTCCTCAAGCTCGACAAATACCAGGCGGTGAGCCTCCAGTTCTCGAGGGGGTGCCCGTACCGCTGCGAGTTCTGCGACATCATAGTCATGTTCGGAAGGAAACCCAGGGTGAAGTCGTTCGAGCAGGTGGGGAGGGAGCTCGACGAGCTCCGGAAACTTGGAGTCACAAACGTCTTTTTCGTCGACGACAACCTGATAGGCAACAAGCCCGTCGCGAAAAAGCTCATGTCATATCTGAGGGACTATCAGATGGAGCACAATTACAAATTCCTCTTCGGCACGGAGGCGTCACTCAACATCGCCCAGGACGACGAGCTCCTCGACCTCTTCACGCAGGCCAACTTCGGCTGGGTGTTCATAGGCATAGAGTCCCCGGACGAGGGGAGCCTCAAAGAGACCCTCAAGTTCCAGAACACGAGGTCCGACATACTCGGCTCCATCAGGCACATATACTCATACGGCATAGAGGTGCTGGCGGGCTTCATAATAGGATTCGACAACGACACGCTCCGCACGTTCGACCTGCAATACAACTTCATACAGAGCTCCGGCATACAGGCCGCGATGATCGGCCTCCTCACCGCAGTGCCCAAGACGCCTCTTTACGAGAGGCTCGAGAAAGACGGGCGTCTGATTAAAGACGCGAGCGGGACAGACAACACCAAGCTCGGCACGAACCTCATACCGAAGCAGATGTCCTACGAGGAGATGGTGAACGGCTACCGCGACCTGTACTTCAGGCTCCTCGACGACCGCACCATCGCGGACAGGATCAACAACAAGACAATGCACATGAAGAACCCGCTATTCAGGAGCACCTACGGCATAGCCGAACAGTTACGCTCGCTCATGAGGTTCATTATGAACGGCATAGTACCGGGCGGCCTCCCGAGGGCCTATCACTTCCTGAGGACTTTCCCTTTCACTAACCCCTCAATGGTCCCTCTCGTCATACAGGACTGGACCATAGGGATATCGATGAGGAACTACGTAGACCGCCATTTCATAAGGGTCACGGACGAAGAAGGGAGCCTCGCCAGGAACCACCTCGCCACGTTCGAAGAGACGTTCGAGCGCTACCTCAACAAGGGCGTGCTTGAGGTGTCGCTGGGTAAAATGAGGAACGCAGCGCACAACCTGTCGATCTCGATAAAGGGGATGCTCGACGTCGATTTCTTCGACCACATCGGGACGCACATTGAAAATATACTCCAGAATTCGCCCTCGTCGGTAACGCTCAAGATCGAGGAGCTGCACGAGGCGGAGCGCCACCACCTACACAGGCTCTTCGAGCGGCTCTCCCGATACGGGGACAGGATCTACGTCGCCGTGAACGAGAAACTCCGCGACAAGGTGCACATCGATTCCTCAGTGTTCAACCTGGTGCTGGAAGGGTGACACACATACGTGTGTTTTATGATTCTCCTGAAACCCCTTTGCCTCACCACTTACAAGCCAAAACCGTTCACGCTGAGCTTGCTATGTTTTTCCCCCTTAGAAAAAGGGGAACAATTCCGACAAATCGGAGGAATTGGTCGGTGCTGATATACGGCACAGAACTATCTTAATTGGAGTTACGCAGCTATTAAATCTAAATTAAGGGGAATTTAAAAATAAAAAAGAAAAATCCTCCCTGATTTGGCTTATCTTACGCTTGTACCGAGCTATACAACCCAATAGCAATCAGCGCATGGCGTCCGATTGCACGCTCGCTTGCAATCGTCCTCCTTTTCCAAAGGAGGGAATGAAAAATTCGCGCGGCAATCTCACGAATAAAGCGAGATGTTGAAACAAACCCGCTCTGAACCATGTCCCGTACTTGATACGGGATCAATTCAGGGTTCAGCATGACAATAAATAGCGGACATTGTCCGCCCCTTTTGCTTTTCTTTTCCCAGATTCACACAAAACCGCCAAATTTACAGGTATTATGATTCCCATGAAAGACCATTTTCCCATAATGCGCACAGCCTTCGGGTTCTGGGAATCCAAGGTGCTGCTCACGGCAGTCGAGATGGACCTCTTCACGCTGCTGGGCACGGGCTCAATGACCGCAAAGGAAATCGAGAAAAAACTCTCCCTCCACCCGAGGGGGACGTACGATTTCCTGGACGCGCTCGTATCGATGGGGTTCCTCGACAGGGACGGGGACGGCCCGGGCGGGCTCTATAAAAACAACGAGACCTCGCGGCACTATCTCGACAGGAACGGCGATACGTACGTGGGCGGCATCCTCGAGATGCTGAACGCACGCCTGTTCAAATACTGGGACGACCTGCCGGAAGCTCTCAGGACCGGGCAGCCGCAGAACGAGATAAAGCACAGCCAGAAGCCCTTGTTCGAGGAGCTTTACGCGGACATCCCGCGCCTGGAGCAGTTCATGGGGGCGATGACCGGGCTCTCGCGGCAGAATTTCACAGCGCTCGCCCAGAAGTTCGACTTCTCCCGGTACAGGACCCTCTGCGACGTGGGCGGCGCTGCGGGCGTCTTATCCATCGCGGTCGCGGAAAGGCACAGGAACCTCGCGTGCACATCCTTCGACCTCCCTGTGGTCGAGCCCATCGCTAAGAAGTCGATAGAGCGGGCGGGGATGTCGGACCGCATCAAGACCGCGTCCGGCGACTTCTTCAAGGACCCGCTGCCGAAGGCAGACGTTATAACGATGGGGATGATACTCCACGACTGGAACCTCGAGAAGAAGAAACACCTGATAAGGTCTGCCTACGAAGCGCTGCCCCCGAAAGGCGCGTTCATCGCGGTCGAGAACATCATAGACGATGCCCGGCGCGAGAACACTTTCGGGCTCCTCATGTCCCTCAACATGCTCATAGAGTTCGGGGACGCGTTCGACTTCACCGGGGCCGATTTCAGGGAGTGGTGCGGGGAGGCCGGGTTCAGGGAATTCGAGGTGCTGCACCTGCTTGGCCCCTGCAGCGCGGCTATTGCGTATAAGTAGGGATCCGGGCGCTGCCGGACTCATCCGTCATTATTATTTCCAGGGGGATATTTCTATGAAGACGCGCGTCCTGATTCTTGGAGCGGGTTTCGGAGGCCTCGAGCTCGCCACTCTGCTGTCGGAGACGTTCGGAGATGAGGTCGATGTGACCCTCATCGACAAGAGCGGCCACTTTATTTTCGGCTATTCGAAGCTCGACGTGATGTTCGGACTGAAGGAGCCTGATGCGGTCCGCCTGCCTTACAGCAGATTCGTAAAACCCGGCGTACGCTTTCTCCAGCAGACGATTACGTCGATCGATCCGGACGCGCGGCGCGTCACGACAGACGCCGGCAGCTATGAGTCCGATTTCCTGATCGTTGCGCTCGGAGCAGACTATGACCTCGACGCCACACCGGGACTGGCCGAGGAGGGGAGCGAGTTTTACTCCGTGGCCGGGTCGGAGCGGCTGCGGCGTGCGCTTCAAAATTTCTCGAAGGGCAGCGCAATCATCGGCGTTTCCGCAGCGCCGTTCAAGTGCCCGCCAGCCCCCAGCGAATGCGCGCTTCTTCTGCACGATTATCTTACGGAAAGGGGAGTCCGCGGCAAATGCGAAATCACGCTGGTGCTCCCGTTCGGGAGCCCGGTGCCGCCGTCGCCGGATACTTCCAGGGCCCTCGTCGCAGCCTTTGCGGAGCGCGGCATCAGGTTCGTCCCAGGACGCCGCGTCGCGTCGCTCGACCCCGGACGAAGGTCCGCGGTGCTTGACGACGGCAGCGAGCTGCCCTACGAACTGTACCTGGGCGTGCCCAGGCACCGCGCGCCTGAGGTCGTCGAGTCGAGCGGCATGGCCGAGAACGGCTGGGTCCCTGTAAACCCGAGGACGCTCGAAACACGGTTCGCCGGGGTCTACGCGATTGGCGACATTGCTAATACCGGGACGCCCAAGGCAGGCGTTTTCGCGGAGGGGGCGGCACGCGCCGTCGCGGCTTCGCTGACCGCGCACATAAGGGGAGGCGTGCAGCCCGGCGGTTACAACGGCGCGGGCTCATGCTACATCGAGTTCGGCGGCGGACGGATAGGGCGTGTGGACGTGGATTTCTTCTCGGGGCCTTCGCCTACGGGCACCTACCACGAGCCTTCAGTCGCCTTGCGGTCAGAGAAAGAGCATTTCGGTTCCAGCCGGCGCGCCCGCTGGTTCGGCCTGTGATTCAAGCGGCCGCTTTTAAGCGTGGTTTCCTTAAACCGGAAGTCCCGCGAGCGGCGCGTCACACGAGCCGGGGAGGGTGAACAAAACGTCACCCACCTGTTCAGAATATGAACACCCCTATTCAGAATATGAACACCCGGGTGTTCAAAATATGAACACTAAGGAATACACAGTTGAAGGAAGCACAGGGAAGGAATACACAGTAATAAAAGAAGCGCGCAAAAAACAAAAACGCGCTCATGAAGAAGCGCGAGCTTCTTCGTCTTCCGTATCACGTGCTTTAAAAAATTTGACAACTCGCCATTAATATGAATAATTTTCCCTTTCACACAAGCGGGAGGAGTATATCATGCAGGCGGTAATAAAGACCGGCGGAAAACAGTACAGCGTGAACAAGGGCGACGTGATCGACGTAGAATTGCTGGACGGAAACCCCGGCGACGAGGTGGAATTCAAGGAAGTACTGCTGGTTGCGGACGAAGGCGGCACGACAGTAGGCTCGCCCGTCGTCGACAGCGCGGTAGTCAAGGCGAAGATACTCGGCACGAAGAAGGGCGAGAAGCTCGTAGTATTCAAGTTCAGGAGAAGGAAGGACTTCAGGAAAAAGACGGGGCACCGCCAGAAGTTCACATCGGTCGAGATCACGGATATTTCAAAGTAAAGCGGGGAGATAACTTAACATGGCAACAAAAAAAGGCGGCGGAAGTTCTAAAAACGGTAGAGACTCGATAGGCAGGAGGCTCGGCCTCAAGAAGTTCGGCGGCGAGTCGGTCAGGGCGGGGAACATACTCGTGAGGCAGCGCGGCACGAAGTTCCACCCCGGGCTCCACGTCGGAATAGGACGCGACCACACCCTCTTCGCGCTCAAGGACGGGGTCGTCGAGTTTCAGACGTTCGAAAAAACCAAGACCAGAATCAATATACAGCCCAAAGAGGCTTAGGCACGGTCCCAGGAAACCGGACAAACTTCGAGACCGGCAGCCGTCCGGCACACCATCGGGAGAATCAGGCCCGGCATCCCCCAGAATCAATCCCCACCTGCATGACGGTTTCGCGCGCGCCTCAGGCGCGAATAAGACGCCGGGAATTTTCTTAACACTCTGTTAAAATTTATCTTTACTAGGTAAATTTTTGCCAGTATTATGAAGGTAGCTTTTTCTTTTCAGATATACACCAGAGACGGATGCCATCCCCGCTTGCGCGGCGCGTCCGATCAGACAGCCGGAGAAACGAGGTAAATGGGATTAAAGTCCAGGATAGGGAATCTGTATTCGGGAAACGCGCTCGTTCTCGCTTTCATCTTCATCCTGATATCGGTATTGATCTCTCTCTTTAACTCTTACTATTTCACCACCACTATCACGGAAGAAAGGGGACAGGAGCTGGCAAGGCTCTTCGAGGGCACGGGCAAGAGCTTCGCCGACACCTCGAAGGACATACTCAATTCGAGAAGCGACATAGTCTATATAAAACTGCTCAACGCGGAAGGGATACTCCTCGAAAGCTTCGGCGGCGAAGAGTCGGAAGGCCTGGAGATCATACCGATAAGCACGCCCGAGAACAACACTATCGTGCTCGGCGTCGCGGGGAAGGACTGGAAGAGCCTCATACTGTCGTCCCTCATGTGGAGCGCGCTCATAGGCATAGCGGTCGCTGTAGTGATCATATTCATATTGTCTCTCTTCTCGGGTGGAAGGAACGAAGCGATGGAGAAGCTCATCGCGGCGATGAAGAGTGTCGCGCGCGGAGACCTGGCAGGAGCCAGACTCGACCCCGAATCGTCAGACGACGTGGCAACGATAAGGGCGTATGAGACCTTCAACCAGATGGTAGACCGCATGAAGCGGAGGGAGGACGTCGAGGAAGAGCTGCCGCCGTTCCAGCCGACTCTCATATCCGCCCGCGACGAAGAAGACGAGGAAGAGGAAATCCACGCGAGGCCCCGGAACGTCACGGTCGTCGTAGCGAAGATAGCCGACTTCAATGAGCTCTCGAACACGCTCAAGCCGGCGGAGTTCAACGCGTTCCTGGCCGATTACAGGAAAGCAGCCTCAGCCATAATATCCAACTACGGAGGCGTCATCGAGGCGCTTCTCAAGGACGAGATAGTGGCGTTCTTCAACGCCCCCGAAGAGCAGGTGAACGCGGAGTTAAAAGCCGTGTGCTCGGCCGTCGAGGTGCTCCAGCTCCTGGCCAGCATAACGAGGGAGCGGAAGATAGAGGGCAAGGCCGCGATAAGCGGGAAGATAGGCATAGGCATGAAGTCCGTCCCCGTATATGATGACTCCGGCATGCCCCACGGCGTGAAGGAGGTTACGGACATGGCGAGGAGGATATGCACGGTAGCGCCAGTGTGGAGAGTCATCGTGTCGGCCGACATATACGCGCTTGTGAAAGATTTCGTCGAGGCCCGGGAGCTCAAGCTCGGGAACGATCACTACTACTCCATAGTCGGCGTCGAAGAGGGCGTGGTCTGAGAAATCGCTTACCTCATCCACCATCAACAACGAAACCAAATCCGTTCGTCCTGAGAATGCCATTTATTTTCCCCCTTAGAAAAAGGGGGATTATGGGGGATTTATAAGAAAAATCCACCCTAACCCTCCTTTACGAAAGGAGGGAATTAAAAAATCTCATTAACAAATCGGGAATCTCGTCTTTTCATAAACCACACTACGTGTGTCGCGGCTGGAAGCCGCTCCTACAATTCGGGTAGGAATCCCGTCCGGGCAGGACAGCACGCCTGTATCCACAAGGATTTGTCTCATTTTCGCGCCTAGGGTAATCTTTCTGACACTATTATGGACAGAAAGCGCATAGTCGTCGCCATGAGCGGCGGCGTAGACAGCACCACTGCAGCGGCGCTTCTCAAAAAGGAAGGCCACGACGTCATAGGCATTACCATGCAGCTTCTGGAGTATGGAGAAGCGGAAGGGGGGTGCTGCTCCCTCGACCAGGTCGTGGACGCGAGGAGGGCGGCTTCCTCTCTCGGATTCCCCCATTACGTCGTCAACTTCACGGAGGAGTTCGATAGATACGTCCTCACAGATTACGTGGACAAGTACATGTCGGGCAAGACCCCCATCCCGTGCGTGCTCTGCAACAAGCACGTAAAGTTCGACCTCCTTCTGCAGAAGGCTCTCGACCTCGGGGCGGATTACCTGGCGACAGGGCATTACGCGAAGATAGAAAGGGACGCCGGAGGACGGCTCTCGCTCAGGAAGGCAGCGGACGAATCGAAGGACCAGACCTATTTCCTCTACACGCTTACACAAAAAGAGCTCTCCCGCCTGATGTTTCCCCTCGGGGACATGACCAAGGACGAGGTCAGGGATATAGCCAAGGGCTTCGGGCTCAGGCAGGCGGAAAAGCCCGACAGCACGGGAGTCTGCTTCGTCCCTGACGGGAATTACAGGGATTATCTCACTGCCAGGTCCGCATTCACCGAAGCGAAGGGCGATATATTGAACTCCAGGGGCGACGTGCTCGGGACGCATAAAGGCGTCTTCTCCTTCACGGTCGGGCAGAGGAGGGGCCTCGGCATAGCCGCCGGCAAGCCAATGTACGTCACCCGCATAGATCCCGGCGCAAACCGGGTCTACGTCGGGGAGAAAGACGAGCTCTACGGGATGAAACTCGTTGCCGAAAATATAACATGGGTAGATAATGCATATATCGACAATATGTTAGACGGTATAATTGAAGTAAAGGCGAAGGTCAGGTACAGGCACCCCGAGAGTGCTGCTACACTCAGGATGTGGGGCCCGTCCGGGGGCATGGTCGAGTTCAAAGACCCCCAGAGGGCCATCACCCCCGGCCAGGCGGTCGTGTTCTACAGCGGAGACAGGGTGCTCGGCGGCGGATGGATCAGAGAGGTGCTCCCCCAGTGAAGAGCATCTCCGTCGTGACCCTCGGCTGCAAGGTGAACCAGTACGATACGGCCGCTATCCTAAACAGGCTCCCCAAGAGCAAGTACGTGAGGGTCCCTTTCCCCGAAAAGGCGGACGTTTACGTGATAGACACGTGCACGGTGACGCACAAGGCCGACGCCGAGGCGAGGCATTACATACACAGGGCGCGCAGGGCCAACCCGGAAGGGGTCGTCGTCGTAACGGGCTGCTACGCACAGGTATCGGCTGACGAGATAAAGGATATTACCGACGCCGATTACGTCATAGGCAACTCGCACAAGTTCTCGGAGCTCCTGAGAGTCATAAGGGAGGGGGAGACCCAGAGCGAGCCGAAACTCTACATTTCCGACATATTCAGGGAGAAGAAAAAGGGGTTCGAGACGCCGGGCATAGAGTTTTTCCCCGGAAGGACAAGGGCGTTTTTAAAGGTGCAGGACGGCTGCAACTACGCATGCACATTCTGCATAATACCTCGGGCGAGGGGCAGGTCGAGGAGCTTGTCCATAGACGAGATACTCCGCAGGATGGAGAAGCTCGCAGAGGCCGGGTATAAAGAGATAGTCCTCACCGGAGTCCACATAGCGAGCTACGGGAGGGACATAGGCTCGAGCTTCGGGGAGCTGGTCCGGGCGATAGAGCGGGAGAAGATAGTGAGGCGCGTGAGGCTCACCTCTCTCGACCCGGCCGATACGGAGCCTTCGCTCATCGAGTTCATCGCCGGGTCAGAGACCATATGCCCTCAATTCCACATCGCGCTCCAGAGCGGGGACGCCGGTGTATTGAAAAGGATGAGGAGGCGCTACGCCCCCGACAGCTTCCTCGCAATTACGAACCTCATCCGGGAGACTATGCCCGACGCGGCCATAGGCTCGGACATAATGGTCGGTTTCCCCGGAGAGACGGAAGAGGAATTCGTGAACACGTACGAGACCGCAGGGCAGTCGGCGCTCACTTACTTCCATGTATTCCCGTATTCGAAACGGAGGTCCACGCCCGCAGCGTCCATGCCCGGACAGGTGCCGCCGGGGACGATAAAGGAAAGGAGCGCGCGGCTCCGGGAGCTCGGACTCAGAAAGAAAGCCGAATTCTACGGCCGTTTCATAGGACGCACGCTCCCCGTGCTCGTAGAGAAGGGAGGGAAGGGCACGACTCCCAACTACATACCCGTAAGGCTTACGGGCGGTGAGCACGAGCCGGGGGAAGAAATTGAAGCCGTGATCACCGGCATATCGGCCGGGGAGGCATTGGCATCTCCTATCCGGGCGGCCTCCTGACCTCGTATTTACTACCGGGAATGAATAAACGTCTAATACCCTTGCTTCTCCTTCTCATATTCGCGCTCACGTCATGCCAGGTAGGGCCATCGACGGGCAAGGAGCTCGCCGCCGCAGACTGGTACGTCCCCGACGAAACGCTTACGGTCTGGGCGCTCTCAGACACGCATATCAAGTACGAGGGGAGCACAAAGCCGTTTAGAAATGCGGTCGCGGACATCAACGAGAACGTCCCGGACGTAGACATGGCTTTCAACGCCGGAGACGTAGTCCATTTTCCGAGAGAGGTGAGCTACGACCTGTACATCGAGGCAAGGGAGAAGTCCTATATCAGGGAATGGCACGAGATAATAGGGAACCACGACTACAAGACGGACAAGGGGCAAATATTCCAGGCGAAGCTCAAGGAGAAACCGCATTACACCGTAGAGAAGGGGAACATACTGTTTATCTTCATGTCGAACGAGGACAGGGGCAAGGCAACTGTGATATCGGACGAGACGTTCGAGTGGTGGAAGGACCTCGTCATAAACAACCAGGACAAGATAATCGTAACGGTCACTCACGCGCCGCTCAAGGGGAGCGGCATTACGTTTTCGGGGCTTAAGGCGAGGCAGATAACGGACTCGAAAAGGTTCAGGGAAGTGCTCAGGGAATACAAGGTCGATCTCTGGTTCTCGGGGCACCTCCACATGCCGCAGGAGCTCTTCGGCATGATAGTGAAGCAGAAAAAACTGAACGGCACGGTTTTTATCGAGATATCGTCCATACGCCCCGACCTGGGCGGCATAAAGGAGCCCCAGTCGAGGGTGTTGACCTTCGCCTGCGGCTCGGACAAGATGCTCGTCCGGTCGCGGAACCACGAGCGCCGCTTCTTCACCCCCGGCCTCGATAAGGTCATCACGCTCTCGAAGCCGTATGAGTGCGATTGATTTTTATTTTGTCGTTGCGAGCGCAGCTGACGTAGTCAGCGAAGCGCGGCAATCTCTATCAGTTTATAATTACCTTTATGAACAATAAATACTACTACGTCTATATTCTTACGAATAAGAACAATAGAGTTCTATATACAGGAGTTACAAACGACCTGACAAGAAGGGTATATGAACACAAAGAGAAGCTCGTCGAGGGCTTTACCAAAAAATACAATGTATCGAAACTCATATATTACGAAGTATGTGAGGATATCTATGGAGCGATAAGCAGGGAAAAACAGATAAAAGCCGGATCGAGGATGAAAAAGATCGAACTAATTAATAGAATGAATAAAGATTGGAAAGACTTATATGAAGAAATTTAAAAACAGAGATTGCCGCGCTTCGATAACTGCGTTATCTCCACTCGCAATGACAGAATTAAAAAATCACAGCACCTTCCTCTTCCGCTTCAAGTAATCGACGAAGAGGTACTTCCCCAGGTGCTCGGGGGTGGTGAAGAAGGCGCGCCCCTTGTTTATCCGCGTCATCTCGTCGACGAAGCGCCTGAGCGACGGGCTGTCGTCGAGCATGAACGTGTTTATGCGTATCCCCATCCCTGTCACGCGCTTCACTTCCTTGAGCGTCTCGAACGTAGCCCTCGGCGAGAGCCCGCCGAAGAACATGGGCAGCTCCACCTGGAGGTAGCCGTCCAGGTAATAGGCCGTCGGCTGGCCGTCCGTGATGAGTATTATCTGCTTGTTCGTGTTCCTCGACGCCGATAAAGTCCTTGCCGCGACCGAGAGGGCCTCCTGTATGTTCGTGAACGGGTCGTTTGAGTCCCAGGTCGTCACGGCCAGCTCCTTCGTTTTGAGCTTCCTCGCGCTCGTCGAGAACCCTATGATGTGGAGGTCGTCCTTGGGATATTTCGTCCGTATGAGGTGGTCAAGCGCGAGCGCGACCCTTTTCGCCGCCGGGAACCTGCCCTGAAAGCTCATCGACCAGCTGAGGTCGAGGAGGAGCGCAGTAGCGGCGTGGGTCTGGTATTCCGTCTCAAAGACCTCGAAGTCCTCCGGATCGACCTTAATCCCCTTTCCGCCCGATTCCCTCGCGAGAGACTTCTTCAGCGTCTGCACTATGTTGAGGTTGAACGGGTCCCCGAACTCGTAATCCTTCGATTCCTCGGGCCTTGCCGAGCCCGACCCTCTCAACCCGGTCTCGTGCTCGGCTATCTTATTCCGCTTTAGCGACGAGAAGACGTCCGTGAGCGCCCCTTCGCCTAACTTCCTGATTCCTTTCGGCGTGAGCTCGGTACGCTCCCCCCTCGTCCTGACGAACCCCGATTTTTCGAGCGCCGACTTGAAGTTCTTGAGCAGGAGTAGAGACCTCTGTCCTTCCCCGCTCAGGAGCCAGTCCATGCGGCCCGCGTCCAGGTCGTCAAAATTCCCGGATATGAGGCTCCTTTCGATCCTTTCGGACTCCTCGAGCCTGTCTATGAGCTCGAGCAGGTCGTCGAAAGAGATATGGGACCCGCCCGTGAACTTCTCGCCGAACCGCTTTATGAACCTTTCGACCTTCCTTATGTCCTCGAGCCTTTCTAGAAGGGCTCTGAATCTGTCCGCCGCCTCGTCGTCGAGGAAATCGTAGTCCCTCAGGCTTTCTATGGCCTGGCCCGGCCTCGGGTCGAGGCCGCCCAGGAATTTTTGCCTCTCCCTAAGCTCGTCCGAACCTGACGGAAGGGATTCGTTTAAATGCGCAAGCTCCCGGCTCACTATCTCGCCGAGCTCGTCCTTTATCTCGTCGAGCGCTTTCGCGGGATTGAACCTGTCGTACGAGTTTTGCCTCCACGCGTTCAGCTCCGAGCGCAGGTCGTCTATCCCCATGACCTTCACGCTCTGCCCTTTGAGGCCCTGCTTCAGTATCCACTCGCAGGCCTCGTCAGGGGTCCAGCCCTCCATCAGGTAGTCCGAGAGCTCGCTGAAAAAATCCTCCGCGCCGAGGTCGAACCCGGGCTGGCTCCCGTCCCACTTGAGGTACCTGTATAAGGTGGTCATTTGTATATTATCTTTCCCCGGACGTTTTCCTTATTAAGCTTGTTGTTGAGATGAAGCCCTTCGAGCGTGAACTCGACGGCGGCCGCGATCTCGGCGGGCGACCCCGAGACCCCGAGGGAATCGACGCAGCCCTGGAGCCCCTTTATCTCCCTCACTCCCATTATGTAGTCCTCGGACGGCATCATGTCCGCGACCTCGACGTAGCCGTGCTCGAAGCTCTTTATCACGTCGGCTAACACGTCGAGCGTCGGGAAATACGAATCGAACACCGTCTTGATCGAGCGCTTTATGAGCTTTTCCACGACGGCGCCTTCCGTGGAATCTTCCCCGAGGTATTCGAGCTCTATCTTGCCGCTCGTGGAGGGCACTATGGAAGGGAAGTCCGTAATCCTGGGCGCGATCTCGCGCTCCCCGAGCACGATGCCCCTCTTTTCCGCGGCAGCCATTATGCTCTCGTAGTTCGCTATGGTGGTCCTGACGCTCACTCCCGAGCGCTGGTTTATATCGCCAGAGCTCCTCGCCTGAAACGAGATCTCGGCGATGATCTCCTTTATGAACCTCGGCACCCTGAGAGAGAAACCCTCTCCGCCGGGCACATACGCCTCCTGCTCCATTATGACGATTTCTATCTCGCGCGTCCTCGGGTAATGAGTGCTTATCTGGGACTGGAACCTGTCCTTGAGAGGCGTGATTATCCTTCCCCTGTTCGTATAGTCTTCAGGGTTCGCCGTCGCCACAATGCATATGTCGAGAGGGAGCCTGATCTTATACCCCTTTATCTGTATGTCCTTCTCTTCCATGACGTTGAATAGCCCGACCTGTACCTTTTCGACCAGGTCAGGCAGCTCGTTTATGGCGAAGATGCCCCTGTTGGTCCTGGGTATGAGCCCGAAATGTATTGTGAGCTCGTCAGACAGGTACCTGCCCTCGGCGACCTTTATGGGGTCTACTTCGCCGATCAGGTCCGCGACCGAAACGTCGGGAGTGGCCAGCTTCTCGCTGTACCTCGCTTCCCTCCCTATCCACTCTATCTCGGTATCGTCCCCGTACCTTTCGACGAGTTCCCGGCAGTATTTCGTTACGGGCGAGTAAGGGTCGTCGTTTAGCTCGCCGCCTTTTATAACGGGAATTTCTTCGTCCAGGAGGTTCACGAGTGACCTGATGAGGCGGGACTTCGCCTGCCCTCTCTCGCCTATGAATATAATGTCGTGGCCCGCGAGTATCGCAGTCTCGACCTGAGGGATGACCGTGTCTTCGTAGCCTATCACCCCGGGGAACGGGGTCTCGCCCCTTCTCAGCTTGTCGATGAGGTTCTTCCTCATCTCCTCCCTGACCGAGAGCACCCTGTATTCGCTTGCCTTAAGCTGCCCGATCGTAGCGGGTTTCTCGAACATTATATTTTCCCTCCGGAACCTGAAGTAGTAATCGCCGTCCTCTTTCGGGACAGGTATCAAGAATTTCCCGTCGGGAGCAGCCTCTCAAAGGAGCCGCCCCTTCCGCAGCGTAAAAACGGAACCCGGCCGTTCATTTATAGTTTACACATGAAATTATAATTGTAATCCGCGCCTATTTGAAGCCGCACAGGGAACATTAAATACGTGCCGTGCTTTCAACAAGGTTGCTTAGGGTATATAATGAAGCATCGTGCGGAGGCGAAGATAGGGCCGCTGAGTCATCCGCCACGTTTTTACATCTAAATTTAAAGGAGGGAGCGGCCGCAGCCGTATACGAAAGGCGGAGGGATTCTGCATACCCGTCCGGAACTGCGACCCGGAAACGGCCAACGTACGATAGCCTTCCCCGCCCCGGAGAGAATACGATATGTTCATGTGTAAGGATTTAGTCGACAATATAATGGGTTACATAGACAACGAGCTCGACATGAAGACTCTCGAGGAGCTGGAGAAGCACGCGTCCGAGTGTCCAGAGTGCAGGGCGTTCGTGGACACGTATAAAAGGATGCTCGAGCTCACGGGGAAGCTTAAGGACAGGCCCTTCGTAACCCCCGAGATCAGGGAAAGGCTCAAGACCCTCCTTAAATCCAAGATAAAACCCTGCTGATCACTCCCGTTAATTATCCCGTATTAAAGAATTTATTGCCGCCCAAACCCGCCCACCCGCGGCAGGTCCGCCGTCAAATAAAATTTACTATTTCCATCTTTGTGCATATATACTATATTTGAACTTACAGGTGGGTCCAGATGAAAGGGGATATAGATAAAGATCTCGCTCAGGAGAACCTGAAGCGGATATCTGCTAACTTTGAGCTCGAGCTCCTCCGTCTCATAAAGACTCTCAATCTTATTTCCCAGTCGAAGGAGCTCTACAAAGGACAGATTACGTTCATTCAGGCGCTCACGGACAAATACAAGCTCAGGTTAAGCGATTTCACCATCAGGCTTTTGGATCTTGAAAGGAAGTCGCGCGAGCCCGCCCCTGCCGCCGACTCCGAAAATCTGTTCGCCACCCCCAGGGAATCCCCGCTTACCCCCGCCTCGGTCGCTGGTATTGTCTACGAAATAAGGGATTACCTTAACGAGATAAGCGGCGATATCGAAAAGAACAAGAACGAGTATCTGCAGAAGCTCGATTCTATTTATTCCGTCTACAACCTCCAGCTGGGGGCCTCCCAGACCGACCTCGACCTCAAGCTCAGGGAGCTTCAGAAAGAGATAGCGCGCGTCGCCGAATCGAACGGCTCGGGCATCGACGAAAAAGGAAAGACGGAAGAAGTGACAGGGATCGACTACGTGAAGCCCTCTCTCCGGCAGCCCGAGACCGTAAAACCCGCCGAGGCCGAAACGCCCAGGGCGAGGAATATAGACTATATAGGCCCTGACGAGCCGAGAAAAGAAACACCTCGGAAAGCCCCGCCGCAGGCAGCAGCCACACCCAAGGCCAAGCCCGAGATCAAATCGACTCCCAAGACCGCTTCCGCCGAGGACGACAAAGAAACGAAGATAAAGAACTCGTACGTCATCGGCGCGGGTCTCGTGATTCTAGGCGTAATAGTGGGCGTCCTTTTCTACGACATGCTCATGAGGATGTGGGGAGTGGAAGAGGTCCCGGTCTCGGGCGTTAAGACCTATTCCGCTACGGAAGCGCGGAAAGAACCCGCGGCTCAAGCCCCCGCAGCCGTCACGAAAGAAGAGGTCATAGCCCCGGAAGCGCCCGGGAAAGCCGCAGACGCCGTCAAGCAGAACAATAATATATTACCCATCGCCAAGCCTGAAGCCGTCATCGACGGCGAAAAGGCGGAAGAAGCGGCAGAGGTTAAACCGCCTTCACTACCGCTGAAGACGGAAAATCAGCCCGAAACCCGGCCCGCGGAGCCGACGGCCGGAGCCTCCGTAAATTACACGGTCATAGGCGTAGGCGCCAACGTGAGGAGCGGCCCCGGAATGGGGAACGACGTCGTTACCGTAGTGAAAGAGGGCGACGTGTTCAAGGGGCTCGGCGAAAAACAGGGCAGGTGGGTCAAGATACAGGCCCCCGACGGAAAAGAAGGCTGGATATCCGCCAAGGTCATTAGAGAGACGAATTAAGTATTCTTCGGGACCCGCCTGGAATTAAATCAGAGGGAAATCAATTATCTCCCTTCCCCGATGAAGGGTTCACGTTCACAGGAGACACGCCCGGGTTCATGGCCGCGGGTCTTTTATAAAGGTCTTTATATATCGCTTCAGCCTTCTGCGGCTGCCCCAGTTTCTCGTAGGACATGGCGAGATGGATCCTGGCGCGGTCGCGTATAGGCCCTTCGGGCATCTTCTCGAACTGCGAAAGGAACTCGACCGCCTGCTGCCACTTCCCCTGCTCGAACCTCGCGAGCCCCTGCGTGAGCAGCGCCGACTGTATGAGCAGGTCTTCGTCGACGCCCGAATTCAGAAATTCGTTGAGGTCGTTTATGGACTCGTCGTAATTCCCGAGCCTGAAATTTATGACGCCCGCGTAATAGAGAGCGATCTTCGTTATTTTATTGTCCGGGAACTCTTTTCTCACAGCGAGGAACCCGTTAAGCGCTTCCTGCTCGTTCCCGGCGTCGAACTGCTCTACGGCGGAATTGAACATATTGGCCGCCTCGTCGTCCTCGTTCTCCCTCATCCCCTGCAGGATGTAAGCCGCGACGAGCACGGCGATCACCGCAACCACTATCAGAACAATCTTTTTCGAATGGTCGGAGAAATATTCGAAGCCCGCGATAACGGTGCTGCTGAATTTATCCGGCCCTTTCAGCTCTTTCTGCGTGTATTTAATTTTCGTAGCCATGGGGAGAATTATAATCAGGGGCTTTGGAATTACAAGGCCGATACGGGAGCCCTGACCGTGCACCGCCGCACCGCGCGTGAAGGCTTATTCCTTGCGGATTGCCCGCGCCGGGGCTAAACTAAAACTAGGGTCCGGGCATGGTCAGACTGATTCCCATTATATTATCAACACTCGCTTTTTGCCTCTTCACGGGAGACTACGCGGGAATTTTCCGCTCGGCCGCCGACGCTCAATCACCTCCTCAGCCAGTCTCAGGAGAAGACGCGTCCCCTCACGGGGTCGTCGTAATAGAGATAAACGGAACGATCAATCCAGCGACGCTCGATTACATACGCACGGGTCTTGAGGAATCGGAGAGAATCTCGGCGGAGGCGCTTATAATTCTCATCGACACGCCCGGCGGCCTCCTCACCTCGACCAAGGAAATAGTGAAGCTCATACTCAACTCCCCGGTCCCCGTTGTCGTTTACGTCTCGCCCAAGGGGGCTTCCGCGACGTCCGCAGGCGTGTTCATCACGCTCTCGGCGAACATCGCGGCCATGGCCCCCGGCACGAGCATAGGAGCCGCCCACCCGGTCTCACTTTCGCCTCAACAGAATGAAGAACCCGGCAGAAAGGAACAACCGGACGAGGATAACGGAAAAGAAGACAAAACGGCAAAAAAGAAAGACAGCGTGGGTGAGGACGCAGAGCCCGCAAGGGACATAATGGGCGAGAAGCTCGAGAACTACGCCTCGTCCTTCATGGAGAGCATTGCCGAGGAGAGGGGGAGGAACGTCGAGTGGGCGGTCGAGGCCGTAAGGAAAAGCTCCTCGATCACGGCGTCGGAGGCCCTCAGAAAACACGTGATCGACCTCATAGCGCCCGACCTCGAGAGCCTTATCAAAGAGATAGACGGCAGGAAGGTGAAGCTCCCGGGCGGAGAAAGAATACTCAGCACGAAAGGCTCCGCGGTAACGAGGATCGCCATGAGCGCGAAGCAGAAGTTCATCGACATAGTGAGCACGCCTGACATAGCGTTCCTCCTCCTGTCGCTGGGCTCGCTCGGGCTGCTGCTCGAATTCTACAACCCCGGCCTCGTATTCCCGGGCGTCGCGGGCGCTGTGTGCCTCCTCATGGGTTTCGTCTCGTTCCAGATACTGCCCTTCAACTACGCGGGCATAGCTCTTCTCCTCCTGGGCATTGCGCTCTTCGTGGCGGAGATATACGTTACGAGCCACGGTGTGCTCGCCCTGGGCGGGCTCATAAGCTTCGCTCTCGGGGCGCTTCTTCTGTTCGACACTCCGGAGTCAGATCTGAGGGTCGGCTTCGACGTCGTCATCGCCTCGACGCTCGCCTTCGGACTCTTCTTCGCTTACGTAATATTCTATTTGATAAAGGCTCAGAAGCTTGCGCCCCGTATGGGGTTCGAAGGTATCATAGGGAAGGAGGGTATCGCCGTATCCGAAATACAGGCAGCGGGTAAGATATATATCGACGGGGAATACTGGGACGCCGAAAGCGACCAGCCTATACAGAAAGGGGACAGGATAAAGGTAGTCGAAGTGCTCAAGGGGTTTAAGCTCAAGGTAAAAAGGGTATAAGCACATATAGACGAGGAGGCAAAAAATGTTCTCACCGCTTGTAATATTCATAGGAATCATAGTTATCCTCATACTTTCGGGCGTGAAAATCCTGAAGGAATACGAGAGGGGCGTCGTATTCAGGCTCGGCAGGATAGTTGCCCCCAAAGGGCCGGGATTCAACTGGATCATCCCCATCGTGGATAAGATGGTAAAGATAAGCTTGAGGGTGATCACGATGGACGTGCCGCCGCAGGACATAATCACGAAGGACAACGTCTCGGTCAAAGTGAACGCAGTCGTCTATTTCCGCGTCGTCGACCCCGTAAACGCGGTAATACAGGTCGAGAATTACCTCTACGCGACCTCACAGCTCTCCCAGACCACTCTAAGGAGCATATTGGGACAGGTGGAGCTCGACCAGCTCCTCGCCGAGAGGGAGACCCTCAACATCAAGCTCCAGGAGGTCCTCGACAAGCACACGGACCCCTGGGGAATAAAAGTCACGCTGGTCGAGGTAAAGTACGTCGACCTGCCTCAGGAGATGCAGCGCGCCATGGCGCGCCAGGCGGAGGCCGAAAGAGAGAGGCGGGCTAAGGTAATCTCCGCCGAAGGGGAGTACCAGGCTGCGACCAAGCTCGCCGATGCATCCGATATCCTGTCCCGTAACCCGATGTCCTTACAGTTGAGATACCTCCAGACGCTTCTCGAGATGTCATCGGAAAAGAACACGACTATAGTATTCCCTCTCCCCATCGACCTCATAAAACCGATACTCAAGTCCATAGATAAAGCGGGCAGCGATTAATCAGACAAACTCAATTCAGACATACTCAAGGAGACTAATGTGAAGAGAATACTGCTATCAGCGTTCCTGGGAATTGCCATAATATCCGGACTCCTGTCGTGCAAATCCGGGGAAGAGAAAAATGAAACCGCACCGGCGGAATCCGCATCGGACAAAACCGCGACCGGGCCCGTCGAGGGCGACTGGCTCATTTACCACCTTAGTGCGGAGCCCGCGACGCTCAACCCCATCACGGCGACAGACGCCTACGAGGGGATAATAACGGGGGGCAATGTGTACGAAACGCTCGTCAAACGGGACAACGCGACACTCGAACTAAAACCGCTCCTGGCCGAGTCCTGGACGATATCGGACGACAAGCTCACGTACACGTTCAAAATAAGGGAGGGGATCAAGTGGCAGGACGGCGTACCGTTCACCGCCGATGACATCGTGTACTCCTACAAGACCATTATGGACCCGAAAGTCGACGCACCGCAGCTCCGGAGCTACTACCAGGAGATAAAGGACGTGGAGGCGATAGACGAGCACACGGTGAAGTTCACTTACGCGAGGCCCTACTTCCTCGCGCTCGAGTTCTGCGGCGGAATCCCCATAGTGCCCAGGCACATTTTCGAAAAGGGGGACTTCAACACGAACCCCGCGGGAAGGGCTCCCGTAGGCACGGGCCCGTTCAGGTTCGTGAAGTGGACGACCGGGAGAGAGATAGTGCTCGAAAAGAACCCCGACTACTGGGGGGAAAAACCTCACATCAATAAAATCGTGTTCAGGATTATCACCGACCCCTCCGTCGCTCTCCAGGTGCTTAAAAGGGAGGAGCTCGACGTCGCGAGCCTCACCCCCATACAGTGGGAGATGCAGACGGGCTCCCCCGATTTCGAAAAGAACTTCGACAAGTTTAGCTACTACACGCCCAACTACAGCTACATAGGATGGAACTCGGCGAGGCCTTTTTTCTCCGACAAGCGCGTCAGGAGGGCCATGACTCACCTCGTGAACCGGGAGCTTATATTGAACAAAATTATGTTCGACCTCGGGGCCGTGGTCACGAACCCCTTTTACATAAACAGCCCCGAATACGATAAGGACATAAAGCCCATCCCTTACGACCCCGCGCGGGCCAAGTCGCTCCTCGAAGAGGCAGGCTGGACCGACCACGACGGCGACGGTATAAGGGATAAGGACGGGGTGAAGTTCGCGTTCGAGTTCCTTATACCGGGCGGCTCCGAAACGGGTGAGAAGATAGCTACCATACTCAAGGAAGAGCTCGACAAGATGGGGATAAAAATGGACATACGGAAGACCGAATGGGCGGTATTTACGACCAGGCTCAACGAAAGGAAATTCGACGCGGTCACTCTCGCCTGGTCGATGGGCGTCGAGTCCGACCCATATCAGATATGGAGCTCGACCCAGGCCGAGAGCGGCTCGAACTTCGTCGGGTTTAAGAACGCCGAGGCCGACAGGCTGATCGAGCAGGCCAGGCAGGAGTTCGACAGACAAAAGAGGATAGAGCTTTACCGGAAGTTCTCGGAGATCGTGAACGACCAGCAGCCCTACACGTTCCTCTTCTGCAGGAAGGCCACCGTCGCCGTCGCCAAGCGCTTCGAGAACGTCACGGTCTATCCCCTGGGCGTCGACCCCATAGAATGGTACGTGCCCCAGGAGCTCCATAGATACGCAGAATAGCGTCGAGTACGGCAGCGCGCGAATCCGGCTTGAGACTTATCGACGTATACCCGTATAATTTTAATCCGGGCGGGCATAGAGGACGGCATTTTATAGCCGCGCTTAATATTTCCCCTATAACCGCATATAATTCCGATTGGCCCGGACATGAGAGACTATATAATCAAGCGACTCGTACTGCTCATACCCACGCTCCTCGGGATAACGATAATCACGTTCTTCATTATCCAGCTCGCCCCCGGGAACCCCGTCGAGAGGAAGCTCCAGCTGGAAGAAGGCATAAAGTCGGAGGCTATTACGAAGGAGATAGTCGAGGAGACGAAGAGGCTCTACGGACTCGACAAGCCCATATACGTAAGATACTGGATATGGTTAAAGCAGATAGCCACTCTCGACTTCGGACGGTCGTATAAAGACCACCGCCCCGTCATAGATAAAATAGCGGAGCGTCTCCCCATCACTATCACGCTCAACTTTATATCGATAGTCCTCATATATCTGACTGCCATACCCATAGGGGTTTACGCGGCCGTCAGGCACGGGACGGCCGGCGAAAGGGCGAGCACGTTCCTTCTTTTCATCCTCTATTCCATACCCAGCTTCTGGATGGCGATGATACTTATTTTCTTTCTCGGCGGGGGGGAGTACTGGAACGTCTTCCCCGTTTACGGGATACTCTCGCCGGGTGCGGAGAATTATCCCTTCCCCGAGAAGGCGGTCAATTTCCTCTGGCACATAGTCCTTCCCGTGTTCTGCCTCACTTACGGGAGCCTCGCCTACCTTTCGAGGTTCCAGAAGGGGAGCCTCCTCGAGGTGCTCAGGGAAGATTACGTGAGGACGGCCTCGGCCAAGGGCCTTCCCAGGCATAAGGTCATACTCAAGCATGCGCTGAGAAACGCGCTCATACCTATAATAACCATACTCGCCGGAATACTCCCCGCGATGATAGGCGGGAGCGTCATCATAGAGACGATATTCTCAATACCGGGGATAGGCCAGCTCGGGTTCGAGTCGGTGCTCGCCCGCGATTACCCGATGATAATGGCTATAGCTACTATATCGGCGTTCCTCACACTCATAGGGATACTGATATCGGACCTAGTCTACGTGCTCGTAGACCCCAGGATAAGCTTCGGGGGCAGAAGGTGACGGAGAAAACGAGCGTCGGATACTGGGGGAGTGTGTGGAGGAAATTCAAAAAGGACAGGCTGGCCTTCTCCGCCCTCGTCGTGATACTTCTCCTCCTGTTCGTAGCGGTATTCGAGAGCTTCCTCGCGGGCAACAAGCCCATAGTCCTCAAATACGAGGGGAATTACTATTTCCCTGTCCTCTTCCGCTATCCCGAGTTCTTCGGGACCGATTTCAAGGAGTTGGGCAAGAATCTCGCTCCGGGAGACTTCGCTATATTCCCGCCCGTGAGATACAGCCCCACCGAGAACAACCTGCTCGAGATACTTAACCCTCCCTCGGGCGAGCACCTCTTCGGCACGGACGACAGGGGCAGGGACGTGCTCGCGCGGATGATATACGGGGCTAGGATCTCGCTCTCGATAGGGTTCATCGCCGTGGGTATATCAGCGGTGATAGGCATAATACTCGGCGGCATAGCGGGGTATTACGGAGGGACGACAGATTTTATAGTATCGCGCCTATTCGAGGTGATGATGACGTTCCCGGTCTTCTTCCTCATACTGACGATACTCGCCTTCAGGGACCCGAGCATATATAACATAATGATAGTGATAGGCGCTACGAGCTGGACCGGCGTCGCGCGCCTCATCAGGGGGGAGTTCCTCAAGCTCCGGAAGTTCGAATACGTCGAGGCCGCGGTCGCGTTAGGCGGCAACGACTTCAGGGTCATGATGAAGCACATGCTCCCCAACGGTCTCGCCCCCGTGCTCGTCGACTCGACTTTCGGGATCGCAGGCGCGATACTGGTAGAGTCGGGGTTGAGCTTCCTCGGCTTCGGGGTGCCTCCTCCCGACCCGAGCTGGGGGGACGTGCTTTCGCAGTCGCAGCGTTACGTCGATTTCGCCTGGTGGCTTGTCCTATTCCCCGGCGCGGCTATATTTTTGACTGTGACGGCGTTCAACCTCCTGGGCGAAGGGTTCAGGAACTCCATAGACCCCAAGTTCACGGGGGGCGGATGACCGTGAGCCGCGTGAGAAGGAGAGAGGATATATAATGGAAACGGCGCTCGAGATAAAAGACCTGACTGTTTCGTTCTCGTCCGAAGGGAGGAGGGTAGAGGTCGTAAGCGGCGTTTCTCTTTCCATACCCCAGGGCAAGATAGTGGGGGTCGTAGGCGAGAGCGGGTGCGGGAAGACCGTTACCGCGCTCTCCGTAATGCGCCTCATCCCGGAGCCCCCGGGCAGGATAGAAGGGGGCGAGATTATCTTCGACGGGGCCGACATACTCCACTCGAGCGACCGGGACATGCGGGCGCTCCGCGGGAACAGGATATCCATGATATTCCAGGAGCCCATAAGCTCGCTCAACCCCGTCTTCACCGTAGGCGACCAGATAGGGGAAGCGCTGAGGACGCACCTAAGGATCTCGAAGAAGGAAGAGAAAGAAAGGGTCATAGAGCTTCTCAGGCTGGTAGGCATACCGGCTCCGGAGAAGAGGATAAAGAACTACCCCCACGAGCTTTCAGGCGGGATGTCGCAGAGGGTGATGATAGCCATGGCTCTCGCCTGCAATCCGGAGGTGCTGATAGCGGACGAGCCCACGACTGCGCTCGACGTCACGATACAGGCGGGCATACTCGAGCTCATAAACGAGCTCAGGGCAAAGATGGGCATGGCGGTGCTGCTCATCACGCACGACCTCGGCATAATCGCCGAGGTAGCGGATACCGTTTATGTGATGTACGCGGGCAAGGTGGTAGAGCACGCCGTGACGAGGGAGCTCTTCAAGAACCCGAAGCACCCCTACACGGTCGGGCTCCTAAACTCCATCCCCGACATGAGAGAGAGCAAGGAGAAGCTCGACGCCATACCAGGCGTCGTGCCGAGCCCCGGGAGCTTCCCGCCCGGATGCAGGTTCCAGGACAGGTGCCCGCTCGTTATAGATAAATGCAGGAGAGATGAGCCCCCTCTCGCGGAGCACGCGTCCGGGCACCGGTCCGCGTGCTGGCGGGCGGACGATGTGAGGATATAGGACACGTATGCCGCTTAAAGAGCTCGTCAGAATAGAACGTCTCAAAAAATATTTCCCGGTAGGAACAGGGATACTCTCGAGGATCACGAATTTCGTAAAGGCCGTAGACGGCGTCGACCTGACCATATCCGAAGGCGAGACCGTAGGTCTCGTCGGGGAGAGCGGCTGCGGGAAAACGACTCTCGGCAAGACCATAATAAAGCTCCTCGAGCCTACTGGCGGCGAAATATTCTTCAGGGACAAAAACCTGACCGGGCTCGGCCCGTCCCGGATGCGCCCGTACAGGAAAAAAATGCAGATCGTATTCCAGGACCCCTACGGCTCGCTCAACCCGAGAATGAAGGTCGAGAGCATAGTCTCCGAAGGGCTCGTGATACACGATATCTCCTCGCCGGCAGAGAGAAAGGGCATTGTGCGCGAGCTGCTGCGGACAGTGGGACTCCGGGAAGACGCCCTCTCCCGGTATCCCCACGAATTCAGCGGGGGACAGAGGCAGAGGATCGCCATAGCGAGGGCCCTTGCGCTAAACCCCGAGTTCGTCGTATGCGACGAGCCTATATCGGCATTAGACGTCTCGGTGCAGGCCCAGATAATAAACCTCTTCATGGAGCTCCAGGAGAAATTCAGGCTCACCTACCTCTTCATATCCCACGACCTCCGCGTCGTGAGACACATAAGCGACAGGGTGGCCGTAATGTACCTGGGGAAGGTGGTGGAGTCCGCCCCGAGCGGAGAGCTCTACCGGAACCCCCTCCACCCGTATACGCGCATACTGATTTCATCGGTCCCGGTGCCCGACCCAGACAAGCAAAGAAAAATGACAGTGCTCAAGGGCGACGTGCCGAGCCCCATAAACCCCCCGTCAGGCTGCAGTTTCCATCCCCGCTGCCCTATTGCTGTCGAAAAGTGCAGCACGGTAGTCCCCGAGCTCAGGGACGCCGGAGGGGGACACTTCGTCTCCTGCCACCTCGCCTGAGATACCGCCGCATTTCCTTTTTACTTGCAAACCTCTCATCTTGTATTATTATTTAAACCCGTTATTTCATAATCGATATTTGACAAAGAGTCGGGGCGATGAAGATCAGTTTATCGGACATCAGGGACGAGGGACTCCACATACACACGCACATGAGTCCCGGATGGCTTGATAACATACCCGAGCTGAAGTCGGGCGAAGAGGGAATGAGGCTCGCGTCGGATATTGACGTCGACCTCGTGGTAACGAAGGCGCTCAGGGAAGTAACCGTGCTCGGAAACCTCTCTTTTTCCATAGAGGTCCCGTGCTCGAGGTGCCTGGAGACGGTCAGGCTCGAAATAAGACCCGATATAAGGCTCCTCCTCTCTCCCGCCGACAAGGTGATAGACGTCGATGACGTCGATCATGAGACATACAGGGGCGACGAAGTGGACCTCGACGATTACCTGAGGGGGCTGATAGCCGTTTCGCTGCCGGTTAAGGTGGTTTGCAGCGAGGACTGCAAGGGCCTCTGCCCTAGATGCGGGACGAATCTGAACAAAGAGACGTGCGATTGCGAAAAGGATTGGGAGGACCCCAGGTTCGCGGCGCTCAAAAAACTGAAGATATAAATTATGAAGAAGACAAAGGGAGAATGAAAAATGGGACTTCCGAAAAGAAAACATTCCAGGTCAAGGTCCAGGAAAAACAGAACCCACTATAAGGTTGCGAATCCCGGACTTTCCGTCTGCCAGAACTGCGGGGAGCACAAGCCCCCACACAGGGCGTGCCCCGGCTGCGGGTTCTACAAGGGAAAGACATACATAAAGGAAAAGCAGGAAGAGGTTTCATAAGGCTTTCCCCGTTCGCTTAAGGATCTAACAGATGATTGCTTTCGTGTTCCCAGGCCAGGGTTCCCAGTACGTGGGGATGTGCAAGGAGCTTTATGAAGAGTTCGGCGCGGCGAGAAAGGCCTTCGAAGAGGCGAGCGACGTGCTCGGCTTCGACATGGCGGGGCTTTGCTTCGAAGGAGATGCGGGCGAGCTGTCTCTCACGGCCAACGCGCAGCCCGCGATCCTGACCGCCTCTACTGCGGCGCTCAGGGTGCTGGAGTCGGAGTCAGGTCTCAGGCCCGATTTCGTGGCCGGCCACAGCCTGGGGGAGTATTCGGCGCTCGTTGCGAACGGCTCGATGGCTTTCAAAGATGCCGTTTTTGTGGTAAGAAAAAGGGGGGAGTTCATGCAGGAAGCTGTACCGGTGGGCGAAGGCGCCATGTCGGCCGTCCTCGGACTCGAGATCGGAGCCGTCGAGGATATATGCAATATGGTGTCCGGCGATTCGCGGGTCGCGAGCCCGGCTAACCTGAACGCGCCCGGCCAGACAGTGATCTCCGGGAGCAGGGACGCGGTCATTCAGGCCTCGGAGCAGGCGAAGCTGAAAGGAGCAAAGCGCGTGGTCCCGCTCGACGTGAGCGCTCCCTTCCACTGCATACTCATGAAGCCCGCGGCCGAGAGGCTTGCTGAGGTATTGGAGGGGATCGAATTCGGGGAGATGAGCGTGCCGATCGTGACTAACTGCGACGCAGCTTTAAACAGTGATTCGTCGAGGACGAGGGAATTGCTCGTACGGCAGGTCACGAGTCCGGTCAGATGGTACGAATCGGTCGAGACCCTCGGGAGAGCGGGGGTCGGGAGGTTCATCGAAATAGGCCCCAAGAACGTGCTCGCGGGCCTTATAAAGAGGACGCTCCCCAATGTCGAGGTAGGCAATCTCGAAAACAAGTCACAACTGGAGTCACTCAAAAATGGCTGAATCAGGTAAAAAGGTAGCGCTCGTGACAGGGGGTTCGAGAGGGATCGGAAGGGCCGTGGCGATAAGGCTCGCGGCAGAAGGAGCGTTCGTGGTCGTTAATTTTGCTCAAAACGAACCAGCGGCTAAGGACGTGGTCGCCGAGATAGAGAAAGCGGGAGGGAAGGGCGCCCTATCGGGGTTCGACGTTTCCGATTACGATACAGTACAGAAGAAGATCGAAGAAATTATCGAGGAGCATGGCGCGATACACATACTCATAAATAACGCGGGTGTCGTCCAGGACACGCTTTTGGTGAGGATGGACAAAGAAGATTGGGACAAGGTGATCTCCATCAACCTCGACGGGGTGTTTAACTGCACCAAGGCCGTCGCGCGCACGATGATGAAGCAGAGGTGGGGGAGGATAATAAATTTAACATCGGTCGTGGGAGAGATGGGGAACGCCGGCCAGACGAACTACGCAGCCTCGAAGGCGGGCATAATAGGTTTTACGAAGGCGGCCGCGAGGGAGATGGCGCCCCGGGCCGTGACGGTAAACGCCATAAGCCCCGGTTTCATAGAGACGGACATCAACAACAATCTCCCGGAAGATATAAAGAAACAGTACATAGAGAAGATACCTATGGGCAGGTACGGATCGCCCGAAGACATCGCCGGCGTTGTAGCGTTCCTCGCTTCTGAAGAGGCTTCCTATATCACAGGTGAAGTAATAAGGGTAAACGGCGGAATTTATACTTAATATCAAAGGAGGTATTTAAAATGGCTCAGGACAAGGAAATACTCGCGAAAGTGAAGGAGATGGTGGCGGGTCAGCTGGGTAAGACCGAGGACGAGATCACACCCGAATCTTCGTTCATCGAAGACCTGGGAGCAGACTCCCTCGATCTGGTAGAGCTTATCATGTCGATGGAAGACGAGTTCGGTCT
Source organism: Thermodesulfobacteriota bacterium (assembly GCA_040754335.1). NCBI lineage: Bacteria > Pseudomonadati > Thermodesulfobacteriota > Thermodesulfobacteriota bacterium. The sequence continues at coordinate 497,909 of JBFMCV010000001.1, read as the reverse complement.
CGAGATATCCGACGAGGACGCGGAGTCCATCATAACGGTTCAGGATGCGGTAAACTTCATACTGGAGCGTAAAAAGTAATGAAAAGAAGGGTAGCGGTTACGGGCGTAGGGCTCGTAACACCTCTCGGAATCGGGAATAAGGAGACCTGGGACGCTGTGTGCGCCGGGCGGCCGGGCGTAAGAAGGATTTCGAAATTCGACCCGTCCGAGCACAAGACGCAGATCGCGGCAGAGATACACGGGTTCGACCCGGAGCTCTTCATGAACCCGAAAGAAGCGCGCAAGACGGACGCGTTCATCCAGTATGCCGTCGCGTCCGCGAAGCTCGCGATCGAGGACGCGGGGCTCGAGATCACGGATGAGCTCTCTCCACGCGCGGGCACCATTATCGGCTCCGGGATCGGGGGAATGGAGACATACGTCAACACAGTGCTCACGATGGCCGAAAAAGGCCCGGGACGCCTCTCCCCGTTTTTCATCACCAATATCATCAACAACATGGCCGCCGGGTACGTATCCATATTCTTCAACGCCAAGGGCCCCAACTGCTGCACTACGACCGCATGCGCCGCGAGCGCCCACGCGATAGGCTACGCGGCCATGGCGATAAGGAACGGCGAGGCGGACGTCATGTTCGCGGGCGGCACGGAAGCCCCCTGCATCCCGCTCACGTTCGCGGGGTTTAACGCAATGCGCGCGCTGTCCACGCGGAACGACGCGCCTGAGCGCGCCTCCCGGCCGTTCGACAAGGAGAGGGACGGCTTCATAATCGGCGAAGGCTCGGGGATGCTGATACTGGAGGAGCTGGAATTCGCCAAGAAAAGGGGCGCAAAAATCTACGCCGAGATAGTCGGCTACGGCATGAGCAGCGACGCGAGCCACATAACTGCGCCGTCGCTCGACGGGCCCGAAAGGTGCATGCTCGCGGCGCTCAAGGACGGTGGAGTGAACCCGGACGAAATCGAGTACATAAACGCGCACGGGACATCGACTCCGCTCAACGACTCGAACGAAACGAACGCCATAAAGCAGGTCTTCGGCCGGAGAGCTTACAAGATTCCCGTGAGCTCGACCAAGTCGATGACGGGACACCTGCTGGGCGCGGCAGGCGCGGTCGAAGCCGCTTTCACGGTGCTCGCGCTCGATCAGGGCATACTCCCGCCGACGATAAACTACGAATTCCCCGACCCCGAATGCGACCTCGACTACGTGCCCAACGAGGCGAGGAAAGCCGAGATAAAAACGGCGCTCAGCAACTCGTTCGGCTTCGGGGGTACAAACGCCTCGCTCATATTCAGAAAGGTCGGCTGACGCCTAAGCGAACGCCCCGGACACTGCGCCGTCGATGAATATTCTCCCCGCGGACTCCGTTTATAACACCATAGGCATCATTCAATAAAACCCCGCGCCGGCGGCAGCGCCGCTTCGCATGAATCCGCGAGGATTCAAGGTCCGCTTACGCTTGATTTGTACCGATTCAACTGTAGAATGTTAGGGTAAACCTTCCGCTTAACCAGCAAGCTAAGGAGAATAGAATGAGCGAGATCAACAATAAGCTGAAAGCCCTTTCTACGCTTAAAACGAGCGCGGGCGAAGTCGATTATTATTCTTTAAAATCCATAGAAAAGTCACTCGGGAAGGATATTTCCCGCCTGCCGGTATCGATAAAGATTCTTCTTGAAAACGTCGTCAGGAATTACGACGGGAGCGTGATAAACGACAACCACGTACGGGCCCTCGCCGGATGGAGCCCCGAGGGACTTAACGCGGACGAGATACCCTACTGTCCTGCCCGCGTGATACTCCAGGACTTCACGGGCGTCCCGTGCGTCGTAGACCTCGCGGCCATGAGGACTGTAGTCAACAGGCTCGGAGGCAACCCCGACAAGATAAACCCCATAGTCCCTGTAGACCTCGTCATCGACCATTCCGTGCAGGTCGATTACTTCGCGAACGACAAGGCCTTCAAATTGAACGTTGAGCGCGAATACGAGCGTAACGGCGAGAGGTACGCATTTTTAAGATGGGCGCAGAAGGCGTTCGACAATTTCAGGGTCGTCCCACCGGGCACGGGCATAGTCCACCAGGTGAACCTCGAGTGTCTTGCGAGCGTAGTCTCTTCGGGCAGGATAAACGGCAAGACGGTCGCCTACCCCGACACCCTCGTGGGAACGGATTCGCATACGACCATGATTAACGGCCTGAGCGTGCTCGGCTGGGGAGTGGGCGGAATAGAGGCCGAGGCCTGCATGCTGGGCCAGCCGCTCTACATGCTCGTCCCTGAAGTGATCGGGTTCAAGCTCTACGGCCAGCTCTCGGAAGGAGTCACCGCGACCGACCTCGTGCTCACCGTGACGGAGATGCTGAGGAAAAAGGGAGTAGTCGGAAAGTTCGTCGAGTTCTACGGGACGGGTCTAAGCCAGCTCGCGCTGTCCGACAAGGCCACGATAGCGAACATGGCGCCCGAATACGGCGCTACGATGGGGTTCTTTCCCGTCGACGAGGAGACGCTCCGTTATCTGAAGATCACCGGGAGGGACAGGAAGCTCGTAGAGCTCGTAGAGGCCTATACGAAAGAGCAGGGACTATTCAGGACGGACGCCACGCCCGACCCCGTTTACACGGACACGCTCGAGCTCGATATCTCCACGGTCGAGCCGTCGATGGCGGGGCCGAGCCGGCCTCAGGACAGGGTCTCCCTCAGGACGCTCAAGGAATCTTACGAAAAAGTGCTCAAGACCAAGACAGGCGACGGCAAGGACCTCAATAAAAAAGTCGCGATCGACATAGACGGAAGAAAAGACGAGATAGGGAACGGCTCTGTCGCGATAGCCGCCATTACGAGCTGCACGAACACCTCGAACCCGTCGGTCATGGTGGCTTCAGGACTCGTCGCGAAGAAGGCCGTGGAAAAGGGGCTCGCAGTGAGGCCTTCCGTCAAGACGAGCCTCGCGCCCGGCTCGAGGGTGGTCACGGATTATCTCGACGCCGCCCAACTCACGAAGCACCTCGACAAGCTCGGCTTCGACTTAGTCGGGTACGGCTGCACGACTTGCATCGGCAACAGCGGCCCCCTGCCTGCGCCCGTCGAGGAAGCTATTAAAGCGAACGACCTCACGTGCGCCGCGGTGCTGAGCGGGAACAGGAACTTCGAGGGCAGAGTGCATCCGCTGGTTAAATTCGCATACCTCGCCTCGCCCCCCCTCGTGGTCGCTTTCGCGCTCGCGGGCACGGTTGACATAGACGTTTACAAGGAGCCCATAGGCACGGGCAAGGACGGGAAGCCCGTATTTCTGAAGGACATCTGGCCCTCGCAGAAAGAGATAAGCGATACGGTGAACAAGGTGCTCAACCCCGAGCTCTTCCGGGCTCAGTACTCCCAGGTCTTCGAAGGCGACGAGACCTGGAAGACTCTCGACGTCCCCGAGGGGAACCTCTACAAGTGGGACAAGAAATCCACATACATACAGAACCCGACGTTCTTCGAGGAATTCTCTCTCGAAGTTCCGGGCGCAATGGACATAAAGGGTGCTTACGCGCTCGCGCTGCTTGGTGATTCCATAACGACCGACCACATCTCGCCAGCAGGATCCATACCGAAAGACGGCCCCGCCGGAAAATACCTCGTAGCCCGCGGCGTCGAGCCCAGGGACTTTAACAGCTTCGGGTCCCGGAGAGGGAACCACGAGGTCATGATACGCGGAACATTCGCGAATATCAGAATCAAGAACCTCATGCTGCCGGGCGTCGAAGGAGGCGTGACCAGGCACGTCCCCTCGGGCGAGCAGATGTCCATTTTCGACGCGTCGATGAAATACCAGGCCGAAGGGACGCCGCTCATAGTCATAGGCGGGAAGGAGTACGGCACGGGAAGCTCGCGCGACTGGGCCGCCAAGGGCACGGTGCTCCTCGGCGTAAAGGCGGTCATCGCGGAGAGCTTCGAAAGGATACACAGGAGCAACCTCGTAGGCATGGGCGTCCTTCCGCTCCAGTTCAAGGACGGGGAGAACGCGGCCGCATACGGGCTCACCGGGTACGAAACGTACGACATCGAAGGTATTACAGATGACCTGAAACACGGGAAAGACATCCCCGTCAGGGTCACGCGGAAGGAAGGGGATAATTTTACGTTTAACGTAACCTGCCGTCTGGACAGCCCAATAGAGGTCGAATATTATAAAAACGGCGGAATACTGCAAACGGTATTGAGACAGATGATGAAGCAATAATCCGTCCGACCGGGCAGGCGTACGGTGCTCTCGTTTATACCGTATGCCTATAAGTGCGCCCGAATGCGGGGACGGGCGGGACGACGCCCGAGACGCTTCAAATATTTGAATTTCCGGCGTTTATTATTTATATTTCAGTCCAAATTTTTTAACAGGAGTTCTCACGATGTCATCCTCAAAACCGAGCGCGGGACAGAAAATTAAAATAGACAAAAAGAATGAATCTCTAATAGTCCCCGACAAACCTATCATCCCTTTCATCGAAGGAGACGGCACGGGGCCCGATATATGGAGGGCATCGCAGATAGTTTTCGACGCCGCAGTCGAGAAGGCTTACAAGGGCAAGAGGAAGGTAGTATGGCGCGAGGTGCTCACCGGCGAGAAAGCGTTCAATCTCAAAGGCGAATGGCTGCCCGAGGAAACTCTCGAAGACCTCAGGGAATACATAGTGTCCATAAAAGGCCCCCTCACGACCCCTATAGGCGGAGGGATAAGGAGCCTGAACGTCGCTCTCAGGCAGCTGCTCGATCTATACGCCTGCGTGCGTCCCGTCAAGTACATAAAAGGCACGCCTTCCCCCATAAAGAGACCCGAGGATATGGACATGATCATATTCAGGGAGAACACGGAAGACGTATATTCGGGCATAGAGTGGCAGAGCGGGTCCAAGGAAGCTATAGAAATCAGAAATTATCTCGTAGAAAAGTACGGCGTCAACATCAGGGAGGGCTCCGGCATAGGCATAAAGCCCATAAGCCCCTTCGGGACGAAGAGGCTCGTGAGGAAGGCGCTCAGACACGCGATCGAGAAGGGGAAGGAGAGCGTCACCATAGTCCACAAAGGGAATATCATGAAGTTCACGGAAGGCGCTTTCAGGGACTGGGGATACGAGCTCGCGAAGGAAGAATTCCCCGATAAAGTGATTACGGAAGACGACCTCTGGGACAAGTACAGCGGCAGGAGACCAGGCGGGACGGTAGTGATAAACGACAGGATCGCGGACAACATGCTTCAGCAGATACTCACGAGGACGCGGGAATACCACGTCATAGCGACGGCGAACCTGAACGGCGATTACCTGTCCGACGCGTGCGCGGCGCAGGTAGGAGGGCTCGGGATGGCCCCCGGAGGCAACATAGGCGACTACCTTGCTCTCTTCGAGGCGACACACGGCACAGCGCCGAAATACGCGGGGCAGGACAAGGTAAACCCCGGCTCGCTCATACTCTCGGGCGTGATGATGTTCGAGTACCTGGGATGGAACGAAGCGGCCGACCTTATAGTAAAGGCGATGGAGCTCACGATTCTCGACAAGACCGTGACATACGACCTCGAGCGGCAGCTTGAGGGCGCGAAGCTCCTCAAGTGCTCGGAGTTCGGAGAGACCATAGCGGCCAATATGGACAGGGTTCCGGTTTAGGATCGTGTAATATTCGCTAATATCCGGCAGGCAACAAAACAAAAGGAAATAAACAACAATAAAGAAACAGTGAAGGAGCATTCAAGATGAGCAGACCGAAAATTTCAGTAATAGGCGCGGGCAACGTCGGCGCCACGACGGCGATGATGCTGTCACAGTTAGAGATCGGAGACGTAGTGCTTGTCGACATAGTAGAGGGCATGCCGCAGGGCAAGGCGCTCGACATGATGGAGATGAACCCGGTTTACGGCCTCGACGTCAACATCACGGGTACCAACGGTTACGAAGAGACGGCTAATTCGGACGTGGTCGTCATAACTTCGGGCATTCCGCGAAAGCCCGGAATGAGCAGGGACGACCTCATAGCCACGAACACGGAAATAGTGAAACAGGTGACCGAGAACGTAGCCAAGAGGTCGCCCGACGCGATACTGATCCTCGTGACCAACCCCCTCGACGCTATGGTTTACGTCGCCCACAAGGTCAGCAAATTCCCCAAGGAGCGCGTGATGGGGATGGCCGGCGTGCTCGACTCGGCCAGGTTCAGGGCGTTCATCGGAATGGAGCTCGGCGTGTCGGTCGAGAACATAGAGGCGTTCGTGCTCGGCGGACACGGCGACGACATGGTGCCGCTCGCGAGGTGCACCACTGTGGCCGGCGTGCCTATCACGGAGCTCATCCCCGCCGACAGGATAGAATCCATAATCAAGAGGACAAGGGGAGGCGGAGGTGAGATCGTCGCTCTTCTCAAGACGGGGAGCGCATTCTACGCCCCGGCTGTGTCCGCGGTCGAGATGGTCGAGGCTATCCTCAAGGACAAGAAGAAGATACTCCCATGCTGCGTGCTGGCAGAGGGTGAGTACGGCATCGACAACATATTCGTCGGCCTGCCTGTAATCCTCGGGAGAAAGGGCGTCGAGAAGATATTCGAGATAAAGCTCACGGAAAAAGAATCCGAAGAGCTCAAGGTCTCGGCAAGCCACGTAAAAGAGCTCTGCGATCATATAGATAAGACAGCAAAATAAGGGACAAAGCGGCGCGCCCGGAGCGTCTTTCGGCTTGACTAGCTCCGGGCGGTCATATAATATTACAGGCCGATTTTTCCTTAAAGCATATTGCTAGCCCGTGACACTAAAATACAAGTACTGAGATAAGTTAGGGAGGTACGAGATGGCAAACGGAACCGGAGAGAGCGCAATCACGCTGAGGCGTGACGCATGGTGGGTCGCTCCCCTCGTGACTGCGGCCGTGCTCGGCGCATTCGGCGTCTATTCCACATGGCGCGCGTTCTCAAACGCGGACTTCATTTACGGGCCGTACCTTTCCCCTTTTTATTCACCCTACATACTCGCTTCCTGGTGGCCGTTCTCGCCGGCGCTCCTCATACTGTGGGCGCCGCTCGGGTTCAGGGCGACCTGCTACTACTACAGGAAGGCCTATTACAGGTCGTTCTTCCTCTCTCCACCCGCCTGCGCAGTGAAACCTGTCGCGAAGGAAGGCTCTTACTGCGGGGAGACGAAGTTCCCGTTCATACTCCAGAACATACACCGCTATTTCTTCTATGCGGCAGGCGTAGTGCTCTTTTTCCTCTGGGTTGACGCATTCAAGGCGCTCAAGTTCGAAGACGGCTTCGGCGTGGGAGTTGGCACGCTGGTACTTTTCGCGAACGCCGCGCTGCTCACGCTCTATTCTCTTTCATGCCATTCGTTCCGCCATCTCATAGGCGGCAATCTCGATGTATTCTCGAAATGCCCCACACGGTTCATGCTATGGGGTAAGGCGACCGCGCTTAACGAGCACCACATGCTGTGGGCATGGGTGAGCCTCTTCGGCGTCGCGCTTGCCGACCTCTATGTATTCCTTCTCGCAAGGGGCGTTATCACAGACGTGAGGTTAATCTAAATGGAGAAGTACGAAACACATACGCACGACGTCATCGTGATCGGCGCGGGAGGCGCGGGTCTCAGGGCGGCGATAGAAGCATCGGCTCAGGGGGCCTCGGTAGGCCTCGTCTGCAAATCTCTCCTGGGCAAGGCCCACACGGTCATGGCGGAGGGAGGCGTCGCGGCTGCGCTCGCGAACGTCGACGCGCAGGACGACTGGAAGGTCCATTTCCACGACACGATGCACGGCGGAAAGATGCTCAACAACTGGCGCATGGCACAGCTCCACGCGCAGGAAGCCCCTGAGCGCGTGAGGGAGCTCGAGCACTGGGGTGCGCTCTTCGACAGGACAAAGGACGGCAAAATCATGCAGAGGGCCTTCGGCGGCCACACGTGGAAGAGGCTCGCCCACGTAGGCGACAGGACCGGGCTCGAGATGATACGCACGCTACAGGACAGGGGCATACACTCCGGAATGGACGTGTACATGGAATGCACGATTACTCATTTATTAAAGGACGGTGAAAGGATATCCGGGGCCTTCGGCTACTGGAGGGAGAGCGGCAGGTTCGTATTGTTCAAGACCAAAGCCGTAATTCTCGCCACAGGGGGGATAGGAAAGTCATACAAAGTCACTTCCAACTCCTGGGAATACACGGGCGACGGACACGCTCTTGCCTATGACGCCGGGGCCGAGCTCATAGACATGGAGTTCGTACAGTTCCACCCGACCGGAATGGTATGGCCCCCGAGCGTGAAGGGGCTGCTCGTCACTGAGGCGGTAAGGGGCGAGGGCGGCCTGCTCACAAACAGGAACGGCGAAAGGTTCATGGAAAAATACGACCCGCAGAGGATGGAGCTCTCGACGAGAGACGTCGTCGCGAGGTCCATTTACATCGAGGTCCAGGAAGGACGCGGCACACCCCACGGGGGAGCTTACCTCGACATCTCTCACCGGGGAGCCGAATACGTCAAGAAGAAGCTCCCGAGCATGTACCACCAGTTCATGGAGTTCGCTGAGATAGACATAACTAAAGAGCCTATGGAAGTGTTCCCGACCACACACTATATGATGGGCGGTGTCCGCGTCGACGCCGACACTGCGGGGAGCACGGTGCCCGGATTATTCGCCGCGGGTGAAGTGGCGGGAGGCATGCACGGCGCGAACAGGCTGGGCGGGAACTCGCTCTCCGACCTCCTCGTATTCGGAAGGAGGGCAGGTCTCGGCGCGGCTCAGTACGCGAACGAGCTCCGCGACAACACTCTCAAGATAGACGACGTCGATCTCGAAAAAGCCTCTCAGGAGATGCTGAAGCCGTTCGAGAACGCGGAAGGGGAGAACCCCTACACCGTGCATCAGGCCCTCCAGGAAGCCATGAGCTCTTATGTGGGCGTATTCAGAACGAAGGAAAAACTGGAAGACGGACTCGAAGAATTACAGGTGCTCAAGGACAGGGCCTCACAGCTGAGGATCGAAGGCTCACGAATGTACAACCCGGGCTGGCACCTTTGCAAGGACCTGAAATCTATGCTCATCGTCTCCGAGGCCATTGCGAAATCCGCTCACCAGAGAGAAGAGAGCCGGGGCGCGCACAGCAGGGTGGACTTCCCTAATTACGATAACGAAAAGTGGGGGACGGTGAACTCGGTAATATCCAAAGACAACGGTACAATGAAAATAGGAACATCCCCGCTTCCTCAAATGCCCGAGGAGCTGAGGAAGATCGTAGAGGGAGGTCACAAATAAATGGCTGTCGTTAAAATGCGGGTCTACAGGGGCGACTCTAACGGGGGCAAGGAAAGGGAATACGAAGTGCCGCTCGAAGAAGGGATGGTCGTCCTCGACGCCATCCATTTCATACAGGCGAATTACGACGGGGACCTGGCGGTGAGGTGGAACTGCAAGGCCGCCAAGTGCGGCTCGTGCAGCGCCGAGATAAACGGCATGCCGAAGCTCACGTGCAAGACAAGGCTCGATTCGCTCCCGCTCGACAAGCCCGTAACGGTATACCCGGTCAAGACATTCCCGATCATAAAGGACCTCGTGACGGACGTGTCCTGGAACTACAAGGTCAGAAAAATGATACCCCCGTTCACTCCGGCAAAGGACACGAAATGGGTAATGTACCAGGAAGACGTCGAGAGAGGCCAGGAGTTCCGTAAATGCATCGAGTGCTTCCTCTGCCAGGACGTCTGCCATATACTCCGGAACCACGACAAGAAGAACGAATTCTTCGGGCCGCGCATGTTCATAAAAATGGCCGAGCTCGAAATGCATCCCCTCGATACGCTCGACAGGAAGGAATTCCTGAGGGGCCAGGCGGGACTCGGATACTGCAACATAACGAAATGCTGCACCGAGGTCTGCCCCGAGCACATACACATTACGGACAACGCCATTATTCCGCTTAAGGAAAGGGTGGCCGACACGTATTTCGACCCGCTCCAGTGGCTTTTCGGCAGGTCGAAGGGCAGCCCCAAACAATAACCGCAGTTTCTCCGAGGAGGATTTAAATTGAATATCCATGAGTATCAGTCGAAGGAGCTCCTTTCACAGTACGGCGTGGCAACGCCCACGGGGAAGGTCGCTTTCCGGGATGACGAGGCGCATCAGATTGCGAAAGACCTCAATGTGGACAGGTTCGTGGTAAAGGCTCAGATACACGCAGGAGGAAGGGGGAAGGGCGGGGGAGTCAAGCTCGCCTCGACGCTCGAAGAGGTAAAACAGATAGCCTCAGAGATACTCGGCATGATACTCGTGACCCATCAGACGGGGCCCGAAGGGAAGCTCGTACAGAAGGTGCTAGTCGAAGAGGCCTCGGAGATAGAGAAAGAGCTCTACCTCGGCATGGTGATAGACAGGTCGAGGGAGCAGATAGTCATAATGGCGAGCCGGGAGGGCGGCATGGAGATAGAAGAGGTGGCGAGGAAGCACCCCTCGAAAATAACGAGGGAGTACGTAAACCCCACAGTCGGCCTCTTGCCATATCAGTGCAGAAAAATAGCATATTTCCTCGGTCTCGAGGGCAAGACGGTAAATAAAGCGGTGAAATTCATATCGGGGCTCTACCAGCTCTTCACCGAAAAGGACTGCTCGCTCGCGGAGATAAACCCCCTCATACTGACCAAGAGCGGGGACGTGCTCGCGCTCGACGCGAAGATGAACTTCGACGACAACGCGCTCTTCAGGCATCCGGACATTGAAAAGCTCCACGACCCCTCAGAAGAAGACCCGACGGAGCTCGAAGCCAAGAAGTGGGGCATAAGCTACGTGAAGCTGGACGGCAACATCGGCTGCCTCGTGAACGGGGCGGGGCTCGCGATGTCGACGATGGACATAATAAAGCACCACGGCGGGGAGCCGGCCAACTTCCTCGACGTAGGCGGCGGGGCCAACACAGAGCAGGTCACCCAGGCCTTCAAGATGATACTGAGCGACCCCAACGTGAAGGCCATCTTCGTAAACATATTCGGCGGCATAATGAAATGCGACACTATAGCCGAAGGCATAATCACCGCGGCAAAAGAAGTAGGCATCGACGTCCCGCTCGTAGTCAGGCTCGAAGGGACGAACGTCGAGCTCGGTAGAAAAATGCTGTCGCAATCAGGACTTAACATCATAACCGGCGGAGACATGAGAGAGGCGGCTAAAAAAGTCGTCGAGGCGGCACAGGCGGGTTAAACCCTTCGTGCGTCCTAGCGGCCGGTATGCTCCGCGACCCTTGTAATGTTCAAGAACAGTGTTAATTTATCTTTATTAACTACCCAATCTCATTAGAATAATATATTTCAGCTTTCATTATTTCATCCCCTTGACATTTCCCCGATGATGATTAGTTTTCAAAAAGGAGGTATGAAACGGATGAAAGCAGTTGCAGTCAGGGAGCCGATAGGTGTTTTTCTTAAGGAAATCGAAAAATACCCGGTTCTAAGCAAAGAAGAAGAATACAGCCTTGCGGTCAGATATTACGAGGACAACGACCTTGAAGCGGCCAACAAGTTAATTGTATCCAACCTCAGGTTCGTGATAAAGATAGCGTCCGAGTATATATCGTACGGGTTCCCGCTTAGCGACCTTGTTCAGGAAGGCACTATAGGGCTGATGAAGGCTGTTAAAAAATTCAACCCGTACAAGGGATACAGGTTAATATCGTACGCCGTGTGGTGGATAAGGGCGAAGATACAGAACCACATAATGAAGTTCTGGAGCCATGTGAAGATCGGCACCACTCAGGCGCAGCGCAAGCTCTTCCATAAGATCGGAAGGGCGAAGAAGGACCTCAATATCCAGCACGACGAGCTGACGGAATCGGATATCAGGAAGGTAGCCGAGCTTTTCGGAGTGAAGGATAAAGACGTGATCGACATGGAGTTCAGGATGGCATCGAGGGACTTTTCCCTCGATACGTCTTTACAGGACGACGAATCGATAACGTATCTGGACACGGTTTCGGACGCGAATTCGAACCAGGAAATAGTGCTCGAAACGCTCGAGCAGTCGGAGCTCGCCAGGGAAGGACTGGAGAAGGGACTGAAAAAATTGACTCCGCGCGAAAAGCGCGTGATCGAGAGAAGGTACCTGTCCACGCCGCAGGGCAAGCTCAGGGAGCTCGGGGACGAGCTCGGCATCTCCAAGGAGAGGGTAAGGCAGATAGAGGTCCAGGCCCTCAAGAAGCTGAGGGGCGAGGTCGAAACTTCGGTCACTCAGGGAAACTGACACGGTACTGAAAACAGATAACAAGTCGAGGAGGCTATACAAATGGCGAAAAGCGGTAAGATAATCGGGATCGACCTCGGGACCACAAACTCGGTCGTGGCTATAGTGGAGGGCGGAGAGCCCAAGGTAATCATAAACGAGGAGGGGTCGCGTATCACCCCGTCTGTAGTCGCATTTACGAAGGACGGCGACATACTCGTCGGAGGCCCTGCCAAGAGACAGGCCGTAGTCAATCCCGAAAACACGGTATTCTCGGTAAAGAGGCTCATGGGCAGGCGCTTTGAGGAGGTCGAGGGCGAGGCCAAGAGGCTCCCGTATAAAATAGTAAAGACCAAAAACGACGACGCATGGGTAGAGGTAATGGGGAAACAGTACTCACCGCCCCAGATCTCTTCCCACGTCCTGATGAAACTCAAGAAGGCGGCGGAGGACTACGTAGGCGGCGAGATAAAAGAGGCCGTTATCACGGTTCCCGCCTATTTCAACGACAGCCAGAGGCAGGCCACGAAGGACGCGGGCAAGATCGCTGGCCTCGAGGTCAGGAGGATCATAAACGAGCCCACGGCGGCCGCTCTCTCCTACGGGTTCGACAAAAAGAGCGAGGGGACTATAGCGGTCTACGACCTGGGCGGCGGCACGTTCGACATATCGATACTGGAGGTCGGCGACAACGTCATAGAGGTCAAATCGACTAACGGCGACACGCACCTGGGCGGAGACGACTTCGACAGGCTCATAATGGACTACATAATCGCCGAATTCAAGAAAGAATCGGGCATCGACCTCGGGAACGACAAGATGGCGCTCCAGAGGCTGAGACAGGAATCGGAGAAGGCGAAGGTCGAGCTATCGAACACTCTCGAGACGGAGATCAACCTGCCGTTCATCACTGCCGACGCGACCGGGCCGAAGCATCTGGTCATGAAGATCACGCGCTCCAAGTTCGAGCAGCTGATCGAGGACAAGATAAAGGGCACTCTCGAGCCCTGCCGCCAGGCGCTCAAGGACGCCGGTCTCAAGGCGGCCGACATCGACGAGGTAATTCTCGTCGGCGGGTCGACCAGGATACCGCTCGTACAGAAAGTGGTCACCGATTTCTTCGGCAAGGAGCCACACAAGGGCATTAACCCGGACGAAGTCGTGGCCATGGGCGCTGCTATACAGGGCGCTGTGCTGGGCGGAGAGGTAAGGGACGTGCTGCTGCTCGACGTTACCCCGCTCTCCCTCGGTATCGAGACTCTGGGCGGCGTGATGACGAGGATCATAGAAAGGAACACGACAATCCCGACCAAGAAGAGCCAGGTGTTCACTACTGCCGAAGACAACCAGACTTCGGTCGAGATCCACGTGCTGCAGGGCGAGAGACAGATGTCCGGCGACAACAGGACGCTCGCCAGGTTCATACTCGACGGCATTCCCCCTTCCGCAAGGGGAATACCCCAGGTCGAGGTGACTTTCGACATCGACGCCGACGGCATACTCCACGTATCCGCTAAGGATCTGGCCACCCAGAAGGAGCAGAAGGTCAGGGTAGAGGCCTCGAGCGGGCTCTCCAAGGAAGAAGTGGACAGGATGGTAAGGGACGCCGAGGAGAAGTCGGAAGAGGACAAGAAGCGCCACGACCTCGTGGAAAAGCGGAACAGGCTCGACGAGCTAATATACAGGACAGAGAAGAGCTTCAAGGAGTTCGAAGGCAAGCTCTCGGCAAACGACAAGCAGGAGCTCGAAGACGCCCTCGAGCAGGGAAGAAAGGCAGTCAAGGGCAACGAGGCCTCCGAGATCGATTCCGCTACGGAGAAGATAACCCACGCCTCTCATAAGCTCGCCGAGCTGATGTACAAGCAGCAGGCCCAGAGCGGGGACGGCGCGCAGGAGGCAGGTACCGGGCAGGAAGGGCCGGGCGAGGCGCCCGAAGGCGAGGCCGGACGCGAAGGCGAGGGCGGCAAGGACGGCGACGACGTCATAGACGCCGAATTCACAGAAAAATAAGAATATCAAAGTGCATCGCTGATTACAAAAACAGCAAAAAGGCGGCCCCCGGCCGCCTTTTTGTTTGCTATAAGCTATTGAACAGCCGGCATATAAATGTTAATTTAATATTAATAAATCTGGGTCCATATAAATCGAAAACGATTTGCCCGCGCATAAGCATAAGGAGGTATCACCATGAAAGCGGATATTCATCCGGAATATAAAGAAGTCACCATAAGCTGCTCCTGCGGCGCACAATACAAAACCAGGTCCACGCGGTTTGAAGACTTCACTGTAGAGGTCTGCTCCAACTGTCATCCTTTCTACACGGGGAAGGAAAGGGCTGCCGAGTCCAAGGGCCGCGTCGAAAGGTTCAGGAAGAAGTACGCCAAGAACTAGACATCCGACCCAGGGCGCCACATACAATCGACCGACTTTAGGGAATTTTATTCAAAGAGGAGACGACAAAGGGCTTTGATGAGAATTTTTGTCAACGACAGACTACGGAGGTAATCTTCGATGAAGGAGTATGGTAGGGAAAGCGTAAGGAACGTTGCGCTCGTTTCTCCCCACGGCGCAGGTAAAACTTCTCTAGCCGAATCACTCTTATATTTGCACGGAGCCACCGACAAGCTCGGAAAAGTCGACGACGGCGGCTCGGTGCTTGATTATGAATCCGAAGAAAAACACCGAAGGATGTCTATAAATTCCCACGTAGCGTTCTTCGAAACCAAATCCCACCTCGTAAACCTCATAGACACGCCTGGTTTTTTAAACTTCTTATACGAAGCCGATAGCGCACTCAAGGTAGTGGACGGCGCCGTGATAGTGGTAGGCGCTGTAGGCGGCGACGTGGCCGTTCAGGTACGGAAGTACTGGGACATGACGGGCGGCCTGCCGAAAATAATCTTTATCAACAAGCTCGACAAGGAAAACACGAGCCTGGAGGCCACACTCGGGAGCATATCGAAGGAGCTCAAGGTGAAGCTCCTCCCCCTGATACTCCCGATAGGCCAGCAGCACGATTTCAAGGGGGTCGTAGACGTTATCGAAATGAAAGCCTATAAATACGGAGGCGGCGCGGGATTCGAAGAGATACCCGTCCCTCCCGATATGGAAGAGGCAGCCAGGTCCCAGAGGGAAAAAATAATAGAGTCGGTCGCGGAGCTCGACGACGAGTTACTCGAGAAGTATCTCGAAGGGGAGTCGATCGACGAGGGAAAGATAATCAGGATGCTCCACGAGGGGATACTCGAGGCGAAGGTAATCCCCGTCCTCATAGGCTCCGCCACGCACATGATAGGGATAAACGTGCTGAGCGACGCCATAACCAAGTACCTGCCGTCCCCGTCCGAGAGGAAGACGATCGAGGGGCTCGACCCGGCGGGCGGGAAGGTCGAAAGAAAGCCCGACGAAAAAGAACCCTTCTCGGCATATATTTTCAAAACGGTCTCGGACCCCTACGCCGGAAAGATATCGATATTCAGGGTTTTCTCGGGGTCGCTCAATGGAGACACTTCGGTCTACAATTCCAGCAAAAAGATAAAAGAGAAGATCGGGCACCTCCACAGGCTCGTAGGTAAAAAGGAATTCCCGTTCAGCCCGGCTCTCGCGGGCGACATCGTTGCCGTGAACAAGCTCAAGGACGCGTCTACGGGCGATACGCTCACCGACGAAGCTCATCAGATGGTGATAGAGCCCGTCGAGCTCCCCCCTGCCGTGCTCTCCTACGCGATCGAGCCCAAGAGCAGGAACGACGAGGACAAGCTGAACCCGTCGCTCGCGAGGATACAGGAAGAAGACCCGACCATACACTACAGGCTCGACGAGGAGACGAAGGAGTTCCTGCTTTCAGGAACCGGGCAGTCCCACGTGGAGGTGATAGTCAACAAGCTTCGGGACATTTACGGGGTCCATGTCGAGCTCAAGAAGCCGAGGGTCCCTTATAAAGAAACGGTGAAGGGCAAGGCCAAGGCCGAGGGCAAGTACATTAAGCAGACGGGAGGGCGAGGCCAGTACGGCGACGCGTGGCTCGAGGTGGAGGCGCTCCCCCGGGGCAAGGGCTTCGAGTTCGTCAACAACATAGTGGGCGGAGTGATACCCAAGAACTACATCCCGTCGGTTGAAAAGGGTGTGATCGAGGCGATGAAGAAGGGCGTCGCAGCCGGCTATCCGGTAGTCGACCTCAAGGTCACGCTGTTCGACGGCAAATACCACCCGGTCGACTCCTCAGACATAGCCTTTCAGATAGCGGGCTCCATGGGGTTCAGGAAAGCGATGGAAGAAGCCAGACCCGTAATTCTCGAGCCAGTAATGAAGATGGAAATATCCATACCTGACGAATGCATGGGGGACGTAATTGGGGACGTGAACTCGAGGAGGGGCAAGGTCTCGGGCGTGGACTCCTTAAACGGTACCCATGTTGTAAGGGCGCTCATACCGATGGCCGAGGTGCTGACATACGCGCCTGAGCTGAGGTCGATCACGAGCGGCAGGGGCACGTTCAGCATGGACTTCTCCCATTACGAAGAGGTCCCCGATCACCTTGCAGGGAAGATTATAGAAGAAGCGGGAGCTTCCAAAACCGCCCACGAGCACTGAGCAGGCGATCACCGTGGTTTCAAAACCGTGCCTGTGGGCCCGTAACGTTTACGGATAAGGGCCTGTGTTTTCTACACAAGTTCTTTAAGTATGCTCGGTTTTCCCTTTCATTCCTTTATAAATCTGGTATATCTATATAGTCCGGCGCAGGGCGCGGATACGCGTGCGGAGAATTGTCACAGTCAGTGAATCTATTACACGAGAGACGGCTGAGTGCGAATAGCATCTATAGACATAGGGTCTAATACATTCAGGCTTCTCGTTTCTGAAACGGGAGAAGGAGCTTCGCTCAAAAAGCTCTACATCTGCCGCGAGATAACGCGTCTCGGCGAAGGTCTCGCCCCCGGAAAGATGCTTATTAGTCCTAACGCTATGGACAGGTCGTTAAAAGCGCTCTCGGGCTTTTCGCTCAAGCTGAAGGAATACGGCGTCGGGAAGCTGCGTGCCGTCGCCACGAGCGCCGTCAGGGAGTCGCTCAACGGACAGGATTTCATAAGGAAGGTCGAGTCGGAAACGGGTATATCCGTAGACGTGATATCCGGAGACGAGGAGGCGAGGCTTACGGTCAGGGGAGTGCTCAACTCGGTAAGCTTCGGCACGCCCGACTGCCTCATATTCGATATAGGGGGCGGCAGCACCGAGTATATATACATAGAGGGTGGGGAGATCAGGGAAATCGCAAGCACGGGGCTCGGAGTGGTGCGCCTCACGGAAAAGTATCTGGGGGGCGAGACCGACACGGACTCGGATATCGCCTCACTGAACCGGGACGTCCGCGGGACAATTGCTGATGGCCTGTCTTGCTTCCCCGCGGCTGGCGGGGACCGCCTGACCCTCATAGGGACGGCGGGGACGCCGACTACGCTTGCCGCCATAGAGCTAGGACTTGAGAAATACGATCCCGCGCTAGTGAATAATTTCGTCCTCACGAGGGGAATGATAGAGAGGACGCTCGAAATCTTGCTGGGCCTTCCCAAGACCGGGAGGACCAAGGTCCCCGGCCTCGAAAAGGGCAGGGAAGACCTCATAATTTCCGGAATATCGATAGTGCTCAATACAATGGACAGGTTTTCAGCGACAAGCATGGTCGTAAGCGACGCCGGGCTGCTCGAAGGGGTGGCGTATAACATGATAGTCCGGTCAAGCGGCATGGGGACGCGCGCACGATAAATCTTTGACAACTCTACGTTGACAAATTATCGTGGGATTATTATATTTTGCATAAGGATTTAGGATTACTGCCCCGAGCCGCACAACATCTGCCGAACGGTAACGCGGCCGCCGAGATAAGCGCTATAATTATATATTCACCGTGCCCGCTTACAGGTCGATTGAAACCAGGAGGTAAATATGAATCCGAACGATAACGACAATAAAGAAGGAGATATAGAATTGAGAGAAAACGGGGACAACTACAGCGGGGAAGAAGAGGAGATCGGACAGGAAGAGAAAGGGGTCCCCAGGAAAGGAGGGAAGGACTACCAGGACCTCTATCAGAAGTACATAAGGCTTGCGGCCGATTTCGAGAACTATAAGAAGAGACTCGCGAAAGAGAAAGCGGACGTCATTTCGTACGGGAACGAAGAGCTCATCAAGGCCCTCCTCAACGTCATAGATAACCTGGAGCGCGCGCTCGATCACGTGGATGCGGAGGAAGACCCCAAGCCTCTTATAGAAGGGGTCAAGCTCGTACACAAGCAGTTCCTGAGCTGCCTAGAGAAGTTCGGCGTACAGTTCGTCGACGCCTCCCCGGGACAGGAATTCGACCCGAGGCTACATCAGGCGATCGAGCGCGTCGAATCCCCCGACTTCACGCCCGGTCTCATTATATCGGAAATGCTCAGGGGATATACGCTAAAAGACAGGCTGCTCAGGCCGGCGCTCGTCGTCGTATCCAAGGGTGCGGGCGGCGCGGGCGAGACGGACCAAAACCAGGGCGGCGCAGGCTCGGGTGACGTATTCGACCTGACTGACGGCGATTAAAAAATATTTAACGGAAGGCGGACATGGCGATAGTAGGAATTGACCTAGGAACCACTAACTCATGTGTCGCGATCATAGAGGGCGGGAGCCCCGTCGTGATACCCAACGAGGAGGGGAGCAGGGTTACTCCCTCCGTCGTCGCTTTCACCGAAGATAACTCCCGCTTCGCGGGAGCGGTCGCCAAAAGACAGGCCGTTGTAAACCCCACGACCACCATATTCGGAGTGAAGCGCCTCATAGGCAGACGCTTCGATTCGCCCGAAGTCCAGAAAGCCAAAGGTCTTGCGCCGTATGACATAGTACCTAACGAATCGGGCGACGCGTGGATAGAGACTAACGCCAGGACTTATAGCCCCCAGGAGATATCCTCCATAGTGCTTTTAAAAATGAAGCAGGTCGCCGAGGAGTACCTCGGATACGAGGTGACTGACGCCGTGATCACGGTCCCGGCACACTTCAACGACCTCCAGAGGCAGGCGACGAAAGACGCAGGCCGCATAGCGGGGCTAAACGTGAGGAGGATTATAAACGAGCCCACGGCCGCTGCGCTCGCCTACGGCTTCGACAAGATAGAGAACAAGAGGATTGCGGTGTTCGACCTCGGGGGAGGCACGTTCGATATAACGATACTGGAGATCGCGAACGGGGTTTTCGAGGTGAAATCCACGAGCGGCGATACATTCCTCGGCGGAGACGATTTCGACCAGATGCTCATAGAGCTCGTGCTCGAAGACTTCAAAAGGCAGCACGAGATCGACCTCAGGGAAGACAAGATGGCGCTCCAGAGGATCAGGGAGACATGCGAGAAGGCTAAGCACGAGCTTTCTTCCGTTCATGAAACCACGATAAACCTGCCCTTTATAGCTGTAGACCAGACCGGCCCCAAGCACCTCAATTACAAGATCACGAGGGAAGAGTTCGAGAAACTCGTAGGCGAGCTCGTGGACAGGGTGGAGATACCCTGCAGACAGGCGCTCCAGGACGCGAAGCTGGACCCCGCCGACATAGACGAAGTAGTGCTCGTCGGCGGAATGACAAGGATGCCCAAGATTCAGGAAAAGGTAAGGGATATATTCAAGAAAGAGCCCCAGACGCGTATAAACCCCGAAGAAGTCGTGGCCATAGGGGCATCGATTCAGGGCGGGGTGCTCGAAGGGAAGGTCGAGGAAGTACTACTGCTCGACGTAGTGCCGCTCTCCCTCGGAGTCGAGACGAGAGGGGGACTCTTCACGAAGATCATAGAAAGGAACACGACCATCCCCACCAAGCGGAGCAGGATATTCACAACGGCCTTCGACAACCAGGAGTTCGTCGGCATCCACGTGCTTCAGGGGGAGAGGGAGCTCGTGGACGGCAATATATCGCTTGCAAACTTCAACCTCATCGGCATACCGCCCGCTCCGAGAGGGATACCCCAGATAGAGGTCTCGTTCGAAGTGGACGCGGACGGCATACTCCACGTCTCCGCTAAAGACCTCGGGACCGGAAAGAAGCAGGCGATACAGGTCGTGACGTCGAGCGGCTTGTCCGATGACGAAATACAGTCGATAATAACAGAGAGCAAACAGTACTCCGACACGGACAAGAGACGGAAGGACATCGCGCTGCTCAAGAACGAGGCGGAAGGGCTTCTGTATTCGGTCAGGAGGACGCTTGACTCCTACGGCGACAAGGTGGACGCCGACCTCAAATCCAGGATCGAGCAATCCGTCGACAAGATGAAAGAGGCTCTCGCGGGCGTCGATTACGTATACATCAAAGACGTATTCGAAGAGCTTAAGGAAGCCTCGTATAAATTCGCCGAGGTGATATACTCCAAACACGAGAAAGGCCCGGAGGCGCACGGCGGCGGCGAATAACACGCCCGTACGGATTCTTTGATTAATGGAAAGTATCGACTATTATGAGATTCTTCAGGTCGAGCGCGACTCGAGCGGTGAGGAAATAAAAAGATCCTATAAGAGACTCGCGTTCGAATTCCACCCCGACAGGAACGCGGGCAACCCGGAAGCCGAAGAGAAATTCAAAAAGATAAACGAAGCGTACCAGGTGCTGAGCGATCCCAACAAGAGGGCGCGCTATGACAGCTTCGGCCATATATCGGCCGAGGGCATTTTTACGGACATCGATTTCGAATCTGGTTTCAGCGACATATTCGGCAGCCTGTTCGAAGAGGTTTTCAGCGCTGGCGGAGCCGAAAAAGCCAGGAGGGGGAGGGACCTCAAATACTCACTCGACCTCACGTTCGATGAAGCCATAGACGGGTGCGAGAGAGAGCTCAAGATACCGAGGCGCGAGACGTGCCGCGACTGCCGGGGGAGCGGCGCCGCGAGGGGCGGCGAAGTCATCTGCACGAGCTGCGGAGGAAGGGGGGAGCTCAGATACTCCCAGGGACTATTCGCCATAAAGAGGGCGTGCCCCGCGTGCGGAGGGACCGGAAAGAGGATTACAAAGTCCTGTGCGCGGTGCGGGGGGGAGAGGTACGTCCTGGCCGACCACCAGGTTAAGGTGAAGGTGCCGGCCGGCATATCCGACGGAGTGAGGCTAAGGATGCGCGGCGAAGGAGACAGCGGTTATCTTAACGGGCCGAGCGGCGACCTCTACATCGAGATTCACGTCGAGGAGCATCCTCTATTCAGGAGAGAAGAGCAGGATCTCTACTGCACCGTGCCTATAGAGTTCGTCCAGGCCGCGCTGGGGGCGGAGATCGAGATACCGACGCCCAGGGGAAAAAGCACGATCAAGATACCGGCAGGCACTCAGCCGGGCCAGACCTTCAGGCTCAAGGGAAAGGGCATGCCGAGGCTCGAAGGCAAGGGACAGGGCGACCTTTACATACAGGTGCAGGTGGAGGTGCCCGTAAAGCTCAGCAAGAAGCAGCAGCTTTTGCTCGAAGAGTTCGCCAGGGCGAGTGAAGAGGAAAACGTACCCATGGTCAAGAGGTTCGTATCCAAGGTCCAGGATATCTTCAACAAGTGACCGCCCTAGAACGCCACGCTACAGGCCCGAAGAGTAAATCATCGGAACCCGCCGGCTATGGCGGGGATGATCGAAACCACATCCCCTTCCTTAAGGGCGGTTTCCTTCCCGTTTAAAAACCTTATGTCCTCGTTGTTGACATAGAGGTTTATGAATCTCCTGACGTTGCCGGATTCATCGCAGAGCCTGTTCTTGATACCGGGAAACTGGCTTTCCATTTCTTCTATTAGCTGTGCGATGCTCGAGGCGCTTATCGTAACCTCGTCTTTTTCCGAAGTCAGCTTCCTAAGCGGTGTGGGAATGCGAACAGAGGGCATCTTTCATACCTCCTTTATCTTCTTGTTCCTTAATTTTTAAATACAGATCTTCAAATTCCTCGAGTCTCGCGTCGATTATCAGTGGCTGTGAAACCCTGTCGGCTATCGCCTCCTGGGTCTTGAGCCCGTTTCCGGTTATAGACACGACAATAGACTCGTTTTTCGGGATCACTCCCTGCGAGATCAGCTTTTTCGTGACGGCCATAGTCACGCCGCCTGCCGTTTCGGTGAATATGCCTTCTGTCTCGGCAAGGAGCCTGATGCCGTCGATTATCTCTTCGTCCGTAACGTCCTCGCCCCAGCCTCCGCTCTCTCTCATCACGCACATCGCATAGAACCCATCGGCCGGCGTGCCGATTGCAAGCGACTTGGCTATGGTGTCCGGCTTTACCGGCTTGAATATCTCCCAGTCGTTCTTGAGCGCAGTGGTGATGGGGGAGCATCCGGTAGCCTGGGCGCCGTATATCTTCGTGCCGTTCGCCTCGACGAGGCCGAGCGTCTCGAACTCCTTTATCGCCTTCCAGACCTTGGTCAGCAGTGACCCGCTCGCCATGGGAACGACCACGTGTTTGGGAGTGCGCCATCCGAGCTGCTCCATCATTTCGAAGGCGAAAGATTTCGAGCCCTCGGCGTAATAGGGTCTCATGTTGATGTTGACGAAAGCCCATCCGAACTTCCCCGCAACCTCGCTGCAGAGCCTGTTTACGTCGTCGTAAGTGCCCTTGATGCCTATGAGGTTCGCCCCGTAAACGGTCGTCCCGATTATCTTCGCCTGTTCCAGGTTATAGGGTATGAATATGAAGCTTTCGAGGCCCCCCGAAACGGTGAGCGACGCCACGGCATTAGCGAGGTTCCCGGTCGAGGCGCATGCCGCCGTCTTGAACCCGAACTCCTTGGCCTTCGACAGCGCGACCGATACGACCCTGTCCTTAAATGACAGCGTGGGATAGCAAACCGCGTCGTTTTTTACGTAAATCTCATTTACGCCGAGCACACGCCCGAGGTTTTCGGCCTTGATGAGCGGGGTGAAACCCACTTTTAGTCCCACGGTAGGCTCTTCGTCTATCGGCAGGAGCTCCTTATACCTCCAGATGCTCCTGTCCCTCTGCTCGATTACATCCCTCGAAAGTACTTTCTTAATCCCGTCGTAATCGTAGGAGGCTTCGAGCGGCCCGAAGCATATTTCGCAAACGTGAAGGGGCTCCTTAGGGTATTCTTCCCCGCACTCCTTGCACTTTAGTCCCTTGACGAAACTCATAAAATCTCCCGCATATATATTGAATAAATCAAAGAAGTTACCCTTTAACTAACGTATTGTCAAAACCTTATCCCGTTATTGCAGGACGCTACCAGACATCCCGTTTTTGAATTTCTTCGTCCTGTTCCTGGTCGTCCCCTTCGAGCACTATCTTCTCGAATTGCTCAGCCTCAAGTATGTTGCCGTTTTTCCTGTAGATACCGCCCACGATCAGATAATCGTCGTCAGCGATCTCCCAGGAGCCGGGCATATCCACGTTAATATAATTCCCGTTGAGATCGACGAGCTTGAACTCGGTGCCGACGTCCTCCTGCCCGGGATTGACCTCCTTTACCTGAGCCGCTATCCCCTCGACGGCCACGGTAGCCCCGTCAAAGGCGATCGGGGAGAACAGTATCTTCGATATCGCCGCCCTGAAGCCCTGTATGCTCGAACCCGGAACGTATTCAGGCTCCTTATTGCACCCCGCCGCGATCAGGGCAAAGAGAACGGCTGCAAACAGATGAGTCTTTTCGGCTCTCAACATCTACCCCCTTGTCAGTTCTGGTGAAGAAATCCGGTATTAATCGCACAGGACTTATATTTTACCCTACACGGTAAATTAATATTAATATTTTATGTCATAATAACTGTCGCGTCCCGGGCATGCCGGGATATACGGAGCGAAGAAGGCGAGTCTCGAATGGATACTTTCTCAGGAGCGGGATACGGCATAGCCAGGATAAGGGCGCCCGAAAGCGACAGCAATTACAACTATGTCGTCTGGTGCGGGGAGACTTCCGAATGCGCCGTCATAGACCCGTTCGACCCGGTGCCCGTTCTGAACTTCATCAGAGACAATGGCCTGCGCGTTAAATATATAATCAACACCCACTGCCACCCGGACCACATAAAGGGGAACGATCCGATTTTAAAAGTCACTCTCGCCGAGATTCTCGTCCATACGCTCGGTAGAACCATGGTCTCGCCGAGGTCGAGGGCTTTAAATGACGGGGATACCGTCCGTATAGGGAAGCTTAGCCTGCACGTGATTCACACGCCCGGACACTGCCCCGAGCACCTTATACTCGTCATGGACGGGAACGTATTTACCGGGGACACGCTTTACCTGGCAGGATGCGGTAATCTCAAGCACAGGGGAGACGGTGAAGAGCTATTCAAAACCATGGAGACGAAGATACGGACGCTCGGGGACGACCTCCGTATATTCCCGGGGCACGATTATGCGGAAGCGAACCTGAGGTTCGCGCTCGACATTGAGCCCGGCAACAAGGAAGCCAAAAAGAAGCTTGCCGATATAAGGAAGCTCGTGAAGAAAGGGAAAGAGCCCGCGCCGACCACTATAGGCGAGGAAAAGACGTACAACCCCTTTCTCCGCTATGATTCCCCCGGAATAACAAAAGAGCTCAGAAAGAGGAACCCGTCCCTCGGAGACTCCAATGCCTCTTATTTCAAGGAGCTCAGGAAGCTGAGGGACGAGTGGAAGTGAATGCGAATCGACCCGAACTACTCCCGAAAATCCGTTTTGGTATAATAATCCCTTATGAATCTAAAGGAATCCGAATCGCTTAAGACTCTCAGAGAGATCCTCTCGAAGCGCATAATGTTCATAGACGGCGCTATGGGCACAATGATACAGCGCCACAAGCCCGGGGAATCAGACTTCCGCGGAGAAATATTCAAAGACCACCCGAAGGAGCTCAAGGGAAATAACGACCTCCTCTCTCTCACGAGGCCGGACATCGTATCCGGCATTCACAGGAGCTATCTCGAAGCGGGCGCTGATATAATCGAGACTAATACGTTCAACGCGAACCGCATATCGCAGTCGGACTACGGGCTTGAAGACATCGTTTACGAATTGAACAAAACGGCGGCGGCTCTGGCGAGAAAGGCCGCCGACGAGTTCATGTCGGAACACCCGGGTAGGAGATGCTTCGTCGCGGGCGCATTAGGCCCTACGACCAAGTCGGCCTCTATCTCCCCCGACGTAAGCAACCCCGCCGCGAGGGGGGTCACGTTCGAGGAGCTGGTCCAGGCGTATTACGAGCAGCTCAAGGGACTCGTCGACGGGGGCATAGACATAATACTCGCCGAGACTACGTTCGACACTTTAAACCTCAAGGCCGCCATCTACGGGATATACAGGTACTTCGACGAGCACAGGTTGCGCCTTCCCCTTATGCTCTCGGTCACCATCACGGACGCCTCCGGAAGGACCCTCTCTGGGCAGACTCTCGAAGCCTTCTGGAACTCCGTCAGGCACGCGAAGCCTATGAGCGTCGGCATAAACTGCGCCCTCGGGGCCAGGGAGATGCGTCCATACATCGAAGAGTTGTCGAGGATAGCTGACTGCTACGTCAGCTGTTACCCGAACGCCGGGCTTCCAAATCCCCTGAGTGACACAGGGTATGACCAGACCCCGGCCGACACGTCGTCCTATCTGGAGGACTTCGCCGCGAGCGGTTTTATAAATATCGTAGGCGGCTGCTGCGGCACGACACCCGACCACATAAGAGCGATCGTAGAGAAGGCGGGGAAGTACCCGCCCCGCAAGATACCCGTAATTCCTCAAGCCACGCGCTTGAGCGGCCTCGAGGCGCTCGATATAGGGGAAGGCGCGCCTTTCATAATGGTAGGCGAAAGGACGAACGTGACCGGCTCCCCCCGGTTTGCGAAGCTCATCAAGGAAGACGATTTCGAGGGGGCGCTTGAAGTTGCGAAACAGCAGGTCGAGAACGGCGCCAACGTAATCGACGTCAACTTCGACGAGGCGCTCCTCGACGGAGAGGCCTGCATGACCCGCTTCATGAACCTCATAGCGTCTGAGCCCGACATAGCGCGCGTCCCCGTCATGATAGACAGCTCGAAGTTCTCCGTTATCGAGGCGGGTCTCAAGTGCTTGCAGGGAAAAGGGATAGTCAACTCCATAAGCCTCAAGGAAGGGGAGGAGAAGTTCATTGAGCAGGCGAGGAAGGTAATGCGATACGGCGCGGCCGCCGTCGTAATGGCGTTTGACGAGGAAGGACAGGCGGCGACCAAAGACGACAAGGTCAGGATATGCAGGCGGGCGTACGAGATACTGACAAAAAAAGTCGGAATGGACCCGGAGGACATAATATTCGATCCCAACGTGCTCACGGTCGCGACGGGCATAGACGAGCACAACAGCTACGCGCTCGATTTCATAGAAGCGGTGCGGGAGATAAAGGCCTCTTGCCCAGGTGCTAAGACGAGCGGAGGCATAAGCAACATATCGTTTTCATTCCGCGGCAACAACGTCGTGAGAGAGGCGATGCACAGCGCCTTCCTCTACCACGCAATCGACGCCGGCCTCGACATGGCTATTGTGAACGCCGGGATGCTCGAGGTGTACGAAGAAATAGACAAAGACCTGTTGCAAAAGGTGGAAGACGTCCTCCTCAACAGGAGGCCCGAGGCTACCGAAATACTCATAGAATACGCGGAGAAGATAAAGGACACGGGGAAGGCCAGGGAGAAAGAGGCCGAGACGTGGAGGGAGGGGTCGGTCGAGGAGAGGCTCTCCCACGCGCTCGTCAAGGGCATAGACGCTTACATTGAGAAAGACACCGAGGAAGCGCGCCTCAAATACTCAAAACCCCTCGACGTAATAGAAGGCCCCCTCATGGACGGCATGAAGGTAGTGGGCGAGCTTTTCGGAGAGGGGAAGATGTTCCTCCCACAAGTCGTAAAGAGCGCCCGCGTCATGAAAAAGGCGGTCGCGTACCTCGAGCCCTTTATGGAGGCCGAAAAACAGAAAGCCGGGGGCGGAAAGGCGAGGGGGAAATTCGTCATCGCGACCGTGAAGGGAGACGTCCACGACATAGGGAAAAACATAGTCTCCGTGGTACTGGGCTGCAATAACTACGAGGTCTTTGATTTAGGCGTAATGGTTCCCTGCGAGAATATTCTTAAAAAAGCCAGGGAAGTGGACGCGAGCATTATAGGACTGAGCGGCCTAATAACACCGTCACTCGACGAGATGGTGCACAACGCTTCAGAGATGGAGAGGCAGGGGTTCAGGACGCCGCTCCTTATCGGTGGAGCCACTACGAGCAAGGCCCACACGGCCATAAAAATAGCTCCCCATTACAGCGGGGTCGTGAGCCACGTGCAGGACGCCTCCCTCGTCGTAGGGGTGTGCAACGACCTGCTGAACCCGGAGAAATACGGCGAATTCGTGAAGGAGCAGGAGAAGAGACACGAAGAGCTGAGGACCCTCCACGACAGATCGAAGACAAAGACAGGGTTCCTTACTCTGGAAAAGGCGAGGGCGAGAGGGTTCAGGGAAGACTGGAAGAAAGCAATTATCGACACGCCCGAAAAACTCGGTATCCAGGTATTCGACGACATACACCTCGAATACGTAATACCCTTCATTGACTGGTCGCCTTTCTTCTGGGTATGGGAGCTCAAGGGACAATACCCGAAGATACTCGAGCACAAGAAATGGGGCACGCAGGCGAAGAACCTGTACGGCGACGCACAGAAACTCCTGAAACGCATCATCTCGGAAAAAAGGTTCAGGCCCAAAGCCGTGCTCGGGTTCTGGCCCGCGGGGAGGATAGGGGACGACGTCAAGGTGTATTCGGATACGAGCCGGACTAAGGCAATCGCCTCTTTCCATTTCCTCCGCCAGCAGAAGGACAAGGGGGAGAACGAGAAGTACCTGTGCCTTGCGGATTACGTAGCGCCCGAGGAATCGGGCCGCGAGGATTATCTGGGAGGGTTCGTCGTCACTGCGGGGGAGGGCGTCGAGCAGTACTCGGACTATTTCAAGGATAAGCACGACGACTACTCGGCGATAATGGTGCAGGCTCTGGGCGACAGGATAGCCGAGGCGCTCGCCGAGATGATGCACAAAAAGGCGCGCGAGAACTGGGGATACGGAAAAGGGGAGGACCTCTCGTACGAGGACCTGATAAAGGAAAAGTACAGAGGCATAAGACCCGCGCCCGGTTACCCCGCGTGCCCCGACCACACCGAGAAAGAGACGCTCTTTCGGCTCCTCGACGCCGAGAAGAACATAGGAGTAAGACTCACGGAGAACTACGCCATATACCCTCCGAGCTCGGTCGCGGGCCTGTATTTCGCTCACCCGAAGGCTAAGTATTTCCACGTGGGCGACATCGACAGGGACCAGGCGGAAGACTATGCGAAGCGGAAGAACATGACACTCGCCGAGGCGGAAAAGTGGCTGAGACCCAATCTCGGCTACTGAACGCGCGGAAGATTTCAGGCTTCCGGTTTTGCGATCCCTGAAAGTATATCCGCGATCTCGCGTGAGAGCCTCGACCTCGGAAACACCTGATCGTATCCTGCGTCGAGGACGCGCGCCGCGAGCTCTTTCGCCACGTGCGGCAGGTAGCCGATCACACGCGCATTCCCGAATTTATCGCTTGATTTGATCAGCCTGACAATATCGAGCGGGGCTATATTCTTATTCGCCAGGTCCACTATAACCAGCGAGGGCGGCACCGAAGGATTGAATCCGTGGAGAGCATACTCGCTCTTTATAAACTCGACATCGACGCCCGAGGCCCTGGCGGCCTCCCTGATCTTGGACGCGAAGAACATATCGTCGAGTACGGCGACCGCGTATACGCTACTTTTATGACCCGAAGCTCCACTACTCATTCTGAAAATAGAGTGTATATTAAATCCCCGTTCACTCAAAACGGCGGGGACATGAAAAGGCAGAGAATAAAGACCATATTCTTCGACGCGGCCGATACGCTATTTTACATTAAGCGGGGACTCGGGCATACCTACGCCGGGGTCGCCAGGAAGTACGGCGCCGACCCCGACCCGTCGGCTATCAAGAAAGCCTTCTCCGGCGCGTTCAGGTCCGCCCCGCCGCTCGCTTTCGGAAACGTTTCTGCACAAGAGAGGAAGAGTCTAGAAAAGGAGTGGTGGAGGGCTATCGTCGAAAATGTCTATTCGGAGATAGGCATGTTCGACGAGTTCGGCCCCCACTTCGACGAGCTGTTCGAGGTATTCAGGGGAGAGGCTTGGACCCTCTTTCCAGAGACCGGGGAGGTACTATCGTATCTCAAGAGCGAAGGCTACAGCCTGGGGATAATTTCCAACTTCGATTCGAGGGTCTACGACGTAATGAAGGGGCTCGGCATCTACGAGTACTTCGACGTGTTCGTGATATCGAGCGAAGCGGGCCATGCCAAACCATCCCACGGTATTTTCTCTTTAGCGCTCGAGCGCTCGGGCAGGGGGGCCCGCGAGGTGATACACATAGGGGACGACCTATGCAACGACTTCCATGGGGCGAGGGCTCTCGGCATAAGGGCGCTCTTGCTTGACAGGGGAGGGGAATACGCGGGGGTGCGGGGAATGGACAGGATAGAAAGCCTGTCCGCGATCAAAAGCGTCCTCGGCAAAAAAGCCTGAATCCGGAAGTAAAATCAGAAATCCAGGAGGAGTATCATGACAGGAGCAGCGTGGGCCTTGCTTGTAGCGGCCGTATGGGGCATATCGCCGATCTTCGAAAAGCTGAGCCTAGTAAAGACGGCGCCTTTTACCGTGATGACGATCAGGTTTATGTTCACTACCGCGATCGTGGTGGTTATATCCATATTTACGGGCAACTTCAGGGACATAAAGAACGTGGACGGCATGTCACTCCTCTGGATTTGCCTGGGAGGGCTTGTAGGCGGGATAATCGGGCTACTACTCTATTTCGTCGTCCTCAAGCAGAACCTCGCGAGCCACGTCGTGCCGCTCGCGGCCTCGTTCCCTCTTTTCACAACCTTCTACGCGTACATATTCCTCAAGGAGCAGATAAGCGCCGTCCGCCTCGCAGGCATTGTACTCGTGGTCGTCGGCATAGCGCTCATAAACTGGGATAGGATCGTGCCGGATTAGCGGGTGCGCGCCCTCAGGCATACGGTCTCTACTCCTTCTCTTTTATCGTTTCCGGATTCCTTTATCGAGAATCTCAATCGCGGCTGGAAGCCGCTCCTACAAAATAGACCATAACACCGTAGGAGCGGCTTCCAGCCGCGAGAATAAACTTGTCATTGCGAGCAACGATTTCGACCTAGGGAGGAATCGGTCGCTTTCGGCTAATTGCAATTTAGCAAGTTTTCTATGGAATAATCCAAATGAATCCTGTAAGCGAAGCAATCTCATGAAAAAGCGAGATCGCCGCAGCCATAATACGG
The DNA here is from genome assembly GCA_040754335.1 of Thermodesulfobacteriota bacterium. Classification (NCBI taxonomy): domain Bacteria; kingdom Pseudomonadati; phylum Thermodesulfobacteriota; species Thermodesulfobacteriota bacterium. The sequence continues at coordinate 467,352 of JBFMCV010000001.1, read as the reverse complement.
TATCGATATGTTAGAAAAAGGACTGTAGCAAGATCACATGCGGCTCTTCGCCGCTTCGTTTTTATTAGAGGCGAAGACGACGAAGGCCATGGACGGCCTTCTCGATGATTCCCTCATGGCGAAGTGTATGCCGTCCAACATCCAGCCCTCGCCGACCCAGCGGTTGATTACCTTCTCGAGCTCCTCGTCCGTGACGAGCGGGACTTCGACTACCTTGTAGCTTGTGTATTCCATAGTTTATTTCCGCGACCGGTTAAGAATCCTCGCGGCCTCAAGCGCGTGATAAGTGATTATGATATCGGCTCCGGCCCTCTTGATGCTGGTGAGTATCTCCATCATGACCTCAGATTCGTCGATCCACCCCATGCGTCCCGCAGCCTTGACCATCGAATACTCACCGCTCACGTTATAAGCCGCGACCGGGTGGTCGAACTCCTCCCTCGCGGCCCTTATCACGTCGAGATAGGAGAGCGCGGGCTTTATCATAATTATGTCGGCCCCTTCCTCTATGTCGAGCGTGATCTCCCTCATCGCCTCCCTCACGTTACGGCGGTCCATCTGGTAACCCTTCCTGTCACCGAACTGTGGAGGCGACTCCGCGGCGTCCCTGAACGGGCCGTAGAATGAAGAGGCGTACTTGGCGGAATAGGCCATAATCGGCAGGCTCTCGAAGCCGTTCTCGTCGAGCACGTCCCTTATCACGCCCACGCGTCCGTCCATCATATCGGACGGGGCCACCATGTCTGCGCCCGCTTCGGCGTGCGAGAGGGCCATCTTGGCCAGGTACTCTATAGTCTCGTCGTTATCCACCTCGCCGCCCTTGATTATCCCGCAGTGTCCGTGGCTCGTGTATTCGCACATGCAGACGTCCGTGATAACGACGAGTCCCTTCGCCTTCTTCTTGAGCTCCCTCACGGCTCTCTGTACGACGCCGTTCGGGTCGTACCCCTCGGAGCCCGTCTCGTCCTTCTTTTCCGGTATGCCGAAAAGGAGTATAGAATTCACGCCCAGCTTCTCGGCCTCGAGCGCTTCCTTTACGATATTGTCCGCGGACTGCTTGTAAATTCCGGGCATCGAGCTTACCTCAGCCTTTTCCCCCTTACCCGGCGTGACGAACATGGGGTATACGAGCTCCCCGGGAGATATAGCGGTCTCGGCTATCATCTCTCTCAAACGCTCGTTTTTTCTTAACCTTCTCGGACGGTAGGCGGGGAAGTACATTAAGGTATATATTAATTGCTTAACGGCACGTAAGTCAATAAAGGGACTTTATATTTCTACATTAACTTTTGATGTTTCCCGGCTTTTGTATATTATTAATTCCCGGCATAAAGGTAACGGAACAGGGCGATGGACGACGATAAAGAGAAAAAGAGCCTCGACTTCATAAGGACGATTGTCGAAGAAGACCTTGAGAGCGGGAAATACGGCGGCAGGGTGGCGACCAGGTTCCCCCCGGAGCCTAACGGCTATCTCCACATAGGGCACGCGAAGTCCATATGCCTCAATTTCGGCGTGGCCGAAGAGTACGGGGGCACGTGCAACCTCAGGATGGACGATACGAATCCGGAAAAGGAAGACATGGAATACGTCGAGTCGATAATGAATGACGTCAGGTGGCTCGGATTCGACTGGGACGACAGGCTCTTTTACGCCTCCGATTATTACCAGCGGCTCTACGATTATGCCGTGGAGCTTATCAGGAAGGGCAAGGCCTACGTCGACAGCCTTAGCGCGGACGAGATAAGGGAGCACAGGGGAACGCTCACCAAGCCCGGAAGGGAAAGCCCGTACCGCGATCGGCCGGTTGAAGAGAGCCTCGACCTCTTCGAGCGCATGAGGAAGGGAGAGTTCGAAGAGGGGACGCACGTGCTCAGGGCAAAGATAGACATGACTTCGGGCAACATAAACATGCGCGACCCGGTTATGTACAGGATACTCCACGAGCCTCATTACAGGACGGGCGACGCCTGGTGCATATACCCCATGTACGACTACGCCCACTGCATATCGGATTCAATAGAAGGGATAACGCATTCGCTCTGCACGCTCGAATTCGAGGACCACAGGCCGCTATACGACTGGTTTTTAGACGAGCTCGGCATATACCACCCGCAGCAGATAGAGTTCTCCCGCTTGAACCTCAACTACACGGTCATGAGCAAGAGGAGGCTCCTTGAGCTCGTGCAGAAAGGGTATGTATCCGGCTGGGACGATCCCAGGATGCCCACAATCTCTGGCTTGAGGAGGAGGGGATACACCCCCGCCTCGATAAGGAATTTCTCCTCCAGGATCGGAGTAACGAAGCAGGAGAGCGTCATAGACATGACTCTGCTCGAGCACAGCGTGAGGGACGATCTAAATAAAAAGGCGCTGCGCGTGATGGGCGTGCTCAATCCGTTAAAGGTCGTCATAACCAACTATCCCGAAGGACAGTCTGAAGAGTTAGACGCGGTGAACAACCCCGAGGACGAAAGCATGGGCAAGAGGAAGGTGCCCTTTTCCGGGGAGCTTTTTATCGAAAGGGACGACTTCATGGAAAACCCGCCCAAAAAGTTCTTCCGTCTCTCGCCGGGTGCTGAGGTGAGGCTCAGGTACGCCTACTTCCTTAAATGCAACGAGGCGGTGAAGGACGAAGAGGGCGAGATAACGGAACTACGCTGCACGTACGACCCGGAGACGAGGGGAGGGGACGCCCCCGACGGAAGAAAGGTCAAAGCAACCATTCACTGGGTATCGGCCAGGCACGCGATCACGGCCGAGGTAAGGCTCTACGACAGGCTGTTCACGGAACCCGAGCCGGGAAGCGGCGGAGGGGATTACAAGGACTATCTCAACCCCGACTCTCTCATCGTGCTCAGGGACTGCAAACTCGAGCCGGGGCTTGCGGACGCCGAGCCGGGCGTCAATTACCAGTTCGAGAGACTGGGATATTTCACTCCGGATTATATAGATTCCAAGAAGGGCGCCGCTGTATTCAACAGAACAGTCACGCTCAAAGACACCTGGGCAAAAGAGAAGGGCAAGCAGGATTAGGCGGCATAGTGAATCGGATAATCCGCATCATTCCCTGAATTGATAACCTTCCTTTCCGAGCCTCTTGCCGTCGAGATAGACGTTGTCGTCCTCATCGATTCCTAGCCTTCCCCCGGCGATCAGGTTATGTACGGCGTAAGGGTATATGCGCCACTCCCCCTGCGAGCGTATGAGCTCGTTCAGGGTCTCCGCGTCCTCTTCCTTATAGCCGGCGAGTGATATGCGTTCCGACTGGACTAGAGCCGGGCCGAACCTCTCGTGCTCCCTTTCGAGGTAGACAGTGCACTTTATCGAGCTCTCGCCCGCGCGTATGGCCTGGACCGAAGCGTCCACACCCCTTATGAGATAGCCCTTGGTTATATCCCCTGGATAGAGGTTCACGACGCGGTTTCTGTATCTGCTCAGAAACATGCCGCCGAGCCTCCGCCTGTAGCCCGCAAGCACTATGAGGTCGGGTTTGCATATTCCCTCGAGCATGGCGAGTGCGGCGGCATCGTAATAATCCCTTCCTTCCTTATCGTCGGGGTCCCTTCCGAGGGAGGAGAAAAAGAGCTTCGAGCTGAGGGCGAGGACGGGGATACCGAGCCCGGCCGCCTTCAGAGCCCCCTTGCAGCCGGGGACGTTCGTGAATACCGCTGCGATCGCCGCATAGGGTTTCCCGCCTATACCTGCGAGCCTCTTCCCCTCTTCGTATATGGCCGTGAAATTCGTCCCCGATCCCGAGAGGAAAACCGCGACCCTCATAGGCTCACCGGAGGGACTATACAAAGGCTCTATCAGAGGAGCGTTCATCGGATGTAGAATTCAGTTGCATTATTTCGCAAGTCATGGAAAGTATATCTACTTGAATAACATGAGCAACTTCTGGCAGAGGATACTTACGGCCGCCGTAGCGGTGCCGATCCTGTATGCGATATTCCGCATCGGGGGCGTCGTGTACCTCCTCTTCATCATGGCCCTTATACTCGTCGGCCAGCTGGAGTTCCAGAAGCTCCTGCGCTCAAAGAACTTCCCCGACGAAAAGATATCGGGGATCGCCTTCTCCCTCCTCCTCGCCCTCTCCGCGTACATGGGCTATTTCTATTTCATGATGACATTCACGGGCGCTGTAGTGCTCGTCCTCGTGTTCGAGCTGTGGAAGCTGAGGGAAGGGGGCACCGTTTTGAGGGCCGGCGTCACGCTCTTCGGCATCGTTTATATCGGCTGGCTCCTCGGCCACGCCGTTCTTCTCCGAAACATAGGCGATATAGAGGCAATCAGGGAGTTCGCCTTAAACGGGCAGGGACTCAAGGACCCCGGTTTCTTCTATATATTCTTCACAGTCGCGTGCACGTTCCTTAACGACACGGGCGCCTATTTCACCGGGCTCAGGCTGGGAAAGAGAAAGCTCGCGCCTGAAATCAGCCCCGGGAAGACCGTAGAAGGCACGATAGGCGGTATCATAGCCTGCATACTGACCGGAATAATAGTGAATTACGGGTTCGGCTCCCCTCTCAATTCCGACTGGACTATATTCCTATCCATAATCATAGCGGTCTCGGCGGTGTTCGGGGACCTCGTGGAATCGGCGATCAAGAGGGGGGCGGGCATCAAGGACACGGGCGGCATAGTCCCCGGCCACGGCGGTGTGCTCGACAGGTTCGACAGCCTTATCTTCGTGTTCCCTGTATCGTATTATTTCGTCCTCATTTATTACATAACTGGCGGCGCCATACACGGTTAATTGAAACCGCCGAAGCTCCGGGCCACCTCTCTCGTCACCGCGTCCGCCTGCTCCCGCCTTATCATTATCCTGAGCCCTATCAGTATCAGCACGTTTAATGTGAGTCCTGCGAGAGCCGCGAACTGCTCCTTGTAGAATACGAACACGTATGTAAGGAGAATGGAGACGAGCACCGACCACTCGAACATGCGGTAAGCGAGCAGACGCGATTTCCTCAAGTAGTAAACGCCGAGGAAAACGAAGACGCCCGAAAGCAGGGACGAGAATATTCGGGCCTTGTCGACGAACGTAAGGTCTCCGAGAGTGACGGTAATATTCTCGAGCGCGCGTACGTTCAGGAGCCTCTCTTTCCCGAACCCGATAAAGAGCGTGATGACCGCCACGTAAGCAAGAGTCACGAAGAGCTGGAGGAGGAAGAAGACGGTTATGCCCGCCCTGAAATAACGGGTTCCGGCAATCCTCTCGTAGAGTTTCCGGAACCCGGACTTTGCTCTCTCGTATATCCCCGGCTCCGGCGCGGGAAGAGGGGTCGTACCCATAATAAGATTCCTTACAGGAGAGGTGAGAGGGTTATCCGGATCGCTTTTCGCCAAATACCCGAGGACCTTCTTTTTCTCGTCTTCGTCGAGGTCCCGGAGCGCAGCTTCCTCGAGACCCCTGAGCGCGTTTATAAGGTATTCTCTTTTCGTGAACGTCCAGCCGGACTTTATCATCTGGAGTGAGATGACGATCAGGACGAACACGATGTACATGATAGCGACCGAGGGCTCGAAGAAATAGTCGTTGTCCCTGGTGATGAACTTCCCGACCTCGTCAATGAACGTGCCGAACCCCGCCCCGCCGAGGACCGCCGCCCAGAGCTCGCTCCGCCTCCCGATAAACGCTATCAGCATGACTATCGACACGAGCATCAGCAGCCCGCCCCAGAGCATGTGCGCGACATGGAGCGTGCTGTTCCCGATCTGAGGGTATCCGGTTATGTGCAGGAACAGCCTGATGGTCAGAATAGCGGAGACCGCGCAGATAATAAAGACTTCGGCGTAAGAGATCGCGTCCAGGTTCCTGACAAACGGTGGATTTCCTTTCATATCCGTCTTTATTGTTTATTCTATGTTAATCTCACTTGTTAATCCAACGTTTTGGTGTCATATTATCGGTACTCGAATACCCGCCGATAACAATATGAAATATAACGGCCCCGCGTTCTCCCCACCCTCGGTCGAGGCATCAAAAGAAAGGGACGACACCCTCGTGCTGAAAATAAAGGGACGGCTCGACGCCTACACGACGGGGAAAATATGGCAGGATGCCGAGAGCGAGCTGAAGAAATCGAGCCCCCGGAAGCTTATCGTGGACGGAGAGGGGATCGAATACTGCGACGCCTCCGGCATAGCCCTCCTCATCGAGCTCAAGCTGACGCAGGAGAAGAAAGGGGGAGGCTTCGAGCTGAGAGGGCTGAGCCCGGATACAGAAAAACTTTACGGGCTCTTCAAACCCGATGTACTCGCAAAACCGGAAGGGGCCGGCAAACCCCCTTCGGGGAACCTCATCGAAAGGCTGGGCGAGAAATCGTGGGCGGTGCTCGAAGAGTTCAGGGTGCATATATACTTTACCGGCCGCGTCACGGTAGGGCTGCTGACTGCGGCGTTAAACCCTTTCAAGGTCAGATGGAAGGACGTGTTCGTCACGTGCGAGAAGTTCGGCGCGAACTCCCTCTTCATCATCGCCCTCGTGAATTTCCTTGTCGGCCTCGTAATCGCGTTCCAGTCCGCCATACCGATGGAACAGTACGGCGCACAGATATTCGTCGCCGACCTCATAGTCATCGCTTATTTTAAAGAGCTCGGTCCGCTGATGACCGCCTTCGTCGTGAACGGCAGGAGCGGCTCCGCATTCGCAGCCGAGCTCGGCACCATGAAGGTGAACGAGGAGCTCGACGCACTCGACACGATGGGTCTCGACCCGGTGAATTTCCTCGTCGTGCCCAAGGTGATTGCGGCCCTCTTCATGCTACCCCTGCTCACCGTCTTCGGTAACCTCTTCGGCATACTAGGGGGCCTGGTGGTGATGCTCTCCATGGGGTTCACGGTCCAGACGTATATAAACCAGATAACGGCTTCGGGGACGTACACTATGCTTCTCGCGGGACTGTTCAAGACCCTCTTTTTCGCGGTGCTGATAGCCGGCGTGGGCTGCCTCTCGGGCATGAGGGCTTCGAGAGGCCCGTCTGCGGTAGGAGATGCGGCGACGACCGCGGTCGTCACGGGGATTATACTTATGATCGTCGTCGACGGTATATTCGGAGTGATATATTACATACTCGGGATCTGAGATGAGCGAAGGCAGAGAAGCAATAATAGAGGTCAGGAATTTTACGGCGAAATACGGGGACAACGTGATCATCGACGATATTTCGTTCGAAGTATACAAGGGCGAGATATTCGTAATACTCGGGGGCTCGGGCTGCGGAAAGAGCACGCTCCTTAAACACATGATAGGACTCTACAAACCCGCGGGCGGGAAAATAATAATAAAAGACGAGGACATCACGAAAGCCGAAGGGCAGGACAGGATAGATATTTTGAAAAAGATAGGGGTCGCCTACCAGCTCGGAGCCCTGTTCGGCTCGATGACGGTGCTCGAGAACGTGATGCTTCCTCTCGAGGAGTACACGGACCTCAACATGGACGCAAGACACCTCATAGGCAGGATGAAGCTCGAGCTCGTTGGACTGGACGGCTCTGAGCAGAAGATGCCTTCCGAGCTCAGCGGCGGTATGATTAAGAGGGCGGCGCTCGCGAGGGCGATGGCTCTCGACCCGGAGGTGCTCTTCCTCGACGAGCCATCGGCGGGCCTCGACCCCATCACCTCGGCCGAGCTCGACCAGCTCATCATCCAGCTCTCGAGGAGCCTCGGTGTCACGTTCGTCGTAGTCACGCACGAGCTCAACAGTATTTATACGATCGCCGACAGGGTCATCATGCTCGACAAGAGCACCAAGAACATAATCGCTGCAGGGAATCCGGAGTATCTGAGGGACCATTCGACGATCCCGGTCGTTCAAAAATTCTTCAGGAGGCAGACCGATGAGCAGCTCGGAACTTAAAATCAGAGGCGGGGAAAAATAATATGAGCCAGAAACCAAATTTTTTCAAGATAGGACTATTCGTTATACTGGCGCTCCTTATACTCGCGGGGGGGATAATATTTTTCGGCGGCGCGAAGTTTTTCGAGAAGAAGGTCACGATCGAAACCTACTTCGACCAGTCGGTCCAGGGCTTGTCCGTGGGGTCGGCGCTGCAGTTCCAGGGCGTGCAGATCGGGAACGTCAGCTACATCGGTTTCGTTTTCAACGAGTATAAGACACACAGACAATACGTGCTCGTAAGGGCGGAGATATACGGCAACAAGGTAGCGGGAAAGGGCAGGAGACAACTCTATGAAACCGATAAAGAGAGGAAAGAGGGTTTTCAGAATATGATAAAACAGGGGCTCAGGCTCCAGCTCGCCTCCCAGGGTATTACGGGTGTCGCGTTCCTTAACGCCGTATACCTCGATCCCGACCGCTACCCGCCTCTCGATCACGAGTGGAAGCCGGAATATATGTATGTACCGTCCGCGCCGGGGACGATCACGCAGATCACGGAGACGATCGAAGACCTCTCGGAAAGCATAGACAACATCGACTTTAAAGAGATCTCCGACGAAATAGAAAAACTGGTCGTATCCCTGAACAAGGCTGTAGAAGACGCGAAGGTAGGAGAATTGAGCAAGGACCTGAGCAAGCTCATCGAGAGCCTCAACGGCGCGACCACGGAGCTGAATTCGATACTGAAAAGCAAGGACACGAAGGAAACGATCACCAATATCACAGCCATTACCTCCGACCTCAAAAACACGCTCAACCGGACCGACCGCCTGCTTTCGAGCCGGGAGCACAGCGTGAAATTGACACTTGAGAATATCGAGCGCATTTCGGAAGACCTGAGGGAGCTGTTGGAGACGATGAAGAAGTATCCGTCATGGGTCCTTTTCGGGAACCCGCCGCCGCACATCGAAGAGGAGGAGAAACCTGAATGAAATCAAATAACTTCGCCGGAGTATGTTCACTGGCATTATTAATGATCATTATCTCAGGATGCACCGGCCTCAGTAAAAGCTATCCGGAAAGGTCGTACTTTATGTTCGAAGTCCCGCCTGTGGCGCAAAAACCCGCGCCTGTAAAAGGGGCAATAGCCGAAGTCTCCCGGTTCAGCGTCTCTCCGGGCAGCGAAGGCAAGGAGTTCATATACAGGACGGGGGAGCTCAGCTACGAATCCGACTTCTACAACCAGTTCTTCAGACCGCCCGGCGCCATGCTCACCGAAATAACGATACGCTGGCTCGGGGATACGGGTCTTTTCCAGGACGTGCTGAGCACCGTCACACAGGCAGGCGCCAACTATTTCATAGAGGCGAACGTCGTCCAGCTCTACGGCGATTACAGGTCCTCGCCCAAGGCCGTGATGCAGATACAGTTCCTGCTCCTGAAATACACGACCGACGATACCTATGACGACAATACCGGGATAGTATTCGCCAACTCCTACACTAGCGAGATACCGATCCCCTCGAAGACGCCCGGCGATCTGATGACGGGCTGGAATACCGCGCTCGGTGAAATATTGAACGCCTTTCTCGCGGACATGAAGAACGCCGTCAACTGACCGTCGGCGGATCCGGCGGTTTTGATAATTATAGAGCAGTGTTGATTTTTTAATGCCGGAAGAAATATAATAATGGGACATTGTAAACATTCGGTGGGGGGTAATAATGCGCCGCGTCATAATCGTTATAGTGCTCATAGTGGTCCTGGCCCTGTTCGGACTGCCTTACTGGTTCGGCATCCGGACGGAGAAGGTCTATAACGATATAATCGACACGTATTCCGGAACGGGCAATGTATCGATCGTCGAAAAGAGCTACGAGAAGGGGTGGCTCAATTCCAGAGCAAAGACCACCTTCGTTATCAAAAACGGCGACGCCGAACTGATCAAGCTCGAGGAAACCGATACGATATACCACGGCCCCTTTCCCGTACAGGCGGTATTGAGCGGGCTCGGGGGACTCACGCCGGTCATGGCCGTCATAGATTCAAAACTCGTCCTCGTGCCGGCGGACGAATCGGAGTTCTCGAATTTCATCAAGAAGCTCCCGCCCGCGAGTCTTCTGACCAGGCTGTCCATGGACGGCGGAGGAATAACCGACATCACGATGCCGGGTATAGAATCGGAACAAGGCGAAGAAGGGGAGAAGCTCAAATGGCAGGGATTGACCGGCGACGTAAAGTTCAGCCCCGAATTTAAGGACGTGGACACCGAGCTAAAATCGCCCGGTCTCAATATTACCGGCAAGGAGAGCGACGTATCCGTAACGGGCATCGCCGCGGACTCCAGACTAAAGTACGTGGGGCCCGAGAATAAATACCCGGTCGGGGATATTAACTTCACGGTCGCCGAGGTAGCGATCCGGACGAAGGACGAGAGCAGCGGCGGGTACGATAATTTCTCCATAACCGGCATAGAGCTAACCGGCACATCGACCGAATCGGAAGGGCTCCTCAACAGCACGCACAGTCTCGGGTTCAGGGAGCTCGACGCGGGGGGCGGCAAATACGGCCCCGGCGGTTACGAGCTCGCCATAAGGAACATAGACATGGAATCGTGGATAAAAATCCAGGAGCTCCTCAAAAACAACCAGAAAGCCCCGCAAACGGAGGAGCAGAGGCAGATATTCATGACGGAGCTCATGAAGATAGTTCCCGGCCTAATAAAGAAATCGCCCGAGATCGAGCTCACGAAACTAAACATCATGACGGCCGACGGGAGCATAGACGGCCACCTGAAGATTTCCGTCGACGGGACGGGTATGGACAACCCGGAGCTCGCGTCCAACCCCCTCTTCCTGATCGCCGCGATCAAGGCCGACGCCAGGGTCGCAGTGACTAAATCGCTTCTCGAAACCATAATTACCGATTACAAGAAGGAAGAGATAACGGACGATTTCAGAAAGGCAGACGACGAAGTGCCGCCCCCCGATGAAATCGCCGGAATGGCCAAAGAAGAGATGGGAGACGAGATCAAGGGTCTCATGGACCAGGGCATAATCACGGAGAGCGCGGACAATTACGAGATCAACGCAAGCTACGATATGGGACAGGTAACGCTCAACGGGCAGCCGCTGGATATGCAGTCGTTAATAGGCGATTAGACTTTCGGAACCCCGAACTTTTTTTCAAGCTCCCTGTACTTTGGGACGTCTATTATCTCTTCGAAGTCCTTAAACGAAAGCATGTCCCCGTACCCCGCCGTGGTCCCGTGTTTCCTGAGATAAGCGAAGCAGGACTCGATCGCTCTCGTCGCCGAGAACAATGCGGCGAGAGGGAACACGGCTATCTTGTACCCGAGCGCGCCCAGCTCCTCAGCGCCGAGTATAGGGGTCTTCCCGCCCTCGACCATGTTCGCGAAGAGCGGCACTCCGGGAAAAGCGGCGGCGATCTCCCTGAGCTCTTCGACGGATTGGGGCGCCTCTATGAATACTACGTCGGCCCCGGCCTCGCAGTAAGCTCTACCCCTCCTTATAGCCTCGTCGAGACCCAGCGGCGCGCGCGAGTCCGTGCGCCCTATTATGACCAGGCCGCTCTCGCCCCTGGCTTCCGAAGCCGCGCGGATCTTCTCCACATGCTCCTCCATCGGGATCACGTGCTTGCCCTCGAAATGGCCGCATTTCTTGGGCCAGACCTGGTCTTCGAGTATTATCCCGGCGGCGCCTAAAGTGACTATCTCCTCCACGGTCCTCAGCACGTTCAAGGCGTTCCCGTACCCGGTATCCATGTCGGCGACGACAGGTATGCCGACTGAGGAGACGATGCGCCCCGCGGCCGAGAGCATTTCGGTAGCGGTGAGGAACCCGAAGTCGGGCTTACCGAGCATGGAGCCCGAAATGCCGAAGCCGCTCGTGAAAGCGGCCGCGAACCCGGCCCTCTCGGCGAGCTTGGCGCTCACGCAGTCGTGCACTCCCGGAAGAACCAGAATCCCCGGCTCCGACAGTATTTCCCTCAGCTTCCGGCCCATCGTCATTATGTCTCTCCCAGTCTTTTTTCATAGAAACATAGTGACCCCGCTCGCGGGTGTCAAGGAGGATTGCGTACGGAGGGCGTTTGTGATATTTTGAATCCATAACCCCCGGCACTGTCGATTTCCCGGAAACCCGAAAGTGAAAAAGAGAGCGGAAAAAACTGCCAAGGAGAAACCGGAAACCCCGGGAAGGCTGAAGACCGGACTCAAGAGTAAAGACGTCATACAGCTCATAGAGGCGCTGGAGGGCGTAAAGCTCGATTTCGACCACCTCTATTACTACGAGCACACGGGGCTCATAGTGCCGAGCCTCCGGAGTTCCCGGGGGAGGGGGGTGCCCAAGCTCTACTCGACCGAGGACTTCATAGTGCTCAGGTGGCTCGTCTCGCTCCAGAAGAACGGCATACCCGTGAGCCGCTTCCGCGAAGTGCTCACGTTCCTCAAGGAAAAGATGCCGGAGGTCCTGAAGCAGCCGCAGAACTGGGTCTTGATTACGGACGGAAAGTCGGTGCAGTTTTTCGACAGGGTATCGTCGAGGGCGTTCGACGTGCTCAAGGACACGGGCCAGTATCTCTTTTTCTTCCCGATAGGCAAGGTGGCGGACGAGAGCAGCAAGGCGGTAAAGAAGCTCGGGAAGAAGGGCCGCGGCCGCGGGGGCCGGGCATAGAATCCGGCAGGGCGCTTAATCCTTGCCGGGCCTCCCCGTCTTTTGTCTCCCTTTATTCCCCTCGGCGACCGCGTCCGGTATCGATGTGAACCCTATCCTCATCGGAGCCGAATCCAGGGCGCCGTGCATAGCCCCGTAATAGATGCTGTCCGCCCCCCACCGCTCGTTTATCTCGTCAAGCGCGCCCGACACCTTGTCGAGCTTCCTCTCTCCGTCGAACAAATTCATAGGTGACTCGCCGGAGGGGGTGAGGTCGGAGAAGGTGACGGACGCACGGAGCGGCCTCCCCGCGACAGGTCTCTCCTCCCACATTCCGGAGAAGGCGTCGATCATGGTCTGAGTATCGTTCCTCTTCCCTATATTCGCGGCCTTCACCCAGCTCTCTTCATCCCCCAGGTAGTCGATACCGATCGTCATTCTGTCGGAAAGGTACCTGAGCCTCCTCAGCCTGAACGCCGCCTTGTGTATGAGCTTTATGAACACCGCCCGCGTCCCTTCGTCCGTCCTGAATTCGGGGGGCAGCACGTGGGAGTGCCCGACCGTCTTCCTCGACGACGCGGTCTCGATAATATCCTCGCCCCGGAGCAACCGGTGGAGCCGCTTGCCCACGACGCTTCCCCATATGCCGGAGACCCTTTCTTCCGAGAGAGCGCAAAGGGCTTCGACCGTATGCACGCCGCTTCTCCTCAAGCGGTCGTGCATCCTCCTCCCTATGCCCGGCAGGTCGGTAAGGGAGAGGGAATATAATTTATGCGGAAGGTCTTCTTTCGTTATAACCGTAAAGCCGTCGGGCTTCTCCATATCGGTCGCCACCTTGGCCAGGAAGCGGTTGGGCGCGATCCCGACGGAGCACCGGAGGTATTCCCCCGCCTGCTCCCTGATCGCCTTCTTAACGGCGTGCCCAAGCTTTACGGCATTTTCCAGGACCGTCTGCCTCCCCGTAAGACGGCAGGACATCTCGTCTATCGACTGCACCGTATCCACGGGCAGCACGGAGCTCACGGCAGAGACTATTTTATGATGCGTCTCGATGTATATCTCCGGCCTCGATTCCACGATTTCGAGGTCCGGGCAAAGCCTGCGGGCCTCTCCGACGCCCGTCCCGGTTTTAATGCCGTATTTTTTCGCCTCGTAGCTCGCGGCTATGCAGCACGTGCTGTCCGTCATAACGGCGGCAACGGCCACGGGCCTGCCCCTGAGGCCGGGCCTCGTCTGCTGCTCGACCGAGGCGAAGTACGAGTTCATGTCCACGAAAAGCCACCCGAGCCGATGATCACCCATCACGCAAAAATGATAACATAAATTCCAAGGCGCAAGCCTTCCCAATCCTCCACACTCCCGGTAAGGAACAGTGTGATAGAATATTTCCATGAGCGATCGCACTTTCGACTTCCTCTTCATCGGCGCCGGCATACTCGGCTCGGCGGGGGCATATGCGCTTTCCAGAAAGCTCAGCGAAAATAGCTTGAAGGCCGCTATCGGCGTAATCGATATAGACATGGAAGGAGGGCTTTCCTCTACGCTCAAGAACGCGGGGGGCGTGAGGGCCACATGGAGGAGCCGCGCGAACATAGAGCTCTGCAAGTACTCGATCGATTTCTACGAATCGATCGCGGACTTAATACAGTTCCGGGAGCTCGGTTACTTCTGGATGCACGGTGCCAAGTCGTGGCAGGAGATAAACGAGAACCATCCGCTCTACGTGGAGTACGGCCTCCCGGTGGAGCTGTATCCCCCGGAAGAGGTCCCTTCGATACTCCCGCTCGTCGACAACATAGAAGGGATAGAAGGGCTCTCGGTATCGAGAAAAGCGGGGCTCATAGACCACTACTCGTTAAGGGAATTCTACAGGGCCGGGGCGAGGAAGAACGGGGTCAGGTTCTTCGACAGGTGCTATGCCGCGGGGATCACGGTCGAAGGCGGGAGGGCGAAAGAGGTCACGGCCTACGACCTCCGCGGATACAACAGGAACAGGAGCGCAGTCGAAGAAAAAGTGAAGACGATACTGGAAGACGACAGCGTCGATCACGGCCTGCCCCGGATCGAGTTCGAATGCGGGACGCTCATAAACACGGCCGGGGCCTGGGCGCCCCGCGTCTCTGCCCTTTACGGGTTTAAGGACGAGGGAGTAAAACCCAGGAGGCGCCAGATGGTGGTGCTCCACTGCCCGGACGTCGACCTTTCGCCTTACGGGATGCTGATAGACACGTCCGACATTTATTTCCACCAGGACGGAGAAAACATTCTCGCGGGGTATTCCAACATGGACGAGCCCTACGGCTACAACTTCGAGTTCAGCTTCGGGGGCATGACCGAGGAAAGCCCGTTCGTGAAACACATCTGGCAGCCCCTCTGGAAGAGGATAAGCGGGTTCGAGAAGGTGAAATTCATAAGGGGATGGGCGGGCATGTACGCGGAGACGCCCGACCGCTCGGGTTATCTCGGCAGAGTGCCCGGCCTCGAGAACGTCTACGAGTGCGAGGCGCACACGGGAAGGGGGCTCATGATCTCGTACGGCGCGGCCACTGCGCTCGCCGACCTTTTAGTTGACGGGAAATTCAGGCGCGAGCTCAGTCACGCGGAAGACCTGTCGAGGGAGAGAAAATCAGGGCCCCTGTTCGAAGGGCTCCATTTGTAAAATTCCCGACCGGACAGCTAGATCTCGATAAGAATCCTTCCGCCCTCGACGCGCACCTTGTACGTATTGACGTTCTCATCGGCAGGGGGTCCCAGGACCTCGCCAGTCTTTATGCTGAATTCGGATCCGTGCCACGGGCAAATTACCCTGTCGCCCGAAATCTCGCCCTCGCAGAGCGGCCCGCCTATGTGAGTACAGTCGTTGTCGAGAGCGAAGTATTCACCGTCGCAGTTAAAGAGCGCTATCTCGCGGCCCTCGGCCTCGACGAGCTTAGCCTCGCCGGGGGCTATATCCCCTTCGGCTCCTACATCGAACAGTTCTCCCAAACCTATACACCTCAGCCTTGCTCAACAACCGTGCGGAAGCACGGCTCATTCGCCCAGCATATCGATAGCTTCCTCGTACTCCTCCGCCATTCCGGGATGGCCGTGGCGGTTGGCGGCCTCTATACCTTCGTAGTAAGCCTCCCTCGCCATCTCCGTGTCGCCCGTCTGTATGTAGCAGTCGGCGAGCGTCCTGTAGACGGCCCCCTGGTCGTCCGCGATCTTGAGATACTCCTTTATCTCTCTTATAGCCTCTTCGTACATCCCGAGCTTGTAATATTCGTTAGCGAGACTGTACCTGCCGAGGGGGTTTCCCGGGTCTTTTTGCACGAGTGCCTTGAACGTATCCAACCTTGAGCCTGTCACCTTATGCCTCCGCTGCTAGAGCAATTATAATGCAGAATATAACACACATTAAAGACCGTTGTGAAAAGGTAATTGCCGCATAATTGCCGGGGGGAGGTTGAATGTTCAGCCCGATCCTGAATAATCATTACCTGAAAGAATCCGGACGGGGACCGAATGCCCAGGAAAATTATAGAGTTTCTGTTCAATGCGCTCGCCGTAAAGGAGTTCCTCATATTCACGGGGACCTTCTTCGCGTTAACCGCGTTCGCCATGATTACGACGGACTCCTTCGTGAGGCCGGAAGGATGCGCGGGGATGATCCCCCTCGAGCTCGCGTTCACGAAGCCCGCCTTCGAGAGGATGCTCACGGGATGCGGCGAGCAGGGAGTGCGGGCGCACATAATCCTTATCTGGATAGATTACCTCTTCATAATCGCCTACACCGGGTTCCTCGGGAACCTGGTCGGCTCGCTCGTGAGGGGCCTAGAGCGGGGGAGGGCGCTCACCTATTTCAGCCTTCCCATGCTTGCGGGCGCGCTCGACGTGATAGAGAACCTGCTCATCCAGAGCCAGCTAGGCAATCCCGATAACCTGAGCGGACTTGTAATCTTCGCCGCCTCAATCGCCGCGAGCATAAAGTTCCTCCTCCTTCTCGCGACCATCGCAGTCATAGTCCTATATCTCTACGTGGACGTGAGGAAAAGGGGGGAGCGGGCGTAAAGAGCACTCAAGTAAATGTGGAATAACGTTACCCCATACCGTTCCTCATCGAAAACTTCACCAGATCGACGAGGTTGTGGATGCCGAGCTTTTTCATTATGTTCGCCCGGTGGGTCTCGACTGTCTTGATGCTTATCGTGAGCTCCTCCGCTATGGCGCTGTTGCTGAGGCCGTTCGTGATGAGGCCGAGTATCTTCTTCTCCTTCCCGGAGAGCATCTTGAACTTGTCGAGCTCGCTCTCGCCTTCCTTGAGTAACGCTCCCGGCTCCGTGTAAAGGGGGCTCTTGAAGACGAGGTTCCTCTCGACTATAGTCGTGTGGGTCTTGAATATCGAAAGCAGCTCCTTCGAGCTTATGCGCTCGATGTTGTACTGGTTCATCATCACGACAGGCTTCTCCAGGCATATCCTGTTCAATTGAGCCTTCATCAGGAGCCTCTCGGAATCCGTGAGGAAGAAGAAAGGGTCCCTGTTCAATAACATCAATACGCGCACCGTCTTCTTTCCCTTCCTTATGACCCTGTCGAGCCCCTTATCTATGAGCGTAATTATGTCGTCCGCCCTTACGGGCTCCTTCAAGCGGCCGCCTATAAGGAGCTCCTCGAACGGCCGCCCGCCCGATCCCCCGTTAGAGGTGATACCGTGCCCTTCGAGCCTCTTTAACAGCTCCGGCGGGGCGTGACGGTCGGATATGTAAACGCAGGCGCTTCCGGCCCTGATGCCGTGGATGAAATAGTTGGCCGCCACCTCGTAGCATTCAGAATCGTTCTCGAAGAGGTGGCATACCTGCTCGTGCTCTTGGAAGGATTTAAGAAACGTGAATACGGAATTTTCCATACACTACAATTCCTCTATCGTCTCCTTGATTATGAGCGCCGCGTTCCTGATGGACTCGATCCGTCTGAGCGTCTCGGCGTTATGCTTCGAGGTCCCGTCTTCGAGAAACACCTCGGCGCTGCCTATGATCGCGGCAAGGGCGTTCTCCGTCTCCTCCACGAGCTTCCTTTCGATCCTGTGCTTGTGGAGCGCGATCTCGATCGACGTGAACAGGTCGGTCTCCTCGAAAGGCTTGAGTATATAGCCGTAGGGCTTTGCCGTCTTGGCCCTGTGGATCGTTTTTTCGTTGGAGTAGGCGGTGAGGAATATTACGGGGATGCTGTACCGCTTCCTGATAGTCTCGGCTGCGCTTATACCGTCGGTCTCGCCCTCGAGCATGATATCCATGAGCACGATATCCGGACGGTGTTCCGCCGAGTGCCCGACCGCGTCTTCGCCCGTGGATACTATCCCCGTCACGGAATACCCGAGACTCCGGAGCGAGTCTTCGATGTGCTTTGCGACTATGATCTCGTCCTCGACTATCATTACTTTTATCTTTTCCATTTTCCCTGTCCCGTTGTTTTCTCTACGCCCCGAATACGAGGTTGAATTCCGTAACGTCCCCGCTCGAAAGCGCTATCGTGCCTTTGAGCTGCTTCGAGAGCGACGATACAAGCTCGAGCCCCAGTGTATTGCTTGAGCCAATGTCGAAGCCCTCGGGGAATTTAATCCCGTTATTACTCATGCTGAGAGAGTATTTGTCATTTATCCTCCTGAATACGATCTTTATCTCGCCTTCGGTTATGCCGTCAAACCCGTGCTTGATCGCATTGGACACGAGCTCGTTCACTACGAGCCCGAGCGGGATCGCAGTGTTGATATCGAGGTATATCTGCTCGGAATCGACCGCTATTCTTATACGGTCGCTCCCCACGCCGTAGGAGCGGAGCAGGTGGTTCGTCATATTCCTTATGTGCGCCCCGAAATCGATACGGGAGAGGTCCTTCGAGCGGTAGAGCTGCTCGTGGAGCGTGGCTATAGACCTTATGCGGTTGTTGCTCTCGACGAAGGACGCACGGGCCTTTCCGTCTTTGAGCTTGCGGGACTGGAGATTGAGGAGGCTCGAAATTATCTGGAGGTTGTTCTTCACTCTGTGGTGGATCTCTTTGAGCAGGACGTCCTTTTCGGTGAGCGACTGCTTTAATTCGTTCTCGACATACCTCCTTTCGAGAATCTCCTTGATGAGGAGCGTGTTCGATTTCTGGAGCTCCGAGGTGCGCTCCCTGACGCGCCCTTCGAGCTCGTCTCTCGTCTTCCGCAAGGCCTCCTCGGACTTCCTGAGCGCCTCGGTTTTCCTGGCGTTGTTGATCGCAGTTTCAAGCTGCCTCGCGACTATGTCGAGCAGCTTGACGTGGTCCCTGTTAAATGCGCTTTTCTTGAACGAATGAATGTGTATGCAGCCCACTGTGTCGTCTTCCAGCTTGATAGGCATCGAAATGTAGCTCTTTGCACCGTAATCCCTGCCCGCCTGTCCGAGATGCGGGTCTGCATCGGAATCGGCTATGTATCTCGGCTTGCCGCCCATGATCGCCTTCCATGTAGCCCCCATGGGGTAGGGTATCCGCTTTACGCGCTCTATAAAACTGTCCGGGTGCCCGCGCTGAGCTTTCATAACTGCGTAAGAATTCTTTTCCTCCGTACCGGTGTTTTCTATCATGTAGATCATTACATGGCCCGCTTCCCTGACCTCGTTGTAAATAGCTTCGACCGCATTTTCAAACACCTCGGAAACTTCGAGAGACCGGTGCACCGACCTCGTGACCGAGCTTATGACCTTTTCAAACCGGTTCTTCCTTCTGAGCTTCGCTATGTTTTCCCTGAGCGCCTCCCGCGATTTCTTGAGGGCATCGGCTCTCCTCGCATTGTTTATCGCCGATTCGATCGAGGAAGCGACTATTTCTAGAAGGTCCAGCTCTTCCTGGTCGAACGCATTTTTCCTCAAGGAATTGATGTTGATGCATCCTATCGCCTTGCCCTTATGGCGGATAGGCATCGAAACGTAAGACTTCGTCCCCAACTCCCTGCCGAGTTGCCCTATTATGGTGTCCTTATCGACGTCGGGACAATAGCAAGGCCTGGATTCAAGAATGGTCTTCCAGGTGAACCCCCTAGGGTAGGGGATCGCGGCGAGCTTTTCCATGTAATAATACGGATACCCTCTATAGGATTTGAGTACCGCCTTGTCGCCCTCGACTATATAGATCGAGACGTTCCCGGCCGTCTCTATATGCTTGTTCATGACATCGACCGCGCAGTCGATGACGTCGTCGAGATCGAGAGACCTGTGGACCTTCTGCGTAATGATTCTGACGGTCTTTTCGTATCTGCTGATTTTTTCGTACTTCTTGTCGAGGTCGAGCTGAAGCGGCCCTCCCGGAAGATCCGGTGCTGTGAGTCCCTCAGTGGAACCGCTTCCGAAGCCGGTATCGTCCATTCGGTCTAAATTCGCCGTGTGAGTCCTGACCGTATTCGAATCCGACATCTCAGAACCTCGGTATGACGAGACTTTTGAGTATTACCTAATCGTACTCCGCCGATTAGCAAAAAAGGCGATGCAGGGTCGATAATTCTACAGTCTATCACAACGTAAACTTTCAATTCCAGTTTTTTCTAATTGAATTAATTAACTGTGCCGATCGTTAAAACACCTATCCATCGCGGATCATTATATTTCGCGCATGAAAAATACATAATCACCCTATTTAAAATACGGTGATCACCCTATTGTAATGAATCGTCCGGTTCGGGACGGGATGACCCGGAGCTTATCCATCGACAAAAAACTGTGAAACACCACCTGTCGAAGATCTTCAAGAAGCACCGGATCATGAGGCGGGCGGACCCAGGAATATGCCTAAAAAAAGTCTCAACACTTATAACCTGTAATCGAGCTAACCTTTTTTCCTGAAAGTCTCGTCACTCCTGTATTTTAATTACAAACGGTACTAAAATTAGCTTACAAAACCTGAAATTCCGCTTTCAAGGGAGGGAGGCGAAATGCGTTTGAACAAGCTGATTTGTATATCCATGATAGCTGCAATAGTCGGGCTTTCGACAGGGTGTGTGAACTATCAGGCGGTGGAGGACTTCGGGACCGGAACGGGACAGTTTGCGGGCTCGTACGACCCGGTATTTACAGGGAGCTACGATACGTGTCTCTCGACCGCCGAGATCAAGAACATAATATTGGAGCTGGGTCAGACGCCGGCTTCATCACCGATGACGCAGTACACGAGCGACAAGGAGAAGTGCGCGCCGTATAAATCCGAAGCCGAGGCGTTTAACCAGACGTCTCTGGCCCTGCTCGACTTCAGCCGTGCGCTCAACCTCGTAGTGAAGAGGTCCGAGCTCAAGGGCGCGTTCGACAACGTACAGTTCGTCCCGCAGTTCTCGGGCGTGGACGAGAATGTAACGGAGAAGGTCGCGGAGCTGAGGGGGCACGAGCAGGACGTCGTCACCGTGAATAAATGGAAGGATTATTTCGCGTCTTTCTACGTGCAGAAGTCGCCTCAGGAAGTGATAGTCGAGAACGAGCCCCGGCTCGAAGCGACGTTCGCGCTGCTGGACGCGTTCTCTGATATATATCATGTGCAGCTCGACAACTATGAACGGAACATAAAGCTCCTCGACACGCTTCTCAAAGACAGCGAAAGCAGGGACGCGCTCAAGAGGTCGTTCGTCATAGACAGGAGCAAGGAGCTCGACAGGCGGCGGGCCATGCTGGAGAACTACGATCAGGCGCTCGACGCGGTCAAGGAATCCTACAAGAGCATATACCAGCGCTCCGAGCTTTCGGACCCGCACTACAACGACCCGATATTCCAGGAAGACATGAAGGAGTTCCTGATAAATATCTCGAACCTGGTGCAGCAGTCGAAGATAATCCCGTAAACCGGGGGAGTGTGCGCCAAAAGCTCACTAAAACAGCGCCAAATGTTCACCGGATTTTCATGCGGTCAGGTCTGACTTGGCCTCGAGCCTTTTCTCGATGTCGAGGAGAAGGTCGAAGTCGACGTCTTTATCTCTGAAATTGTTATAGAGTGTTGTTGTATTCGAGTGGGTTATGTTAAATACCTGAGAAAATGCTTTAATTATACTATCCTCTACATCCGGCATGTCTATATATTCTTTTTTCCCGAGCCATCTCTGAATGGAAGTCATCTGCACGTTTTCTATACCGCAGGGAACTATCATGTCGAAGTAGGAGAGGTCGGTATTCACGTTAAGCGCGAAGCCGTGGTATGTGACCCACCTCCTGACGCCGACCCCGATCGAGGCAATCTTGTGCCATTTCGTCCAGACGCCGGTTACGCCTTCGATCCTCCTTCCGCGTATGCCGAAGTTCCCGAGCGATACTATGATCGTCTCTTCGAGGTTCCTCAGATACTTGTGGATGTCCCTCCCCATGCCGTTCAGGTCCATTATAGGATATCCGACGAGCTGGCCGGGGCCGTGGTAAGTTATGTCGCCGCCCCTGCTTATCACCTCGAAATGGATGCCGGCTTTCTCTAGGTGGCTCTTCGCGGCGAGGAGGTTCCCCATATTGCCGCGGCGTCCGATCGTGAACGTGGGAGGGTGTTCCAGGAGAAGGAGAGTGTCCCCGATCTCTTCGTTCTTTCTCATCTCGAGAAGTTTCAGCTGGAGGTCGAGCGCTTTTCCGTAGGGGACAGTCCCGAGCTTGTAGACTTTAAAGGTGTTCATTATTTTATTATATCATAATCTGGTTAACCGGCATAGTGATGTCACCGGTTCGGTAGATAAACATACATTGAGAGGGGGGGAATACAAAGGGAGGGATTCGATAGAGGAGGTAGGGCGGATGCGATCATAATCGCGGCTGGAAGCTGCTCCTACGGATTTTAAGGTGGGGATCTCGCTTTCTTCAGGAGATTGACGCGGCTCCTTCGCGCAAGGCTTCGGAGCCTCGCAATGACAGAAAATTAAAGTACGCCCTCACCCTAATTTGGATTATTCAACGAAGAGCCTAAAGTTAATTGGCACAAGTGCCGTCATGGTAAAACGACCTATTTCTCCTATTCGTCGAAATAGTCCTCTCCCACACAGTAGGGAGAGGGAAGAAAAGCGGAAGGAATGAATATAGCCGGTATATGTTATATATTCCTTGCTCTTCCGAGGGCGGCGAGGGCCGCTTCCATTACGGCTTCGGAGAGGGTGGGGTGGGCGTGGGACGTGATGGCTATCTCGAGAGGCGTTGTCTCCAATGTCCTCCCGACCGCTATCTCCGCTATAAGCTCTGTAGCCCCGTGGCCTATGATGTGCGCGCCGAGAATCTCTCCAGTGGATTTGTCCGAGATTATCTTTACGAAGCCTTCCGTCTCGCCGGTGCCTACGGCTTTTCCGGCGGCCCTGAACGGGAACTTGCCGATGGAGTAATCGATCCCCTTATCCTTCGCCTGTTTCTCGGTCATGCCCAACATGGATACCTCGGGCTGGCAGTAGACACAGCCGGGGATGTTGTCGTAGTGGACCTTGCTCTTAAGCCCGGCCATCAGCTCGACCGCTGTGACGCCTTCCTCGGACGCCTTGTGAGCGAGGAGCGGCGGCCCGATAACGTCTCCTATCGCGTACACGTTGTCGCACGTGGTCATATACGAGCCGTCTGTCTTTATGAATCCCCTTTCGTCAAGCTCTATCCTGAGATCGCTCAGGCCTATGTCAGCCGACTTCTTGTAGTAGCTGAGCGACGTCGGGGCGTCGTTCGCCACGGGACGCCTGCCTACGGCGACCAGCACCATCGAGGCGGTTATCACAGCCTCGCTCTTGTCGGCTAACTTTTCCACGATTACGTCCACGCCTCTTTTCTTTTTCTTAGCCTCTTTGAACTTCGCGGAGGTGAGCACTTCAATGCCTTTCTTTTTAAAGCTCCTCTCGAGCTCCCTCGACACCTCTTCATCGGCCCCGCAAATAAGGCTGTCCATCATTTCTACAATGGTCACTTTGCTGCCGAACGAGTTGTAGACGTATGCGAATTCACAACCTATATATCCTCCGCCTATGACGACTACAGAATCCGGGACCTCCCTGTGGAAGATAGCCTCGTCGCTCGTCATTATCTGCTTGCCGTCGATCTCGAGGCCGGGAAGGGTCATGGGGACTGAGCCCGTGGCTATGAGTATCTTGCCGCTGTCTATCTCTATCTGTCCCTTTTCCTGCACGACCCCGACCTTGTTTTTCGCAATCAGTTTGCCGACGCCCTTGAAGAGCGAGGCTTTATTTTTTTTGAACAGGAACTCGACGCCTTTCGTGAGGGTATCGGACGCGTTCCGGCTCTTGTCTATGACCTTCGAGAAGTCATAAGAAAGCCCTTTATGTTCAATGCCGAACTCTCCCGAATGTTTGAAATACTGGTAGACTTCTGCGCATTTGATTATGGACTTGGAGGGTATGCAGCCCCAGTTGAGGCAGACGCCTCCGGCCCTGTCCCTTTCTACGACTGCTACCTTCATTCCGAGCTGCGCCGCTCTTATCGCGGCGATGTATCCGCCGGGTCCCGATCCGATCACTGTGAGGTCAAATTTTTCCATGGCAGGGACTATTATATATTCATTGGAATGAGCGTCAATTCTTTTTTGGGGGGATTTCATGATAAGGAAGTGAGTAAAGGAAAATACGAGATTCCGAGACTGTAAATATTCGTAGGAGCGGCTTCCAGCCGCGATCGCAGCCGAGAATTTCGCACCAGGATGGTGCTCCTACAGAAGAATATGTTCCTTAATCCTGAAAGATTTTTGACGCATTAAGAAATGACCGATTTATTTTTAAGGTACACCCCCACCTACATCCTCCCCCCTCAAAGGGGGAGGAAAAAGAAAAGGTGCTGTGGAGAGGAAGCGATTTATAACGGTTGACTTAACGAGCGCGCGTGCATTATTCTTTTCATTATAATTACTTCAACCGGCCGGGTCTGACCAATGGATGAAAACACCGACAAAGAGAAGCTCAGTCCCGAAGAGATCGAGAACAGGGAGTGGATGGAATCTCTCGATTACGTCCTCAAGACAGGCGGGCCCGAGCGCGTAAGCAAGCTCTTGAAAATCCTCCAGATACACGCACAGAAAAAGGGGGTGAAGACGTACTTTACCGCCAACACGCCCTATATAAACACGTTCCCGGTCGATATGCAGCCCCCGTATCCGGGGGATCAGGGGCTGGAGTGGATCATCAGGAGCATCATCAGGTGGAACGCGATGGCTATGGTCGTGAGGGCGAACAGAATAGAGGAAGGAATCGGCGGCCACATTTCAACTTATGCTTCGGCGGCAGCACTTTACGAAGTAGCTTTCAACCATTTTCTTAGGGCTAAGAACGGGAACAAGGAGGGGGACATCGTCTATTTTCAGGGGCACGCCTCGCCCGGAATATACGCGAGGGCCTTTCTCGAAGGCCGTCTCACCATCGAGGACCTGCAAAACTTCAGGCGCGAGCTCCTGCCCGGCGGGGGGCTCCCTTCCTATCCGCACCCGTGGCTCATGCCGGGGTTCTGGCAGTTCCCGACCGTGTCGATGGGGCTGAGCCCGATCATGTCCATCTATCAGGCGAGGTTTAACCGTTATCTCGAAGACAGGGGGTTCAAGGAGCCCTCGGACGCAAAGGTGTGGGCATTCCTAGGTGACGGCGAGTGCGACGAGCCCGAGGCGTTGGGCGCTATAACGCTTGCGGCGAGGGAGAAGCTCGACAACCTCATATTCGTCGTCAACTGCAACCTCCAGCGCCTTGACGGCCCAGTGAGGGGAAACGGCAAGATAATTCAGGAGCTCGAAGCGATATTCAGGGGGGCGGGGTGGAACGTGATAAAAGTCATCTGGGGAAGCAACTGGGACCCGCTCCTGGCCAAGGACAAGGACGGCGTGCTCGTCAAGCGCATGGGCGAGGTCGTCGACGGGGAATACCAGAAATACACGGTCGAGTCGGGGGACTACATACGCAAGCACTTTTTCGGGACGGACCCCAGGCTACTCGAAATGGTGAAAGACCTCACGGACGAGGAGCTAGTGAAGCTGAGGAGGGGAGGGCACGATCCTGAAAAGATCTACCCCGCCTATAAAGCCGCCGTCGAGCATAAGGGCGCTCCCACGGTGATACTGGCCAAGACGATAAAGGGCTACGGCCTCGGAGAGGCCGGGGAAGGCAGGAACATAACGCACCAGCAGAAGAAGCTGAACGAGGACGAGCTTAAGGAATTCAGGACGAGGTTCGGCATACCCTTGTCCGACGAGCAGGTCGTAAGCGCGCCGTTCTACAGGCCGCCCGACGACAGCCCGGAGATAAAGTATCTCCAGGAGCGGAGACGCGAGCTTGGAGGTTATCTGCCGAAGAGAGAGGTCAATTGCGAGCCGCTGGAGCCGCCTTCGCCGACGATATTCGAGGAGTTCCACAAGGGCTCGGGCGAGAGGCCCGTCGCGACGACGATGGCTATAGTCCGCATGCTGTCGAAGCTCCTCAAGGACAAGAACGTAGGGAAGTACATTGTGCCGATAGTGCCCGACGAAGCCCGCACGTTCGGCATGGAGTCTCTTTTCCGGCAGGTCGGGATATACTCGCACGTGGGCCAGCTCTACGAGCCTGTCGACGCCGCGACGCTTCTCTTCTACAAGGAGGCGAGGGACGGGCAGATATTGGAAGAAGGGATAACGGAGGCGGGCTCCATGTCGTCGTTCATAGCGGCCGGCACGGCGTACGCCACGCACGGCATCAACATGATACCTTTTTTCATCTTCTACTCGATGTTCGGCTTCCAGAGGGTGGGCGACCTCGTATGGGCGGCGGGGGACTCGAGGGCGAAGGGCTTCATGGTTGGCGGCACATCGGGGAGGACGACGCTCGCGGGCGAGGGGCTCCAGCACCAGGACGGGCACAGCCACCTGCTCGCATACCCCGTGCCGAATCTCAAGGCGTACGACCCCGCGTACGCATACGAGATCGCCGTCATCATCGAGGAAGGCTTAAGGCGGATGTACGTGAACCAGGAGAACATATTCTATTACCTGACCGTAATGAACGAGCCTTACACACAGCCTCCGATGCCCGAAGGCGCGAGGGAGGGGATATTGAAGGGGATGTATAAATTCAGGGAGTCCGGGCTCAAGGATGCGGAGCTACATGCGCAGCTCTTCGGGAGCGGGACGATACTCAACGAGGTGCTGAAGGCACAGGTAGTGCTCGGGGAGAAGTACGGGGTCGCAGCGGACGTGTGGAGCGTAACGAGCTACAAGGAGCTCTACAGGGACGGATGCGAGAACGAGCGGTGGAACATGCTCCATCCTTCGGAGATAAAAAGGGTGCCTTATATAAGCCGGTGCGTAAAAGACGCGCCGGGCGTTTTCGTCGCGGCGTCCGATTACGTGATGGCTCTGCCCGATTCTATCTCGCAGTGGCTCCCGCGCCCGCTCGTGTCTTTAGGCACGGACGGCTTCGGAAGGAGCGCGAGCAGGAAGGCGCTCAGGGACTTTTTCGAGGTCGACTGGAGGTACGTGACGCTCGCAGTGCTCGCGTCGCTCACGTGGGAGAAGAAGATAGCGACGGACGTGGTCGAGAAAGCGATAAAGGACCTCGACATCAATCCGGGGAAGGCGAACCCGCTGATTGCTTGAATGCATTTCCGGTATTTTTGTTTCATACAAGGAAAGGCAAAGACGAGACGCTGAATATTTTGTTTTGATATACGAATGAGCAGACAAAAGTTACATCATTTGATTCAACCACTGGCGTCCGGTTCTTACGCTAGCTCAGAACCGCAGTTCAGGATGAAAGATTGAAAAATAAATCCCCCTTACTCCGGTTTCAAATACCGTGTCACTTCGATTATGGGACTTCTTTGCTTTTAATCAACTCCGACAAATTCCTTGCTTGCTCGGAATTGTTCCCCTTTTCCAAAGGGGGAAATGATTTTTAACCCCCTCCTTGAAAAAAGGAGGGGATAGAAAGAAATCGCGGCTGGAAGCCGCTCCTACAAACAGGATTCAAGATTCAGGATACAAGATGCAAGATTAAAGAAATGGATTCCCGATTCGTTTTGGCTTGTGATACAAATGCGTCAGAATAAAGATGCTTACGTGCAATTAATCGAGGGCGACCGGTTCTTGCACACATTCAGAACCGTTATTCGGGAATGACAAAATGTCCCGCTTCGACTAATCAACATCTACCTTTTTTGCATTTAGAATCTATACAGGAATATGTTATAAAAATAGTGACTATACTTTGAGGCATATATAGCATGGCCATCGAATTCAGACTGCCCGACCTGGGCGAGGACATTGAGACGGGGGACGTGGTGAGGGTGTACGTATCGCCCGGCGATAAAGTCGAGAAAGAGCAGGCGCTCATGGAGCTCGAGACGGACAAGGCCGCGCTCGAGATACCTTCGCCCTCCGCGGGCGTGATCAAAGGGGTGCACGTGAAGGAAGGGGAGACGATAAAGATAGGCCAGCTCCTCGTCACGATCGAGGACGGCGCGGGTGAAGTAGAAAAGGCGGCTGAAGTAAAAGCAGTAAAAAAAGAGGCGCCGCCGAAAAAAGTTGAATACGAGGCTATGGAACCCGCAAAGAAAGAGGAGCCTACGGAAGGAGCGGAGAAGAAAGAAGAAGTAAAAGAAGCCGCACCGAGAAAAGAAGAACCCGCAAAGAAGGCTGAAAGAATACCGGCTCAGGAGAAGAAGGTTGAAAAGGCAAAAGAGATCGAAAGAAGAGAGGAGACGGCCGCGCAGATCGTCCCTGCATCGCCTACCGTGAGGAGAAAGGCGCGGGAGATGGGGATAGACATAACGAGGGTCAAGGGCACGGGGCCGGGCGGGCGCATTACGGAAAAGGACTTAAAGGTTCCCAGGATGAAGGAGGCTCCAGAGGAAGCCGAGCCCGCGCCTGAAGCAAGAGAGGCCGAAGAAAAGGCACCCTCTCCGGAAGCCGCTCCGTCAGCCGACAAGTACGGCGAGACAGAGCGGGTAGCGATGACGAGGGTGAGGAGGCTCACGGCGGAGCGCCTGAGCGAGGCATGGAAAGCCCCCCACGTAACGCAGCACGACAAGGCCGACATAACGGAGCTCGAAAAACTGAGGAAGCATTACGGGAAGGAAGTCGAGAGCCTGGGCGGCAAGCTCACCATGACCTCGATCCTCCTCAAGGCCGTTTCATCCGCGCTCAAGCTATTCCCGCAGTTTAACGCCTCGATCGACATGGGGAAGGGCGAGATCGTGTACAAGAAATACTACAACATCGGGGTCGCCGTAGATACGGACAGGGGGCTTCTCGTCCCCGTCATAAAGGACGCCGACAGGAAGAACATAGAGGAACTCTCGGTCGATCTCCGCGTGCTGTCCGAAAAAGCGAGGACGAAAAAAATAACTGTCGAGGAGCTTCAGGGAGGGACGTTCACTATAACGAACCTCGGAGGGATAGGAGGGACGTATTTCACGCCCGTGATAAATTCGCCCGAGGTCGCGATACTCGGCGTATCGAGGGCGTCTCTCGAGCCCGTGTATATCGAGGGACAGCTCCAGCCGAGGCTCATGCTCCCGCTCTCTCTTTCATACGACCACCGTCTCATCGACGGGGCGGACGCCGTGAGGTTCCTGAGATGGATCGTCGAGGTGTTAGAAGAGCCCTTCAAGCTCTCTCTCGAGGGCTGACAGGCACACACGTAGTGTGTTTTATGTTTTTGTCACAGAAATATTTTAAACCTATATGACGGAAGAAAATAAAACACAGGTAGCGGTAATCGGGGCCGGGCCGGGGGGGTATCCGGCGGCGTTCCTCGCGGCAGACCTCGGCCTAGACGTAACGGTTATCGACCCGGAGACGAATCCGGGCGGCGTGTGCCTTTACAGGGGATGCATACCATCGAAGGCGCTCCTCCATGCGGCCAAGGTCATAACCGAGGCCGGGGAGGCGTCCCGTTTCGGCATCACTTTTGAAAAGCCCGCAGTCGATATATCGCGGCTCAGGGAATGGAAGGACGAAGTGGTCGGTAAGCTCGTCGGGGGACTCGGACAGCTCGCGAAGCAGAGGAAGATCAAATACATAAAGGGCAGGGCGAGGTTCATCGATTCACACACTCTCGAAATTAAAACCAATGAGGGTGGAACAGAGTCACTGAAATTCGAGAACGCGGTGATTGCGACGGGCTCGCGCCCTGCTGTTATCCCGGGCCTCGGCGCGTCCGGTAACATTCTCGATTCCACGTCAGCGCTCGACCTCCCCGATATACCAAAGACGTTGCTCGTAGTCGGGGGAGGGTATATTGGGCTCGAGCTTGGCACGGTCTACTCCGCTTTAGGCACGGAGGTGTCCGTCGTCGAGATGACAGGGGGGCTCATGCCCGGCGTGGACAGGGACCTCGTGAGGGTGCTTCAAAAAAGGTCGGAAGAAATTTACAAGGACATAATGCTCGATACCAAGGTCGTCGGCGTAAAGGAGATCGGGAACGGGCTCCTCGTCGAGCTCGAAAGGGGAGGGAAGGAAAAGACCGAAATGGCCTTCGACAAGGTGCTCGTTTCGGTGGGCAGGAAGCCTAACTCGGAAGGACTTGGACTCGAGAACACGAACGTTGAAACGGACGGAAAGGGCTTTATACGCGTTGACGGGGAGAGGAGGACCGCCGAGCCGAATATATTCGCGATAGGGGACGTGGCTGGCGAGCCGATGCTCGCCCACAAGGCGACCCACGAGGGGAGGGTCGCTGCGGAAGTCATCGCCGGGAAGAGGTCGGCGTTCACGCCGAACGCCATACCCGCAGTTGTATTCACCGACCCAGAGATCGCGTGGTGCGGCCTCACTGAAACCGAGGCGAAAGAAAGGAAGATAGCCGTATCGGTCGCGAGGTTCCCCTGGGGGGCGTCTGGGAGGGCCGCCACTCTCGGGAGGCAGGACGGCGTTACGAAGCTCATAATCGAGTCTGAGACCAGCCGCGTCCTCGGCGTAGGCATAGCGGGAGCAGGCGCGGGAGAGCTAATCGCGGAAGGAGTGCTGGCCGTCGAAATGGGGGCGCTCTCATACGACATCGCCCTGAGCATACACCCTCACCCGACTCTCTCGGAGACCCTTATGGAAGCAGCCGAAGCGTTCGACGGAAGCAGCACCCACATTTACAGGCCTTCGAAAAAATAGCCAGCCACCGGAGCCGACACCAGCATGAGCCCAGAATTGCCCGAAGTGAAAAATATAGACATTGATTTGGCGCGAGTTTCGATACTGCCTGAGAAACCCATCATCGTCGCTCTCTCGGACATGGTCGCCGACATCGCGGAGTCGTGCGGCATAGGCAGGAGAGATACCGAGAAACTGGACAAGGTGCTCGTCGATATTATAGACAACATCGTGAAATTCGGATTCGAAGGGGAGAGGACGAAACCGATCGACGTCATTATATCGAAACGTCTCCACGCGCTCGTCGTCGCGATAGAAGACAAGGGGCTGCCGTTCGATTACGAGAAGCTCGAGCGGGGTGAGGAAAAGAGGTTCGGCTCGTACCTCACGCGGCATTACGCGGACGAGGTGCATTTCGCGACGCTCGGCACCGGGGGAAACAGGACGGAGATAGTGAAGAACCTGCCCGCGACGGACATCAGGAGCGTCATGGACATATCGGAGCACCACGAGCACGTGAAAGCGAAGGAGGCTCCGGCCGGCGAGAAGATCACGGTCGGCATGCTGGACATGGATAAAATTCACGAGCTCGTGAGGCTCGTTTACAAATGCTACGGCTATACGTACGCGAACGAATTCATGTATTACCCCGAGCAGATAGAGGCGCGGCTAGCGTCAGGGATCATGCTGTCCGCCGCGGCTTACAACAGCGCTCAACAAATCATCGGGCACGTGGGGTTCATATTCAGTAAGCCCGGAGCCAGGGTCGCGGAGTCGGGCGAAGCGGTCGTAGACCCCCGATACAGGGGGAGGGGCATATTCCAGATGATGAAAAATTATCTCATCGACCGTGTCGCTTCAATGAACGTGGCCGGCATCTACGGGGAGGCCGTCACGGTGCATCCTTACAGCCAGAAGGGGAGTATAGAGCTCGGCGGGAGGGAGACCGGGTTCCTCCTCGGATACAGCCCGGGAACGGTCTCGTTCCGCAATATTTCGGAGTCGGAGAGGCCGAGACGGCAGTCGGTGGCGATGATGTTCACCCCCGTAACGGGGAGCGCCGGAGAGACGGTCTATGTCCCTCAAGTTTACAAGGAAATTATCGCCGGAATATACGGACGCATCGGGTTCGATAGAAAATTGACGGTAGAGGACGAGGAGACGGGTTACAAAGGAAAGCAGAACGGCCGCACTACTGTTTCAATCAGGCACGACCACAACCAGGCCATCATTCATATAGACAGGGCGGGGAGGATGACGGTGAAGGAGATACAGTTCCAGCTGAAGCATCTCGCGCACGAGAGGTTCGATTGCATATACGTCGATATTCCGCTACGTCAGAAGGGGGCGGGCTACGTCGCCTCGGCTGCGCGGGGGCTAGGATTTTTCTTCGGGTGCCTGATCCCCGAATACGCGGATGGGGATGTCCTCAGGCTCCAGTACCTTAACAACGTCGATATATCGAGGGACGATATAAAGACGGCTTCCGATTTCGGTCAGAAACTCCTCGATTACATATTTACTGATATGTCTGACGTCTCAGGCTGATTTCTACAGACGAGATGCAGACCTCACTCAGGACTTTCCGTACACCGGTATAGCGGCGCCGCTTACGGCCCGCGCGTCGTCGGAGCAGAGGAACGCGATGACCTTCGCTATATCTTCGGGGTCCACCCATTTGCTGAAGTCGGCGTCAGGCATTATCATCCTGTTGGCCGGAGTGTTTATCGTCCCCGGGATTACTGCGTTTACGTTTATGTTGTGCTCTTTCAGCTCCTCGGCCATGGACTGCGTGAGGTTGAGCACTCCCGCCTTGGACGCGCCGTATGCCGCGAGACCGGGAGAGCCCTTGAGCGCGGGACGGGATGCGATGTTCACGATGCTCCCCCGGCCCTGTTTTATCATATGGGGGATGACGCTCCTCGAAGTGAGGAACGCGGATTTCAGATTCGTGTTCATCATAGTGTCCCAGGCCTCTTCGTCCGTATCTGCGAGCGGGGACTGAGCGAAGCCGCCGACCAGA
Organism: Thermodesulfobacteriota bacterium; assembly: GCA_040754335.1. NCBI lineage: Bacteria > Pseudomonadati > Thermodesulfobacteriota > Thermodesulfobacteriota bacterium. The sequence goes on along the minus strand of JBFMCV010000001.1, from coordinate 434,782 downwards.
TTCACGAGAATATCTATGCGCGAGAACTTCTCTATGGTCTTCTGAGCTACGTTTGCGACATTGGAAGCCTTCGTGACGTTCGCCTTGCCGAAAACGACCCTCGACTTGTACTCGTCCCTCAGGCCCAGGCACCCCTCGAGCTCGGCGTCGTCGATGTAAGTGCTGAGAACGTATGCACCCTCCGCGAGAAACAGGGAAACCACGGCCTTTCCGAGACCTCCCGTGCCTCCGGTTATGACAGCGACTTTATCCTGCAGCTTTTTCATTGCGGCACCGTTATATCATGATAATTATCCGTCCACAAGTGATTCAAATCAATATATTCTTATGATAAATAGTCTTGACATCCCGAGCCGGATGAAAATACAATAGAGTTGAATTTGCCCGCGTGTGAGTGATATATGGAGTTATTCATTTCGATGAAGGCCGAGACCCTGAACAAGGGGATTTACTTTCAGGAGAGCAACATAATGCAGATGCCGACCGCCCAGTCCAGGGGCTATTTCATAGCCGAGTTCAGGGAGGGGAGCGACGAAAAGCTCAGGCTGCTCAAAAGATACGTGGACATCCTGAGGCAGAAGCTCGAAGGGGACGAGGTGTTTCAGGTCGAGGACACGAACATAGGGTTCAAGCTCTTGAAGAGGGTCGAAGAGGATAAGGAATATATGGAGGCATGGGAGGACTGGGTGATATTCTCCCGGAACCTCCTCAGGCAGTTAGAAGAGATAGTCGACCAGTAAGGCGTGAAGCTTGCATTTCCCCCCGTGATGAATAATATTTCTCCATCTCAAGGTCAGGAATTTATTCCAACGACCACCAAAGATTGAATATTATCCCGTATAGTGTAGTTTTTACCCCTTAAGGAGAAAGCATCCGATGTCGGAGGCGAAGAAAATAAATTATAAAGACACGCTCAACCTTCCGAGGACAGAATTCCCGATGAAAGCCAACCTCAACCAGAAAGAGCCCGAGTACCAGAAGAGGTGGAAAAAGGTAAGGCTCTACGAGAGGATGAGGGAAAAATCGAAGGGGCTCGAAAAATTCGTCTTCCACGACGGCCCGCCTTATGCGAACGGGCCGATACATTTGGGACACATGCTCAATAAGGTGCTCAAGGACATAGTAGTGAGGTCGAAGACCATGCTCGGCTACGACGTCGATTTCGTCCCGGGGTGGGACTGCCACGGCCTGCCGATAGAGCACAAGGTGATGAAGGAGACGGGGGACGAGGCGAAAGACCTCTCCAAGATAAAAATCAGGTACAAATGCCAGTCGTACGCCGAGAAGTACGTGAAGCTCCAGTCGGGACAGATGCAGAGCCTGGGGACGATCGGGGACTACGAGCACCCGTACCTCACAATGACCCCCGACTACGAAGCGGGCGTGCTCGAGGTCTTCTCGAAGCTCCTGGAAAGAGGGCTCGTATACAGGGACCTCAAGCCCGTCCACTGGTCGATAGAGAACCGCACTGCGCTCGCGGACGCGGAGCTCGAATACTACGACAGGAACGACGCGAGCATCTACGTCCTCTTCGAAATAGATAACCCTGAAGGCCTTCCCGCAAAGCTTAATCTCCCCCCGGACGCGTCTCCGTCGCTCATGATATGGACGACGACGCCGTGGACGCTTCCCGCGAACCTCGCGGTCGCAGCGTCGCCTGAGGGTAAGTACGGCCTCTACCGGGTCAGGAAAGACGGAAAGGAATTCTATGTCGTAATCGTCGAGAACCTTGCAGAGAACGTGTTCAAAAAGACCGGGACGGCGGAATACGAGAAGCTGGGCACCTGCACCGGGCAGGATATGCGCGATATATCCGTGACGTACAGGCACCCGTTCGCTGGAAGGACGGGGAGGGTGGTGCTCGCAGAGTACGTAACTTTCGACGAAGGCACGGGGCTCGTTCACACGGCTCCCGGCCACGGCATAGAAGACTATCAGACGGGGCTCAGGGAAGGGCTCGACATATACTGCCCGGTGCTCGAAGACGGCACGTTCGACGACACGGTCCCCGAATGGATACGCGGGTATGACGTATGGGAGGCGAACGGAATAATAATCGACCGCCTGAGGGATTCGGGGAACCTCTATTACGAAGAAGAATACCTGCATAGCTATCCCCACGACTGGAGGAGCAAATCGCCCACGGTATTCAGGGCGACCGAGCAGTGGTTCATTGGCGTAGACAAGCGCATCGAGGAATTCGGAGGGACTCTCAGGGAGCTCGCCCTCGAATACTCGCGGAGCGGGATAGAGTTCTACCCCGAGTGGGGGAGGAACAGGCTCCGGGGGATGCTCGAAGCGAGACCCGACTGGTGCATAAGCAGGCAGAGGGCATGGGGGCTCCCCATACCGGCTTTCATGAACGAAAAGGGCGAGACGCTGCTCACACCGGATTCAGTCAATACCGTGATAGAAAAGATAAGACAGAAGGGCGCCAATTACTGGTTTCAGGCGAGCGAGGAGGAAATACTAGAAGGCTACGACCCCGGCAAAGACAAGAACGCGCCCGATTGGGCAAAAAAGAAAGGCGCGCTCAAAAACATTAAAAAAGGGATGGACATATTCGACGTGTGGTTCGAGTCAGGCTCGTCCTGGCACTCCGTGCTCGAAGCGAGAGGCATCGGGTACCCCGCCGACTTATACCTCGAAGGCTCAGACCAGCACAGGGGCTGGTTCCAGCTCTCGCTCCTGCCGGCTCTCGGAGTGACCGGAAGGCCTCCCTTCAAGGCGCTCCTCACGCACGGCTTCATGGTGGACGCTCACGGGAGGAAGATGAGCAAGTCCGGAGGGAACGCGCTCGAGGTGGATGAGCTGCTCAAGCAGCACGGCGCAGACATATGCAGGTGGTGGGTGAGCTCTCTCAAATACACGAACGACATAAAGGTCGACTGGGAGTTCTTCAAAGTTGCGGGCGAGGAATACAGGAAGGTAAGGAACACGATAAGGTTCCTGCTCGGCAATATATACGATTTCGATCCGGCGAAGGACAGCGTTACATTCTCCGAAGAAGACAGGCATTCGATAGACGGCTGGGCGATGGGTGAGCTTCAAAAATTCGTACGCGAGACAAAGGAAGCCTATGAGGGTTTTCAGTACAAGAGGGCGAGCGAGCTCATATTCGATTTCTGCTTCGACACGCTGAGCGCGGTCTACCTTGCCGCGACCAAGGACAGGCTCTATTGCGAGGCGGGCGGGAGCAGGAAGAGGAGGAGGAGCCAGACTGCGATGTATCACATTGCTGATGCACTCATAAGACTTCTCGCACCCATACTCGCGCATACGGCGGACGAGGCGTATCTATCTCTCAGGGGCCTTAAAACAGACTCCGCCGAAAGCGTTCACCTGCTCGGCATGCCCGAGGAAATAGAAATCGATACGGACCCCAACTGGGACATGGTGATGGACCTGAGGGGGAAGGTGCTGAAAGCGCTCGAAGATGCGAAGGAGTCTCAGGGGGTGTCGAACCCTCTCGACACAGGGGTGGACGTTCAGCTCGAACCGGAACAATACTCCAGGATCAAACCGTTCGAGCCAGAGCTCGCGGACCTCTCAGGCGTGAGCAGGTTCTCGGTAGGAGAGGGAGAGGATCTCATAATCACGATCAACGACCTCAAGGATGAGCCGAGGTGCGAGCGTTCGTGGAAGAGGGACGGCACCGTGAGGGAACGATCCGACGGAGGGTTCCTTTCGGACAGGGATGCAGAGGCGCTGGGGTTGGGTTAGGAGCACCCACTCCGTCACACTATGTTGTCGAAAAAGAAGAGCAAACAATTTCTTCCTTCTTTTCCTTGATGAAAAAAAGCAAAAATCACACACGAAGTGTGTTTTATGATTGTTAAGTAACTACAGGTGCAAATATAAGAATCGTAGAAATTGATCGGAAGCAGAGGTTAAAGATCGTTTGCCTGCGGGTGCTCACCCGCACAGAATCCTGGCTAAAATATCTTATTACGGCTAAAATCTTTTAATCCCACCCTAATTATCATTGTTGCAAGACTAAGACATCATCACTTAGTAGGATAGGGCGTCCGAATGCGCACCTGCTTGCATTCGTCCCCTAAAAGATTTTTACGCCTAATAAGATATTTCTTAACGCCGATTCTGTGAATGTCGGGAAAAAGCTCCGTCCTTCGACAGGCTCAGGACGAACGGATTTTGAATTATTTTTAGAAAACTGCGCTACCCCGGGGGCCAGGTCATCTGCCTGCCGCCGAGGATGTGCAGATGGACGTGATAGACCTCCTGGCCGCCTTCCCCGTGCGTATTGATGACTATGCGGTAGCCCGAATCGGATACGCCCTGATCCTTCGCTATCCCGGAAGCCTTCACGAGCATATGCCCGAGGAGAGATTTGTCTTTATCGGTCACTTCCGCGAGCGAGGGTATCTCTTTTTTGGGAACGAGCAAAATGTGGACGGGTGCTTTCGGGTCTATGTCCTTAAACGCGATGCACTCGTCGTCTTCGTATACGATTGCGGCGGGTATTTCTCTGTTTATTATTCTCGTGAATATTGAGCTCATGATCGCCTCCTACTCGTTTAAAGCAATATAACATAAAGGCCTGGGCGCTCAATCGGGAATGTTATGCTATATTTTTAAGGTACCCCCTCACCCTAACCCTGTTTTGGTTTAAGTAATTTCGAGCTAAAGGGTCAAGTTCTTCCGTGCCTCTGTTCGGTGGTGTCCGATTGTTCGCTCGCTCACAATCGTTCCTCGATGGGGAGGGGGAAATAAAAACTACGTCCTTCGACCCTTCGACTCCGCTCAGGACAGGCTCGCAGATCAGTATTATCTTGGCTCCTTTGTTTTGCGAAGGCTGAGGAGTGATAGAGGAATCGTATATGAGCGCAGATTCTGCGCCTCAGGACGAACGGGTGTATCACCCCACCTTAATCCTGATTTGGTTTAAGCAGCAATGTGCCTATAGTTGATTGGCTAAGTCGGCTTCGTTGTGGCTACGACCGGTTCTTACGCACGCTCAGAACCGTCCCTCAAAGGGGAGGAGACTAATATGAGGACGAATGGGGGAAATAGGCATTGCGTTCCCTTCATAGCTTTATCCCAGGCCAGGATTCGACGGGGTCGGTGGAGCGGACGACGTGCATGCCGGCCGCGGAGAATTCGGCGAAGGCTTTGTCGGCGTCTTCGGTGTAATCTATGACGCCGGGCACGACGACTGGCGACGTGCAGTCTTCCAAGAGATATATCTTCTCGACGTGGCTCGCGTCACCGGCCATCACTTTCTTCAAAAGGTCGGCTATAGTCCACGCGACGCAGTGGCTCTTCGCCTGCCCGGCGATTATCACGGCGTCGAATTCCGAGAGCTTGCCGTATATCGATTCCGAAGCGGCGGGTTTCTGGAAGAGAGATTCCGTTCTCAGCGAAAGCGGCTGACCGTCGGGCCCCGTCTCTACCTCGGGACCGAGGACGGAGTAGTGCTCGGTCAACGGGTGGTCGCCCTTTACGTGTATGTCAGGCTGGCTGTAGCGCGCGATCGTATGGAAGAACACCGCCTCCTCTACGGACGACACGAGCGCGTGGCCTATGCCTCCCAGCATCGCGTGATACGGCCATACAGTGAGCTGATACTTGCCTGACTTTCTAAGCTCCTTCGTGTAATGAAGGAGGTGACGCTTTATATAGTCTTCGTCGTACGCCAAGCTGCCCGCGATCCTGCCGTTGAACTTCCACTTGCCTTCCTCTATATCTCCGATGGAAATCAGCGTGTAAGGGGCGGGGTGCTCTCCCTTATCGTTCACGAAGAATATGGCGTGGAATATCTGTATCGCCTGGTGGGTGTCCATGGTGGGCGCGATCTCCGTGATGAGGCCCGCGTTCCTGTATATGAACTCGCAGAGCCTCGTGTTGTCGTCGACCGCCCCTCTCCCGGTGCGCCCGCCGACGAAGAGCTCGAACCCCGGTATGCAGAACGTGTTCTGAGCGTCGACGATGATGAGCGACACCCTGAATTCGTCCGCTGAAGACGGCTTGATCCCGTGCCTGCCGGCCCATACGGAAGCGAGCCGCGAAATATTCTCATACTCCACACGGAAGACCTCTCCCGTTCTTTCTGGATTGAAGTGAGGGGGCAGGGGAAGCTCTCTGTATCTCATTAATCGGCTCCGGGTTGCGAACACAGGCCTAAAATAAACGAGGCCCGTGATTAATCTAACAGATTCGTATAATCACCGCTAATTGAAATAAGCCCGATCATCGTTGATAATGAATCCTTACGGACTCGAATTAACCGTATTAAGGCCCGCCATGAGAGTGTATCTCTTCGTCACATGTCTCGTCGATACGTTTTTCCCCGGGGTAGGGGAGGGGATGGTCAGGGTGCTCGACAGGCTCGGTGTGGACGTCGAATTCCCGGCTGCCCAGACGTGCTGCGGCCAGCCGGCATTCAACAGCGGGTACAGGGAGGATGCACAGGCGGTCGCCGAGAGGTTCATTTCGATATTCGGGAACGCGCTACAAGAGAGGCGAGACGAGGAAACGTACATAGTTTGCCCCTCGGGATCGTGCACTACCATGCTTAAAGTATTTTATAAAGAATTACTGTCTAATAGCCCGATACAACTGAACAAATTAGCCCTTATAGCGAACAAGACCTACGAATTCTCCGAGTTTCTAGTAAATGTGATGAAGCGAGCCGACGTGGGGGCGAGTTATAAGGGCGTCGTCACGTACCACGACTCCTGCCATCTGCTCCGGGAGCTCGGAGTGAAGGACGAGCCGAGGAGATTAATTGAGGCGGTCAGGGGGATTGAATTCAGGGAGATGGAGATGCACGACGCGTGCTGCGGGTTCGGTGGCACGTTCTCCGTAAAATTCCCCCGCGTGTCGGTCTCTATGCTCGACGAAAAGATAGACTGCATCATCGGAAGCGGAGCGGACACCGTCATATCGTCCGACATGGGCTGCCTCATGAACATAGGGGGGGCGCTTTCGAGAAGGAAGATACCCGTGAGGGTGATGCACTTGGCTGAGCTGCTCGCGCACACAGGGAGCGAGGGCGACTAGGTTAGGACGATGACATACGAGAGGATAAATTTCGAGACTGATTCCGAAAGAGCGGTCGGGGACGAGAAGCTCCAGCATGCGCTCGTCAACGTGACCAACCGCTTCAGGTCGGCGAGGAACAAGGCGAGCTCGGAGGTGCCGGGGTGGGACGAGCTCAGGACGCTCGCGAGGGAAATAAAGAAAGAGACGATAGAAAACCTCGACAGATATCTCATCATGCTCGAAGAGAACGTGAAGAAGGCAGGCGGGCACGTCCACTGGGCAAAGGACGGCGAGGAAGCGTGCAGGATAATAATAGAGATCGCGCGTAAGAACGGCGTGAACTCCGTCGTCAAGAGCAAGTCGATGGCAACCGAAGAGGTGGAGCTGAACAGCAATCTCGAAAGGGCAGGCATAAGGGCCGTCGAGACGGACCTCGGCGAGTACATCATTCAGCTGGCAGGCGAGCACCCTTCGCACATAATCGCCCCGGCCGTGCACAAGACGAAGGACGACATATCGAGGCTTTTCTCGGAGAAGCTGGGCGTACCGTACATGAGCGACCCCGCCGATCTGACCAAGGTCGCGAGGGAGAGGATGAGGAGCGAGTTCCTGAGCGCGGGGATGGGAGTGTCGGGGGCCAATTTCGCCGTGGCAGAGACGGGGACAATCGTGATAGTCGAGAACGAGGGGAACGCGCGACTGACAACAACCGTCCCGCGAATTCACGCAGCGCTCATGGGCATAGAAAAGATAATCCCGCGCTATAACGACCTTTCGCTTTTCCTCACGCTGCTCGCGAGGAGCGCGACTGGGCAGAAGTCCTCGACGTACGTCTCGTTCATAACGGGCCCGCGTAGAGAAAGCGACGCCGACGGCCCCGAGGAATTCCACCTGGTGCTGCTGGACAACGGGCGATCGGGTATTCTCGCGAACGGGGAAACGAGGGAGTCGCTTTACTGCATAAGGTGCGGGGCGTGCCTCAACAACTGCCCTGTATACAGGAAGGTGGGCGGGCACTCGTACGGGTGGGTCTATTCGGGCCCCATAGGGGCGATAATAAATCCGCAGCTCCTGGGTATAGATAAAGCGCCCGAGCTGCCGTTCGCGTCCTCCCTATGCGGCGCGTGCAGGGACGTGTGCCCGGTGAAAATAGATTTCCCGAAGGTCCTCCTCGAGCTCAGGCATGAAGTAAAGGAGACAAAAGCAGAGACAGGCAAAGGACGGGAACTCTTCTTCGAGCGTCTAGCGTTCAGGCTCTGGAGGACCATAGTCACGCACGAGAGACTCTACGGGTTTTTCTCCTCGCTAATGTACTACGTACAGATGCCTTACAGGGGGGAGAGCGGAGGTCTCGGATCGCTGCCGTATCCGTTTTCGAGATGGACTCGGGACAGGGATTTCCCGGCGATAGCGGAGATACCGTTCAGGGAGAGGTGGAAGGAGTTGAGAAAGGAAATAGGGGAGGGGAGTACGAAATGAAAAATGATTCCCGTGAAGAGATACTGAGGAACATAAAAAAGGGCCTGTACGGAGACACGGCGCGTAAAGAGGGGGGAATTTTATCACGGAACGGAGATCGGGACTTCGGGAAAGAAGCTGAGGATCTCAAAAGAGACAGATTATTGCATATAGAGAGGCTGGTAGAGTTATTTATTAAAGAACTGCTTAATGTTAATACAGAGGTTCAACAAATCGAGACCGAAGTGGAGTTAAAAGCTTATATAATCGAGCTCGCGCGCAGGAAACGAGCACTATCGTTTGCGATATGGGACACCGAATATCTAAGGTCACTGGGGTTGACTGATTTTCTGAAAGGGAAAGGGCTGCGGGAAATAAAATCCAACGATAAGAACGAGATAGCAGAAGCCGGGATCGGCATATCGGGGGCGGATTACGCCATAGCCGATACGGGGACAATCGTGCTGCTCACGGACGAGAACAGGCCGAGGAGCGTCTCTCTCCTTCCTCCGGTACATGTTGCAATAGTCAAAAAATCAGATATAGTGAGCAATATCAGAGAGTTATTCATCATACTTAAACAAACGCTCGATACCACTCAAAGCGTTCCAAGCTGCATGACATTCATCACGGGGCCGAGCAGGACGGCGGACATTGAGCTTAATCTTACTCTGGGCGTGCACGGGCCGAAGGAGCTGTACGTGATTATCACGCCAGATTAATGACACTACTGGTTTGTCGTCGCGAGGGAGCGTAGTGTGCGACCGTGGCGATCGCGCATTTATTCATGAGATTGCCGCACTTCGCTAACTTCGTTAGCTTCGTTCGCAATGAGAGGGTTACTCATTCCCGCATGTTCAGAATGCGCTCGGGAACTCGACGTACGGGCCGGTCGGCTCCTTGTCGGGCGGAACGTAGTCGGGCATCGGCTCTCCGGCGGGGCCGAGCGACCTCACGAATTTATATATCGCTACCAGGTCCGAATCGGAGAGATCTCGCAGTATATACCACGGCATGGGCGGTCTCGATCTTGCGGACCTTGCGTATGCCAACCACTGGTCCTCGGTCAGGCCCTGCATGAAGAGCCTGAGGTTGATCGCATAAGTGGTTCCCCAGGGTCCGCGCCATCCGAGCGGGCTCCCGGTAAGCCATTCGTTCACAGGAAGGTTGCCGTCCGCTTCCGGATACCCGGGGGTGTGGCAGTCGTTGCAGCCAGTGATTTTCACGATGTACTCTCCGTGCGTGACAGGAGAATCTTCCGCAGCGCCAGTGCCGGCGGTTTTGTTGCATGAGGTTAATACGGCGGCGCCGATTAATGCCGCAGCAGTAAATACAAGAATTTTTTTATTCGCCATTTTTATCATCCTCCGAAATTAAATTGAGCATGTTGTGAAGCTATCTATTATAGGTAGCATCGGAATCAAACGCAACGGTAGGGATTAATTTGGGAATACAGGGTGAAAACCGGGCGATCTCTCTTTTCTTGAGATTGCCGCGTCGCATCCGGCTCCTCCTGAAGGCTTCCGTCTTCGCTAAAGCTGCGCCGGACGAGACGCCGGCATAAAGCGCTCCTCGCAATGACAGGATGACACGTGAGGTGAAGAAAATTAGCGATCGTAAATCACTTCGCGCCGATCCAGTCTCGGGCGTTGAACTCCTTTCCCGTGACGCCGATAGAGTCGTCGGACGCGAGGTATACGAAGACCGGGGAAATATCATCGGGCGAGGGGAGGGACATCGGGTCTTCATCGGGGTAGGCGTCGGCGCGCATGTCGGTGCGAGTGCCGCCGGGGTTCACGGAGTTCACCCTCGGACCGGATTCTCCCAATTCGTCCGCGAGCACCTGTGTAAGGGCTTCCAACCCGAACTTGGACGCGGCGTAGGCTCCCCATTCCTTTTTTCCCTTCCTCCCGACGCTCGAGCTCACGTTTATAATCGATGCGCTCTCGGATTTCATCAGGAGCGGGAGGAGCGCTTTCGTTACGAAGAACTGCGCGTTCAGGTTGATGTCGATCACTTCCTCCCAGACGTCTTCCGGATAGTCGGAAACGGGCTTACGCTCGCCGAGTATGCTCGCGTTGTTCACGAGCACGTCGAGGTAGCCCCATTTTTCAGCGACCGTCTCCGCGAGACGTTTGACGTCGTCCCTCTGCGAGATATCCGCGACTACGTAGTCTACGGCGCCTGATCTGCCTAGCTCGTTGCATGCGGCTTTGAGGTTTATCTCGTTCCTCCCGCATATGATCACGGACGCGCCTTCCTTGAGATAGGCAGCGGCTACGGCTTTACCGATGCCCTTGGCGCCGCCTGTGACGAGGGCCTTCTTGCCGTCGAGTCTCATTACATTCAATTCTACCAGTTATAGTCGGTATCGCTAAATGGTGAGAAGGCGCTGCAGCTTTCGTATTATGACATATCAAAAGAAAAAAAGGGCAATTTTTTTTCTTCTTTGTCTTGATACAAAGAAGCAAAAATCAAGACTATACAGAATTGGCTAAAAATCCCAAGTTAACGCTAAAATCCATCAATTCCTCCCGCATAAGGAGCGATGAAGATTTGACGTGCCGGCTGAATTTACGTTGCTACTTATTAGCAAGGGCATCCGATTCCTCACTTGTTCGGAATCGTCCCCTGATAGATTTTGCACGCGTTAACAGCTGATTTTCTTTACGCCAATTCTGTAATGTCGTTATCGAAGTATGAACGGGTTGCTGCATCAAGCAGAAGAGGTATGGAAGAACCGTATAGAAGGGATGAAATCTACTCGTCCAATTTTATCCGCTCCCCGGAAGAGAGTTTCAATTCCACGCCTGTAAACCAGACGCGGAATTTTCCGTCTGCGCCCGGGTGATTGAGTGAAAGCATAATCGGGCCGACGCGGCGGTTGTCTTCCCACGCAGCGGACACAGTCGGTATCTCGGAGCCGCCGCGCCTGTAAATCCATTCGGCAATCGTGTTGTCGTCGTCTAAAAACAGATCGTATCTGTCCCCGGGGGTGTAGCCGCCCGTGGGCGGATAGACAACGCTGACCATCCTGCCAATTCTGCCGCTGATGGGGAACTTTCCCTTTTCGGGATCGATCTTGACCGTTATGTCCTTGTCCCAGACTAGATGAAAGGGGAAAATGAGCCAGTACTGGTCGTTGATGAAATGCGAATCGATCTCCACGAGCGATTCCGATCCGGGAGACGATAAATCCTTCCTGTAGTAAGTTACCGCTTTGTCAGTTTTCCCGTCTCCATGGTAAGTGACGCGGTCCGCCTTCGGCTGCCATATCCAGGACCTTTGCGCTTCGGTTTCGCCTTTACGAACGTTGAACGTGAATTTGATTTCTTCTATTTCCCCGAAGCCGCCGATACCGTAAGCCTGCGCGATTTTCTCGCCGACGGAGGGTTCCTGAGACAGAGCAATTTCAGCTCTGCTGAAAAGGCAGAGCATAAGAAGAACTGCAATCGCCAACCATACTTTTTTATGCGGGAGGACATCCGAAGGTGGATCAGGCATAGTACGGGATAGTATACGTATAACAGCCTCCGGGACAAACCGGGCCGTCCCAGGGCTGGATTTGCATATGTCCGATAAGATATATTATGTTAACTATTATCACAGTGCAATTTCTTACTGTATTTTTGCCCTAAGCTCCTATCGCCCCTTCTACGGAATACATAACAAAGCGATATATTTCTCTTTTTATCCTTGACGAAAAAGAAGCAAAAATCACCCGACAGTGCGGAAGTTAAACCCGTTCAACCCTTCGACAGGCTCAGGGCGAACGGGTATGATTGAGCCGAGCGCCGAAGCTTGAAAATCCGACCCGAACAATTATATTTAAACTTATTTTAGGTAACCCCTCTCAATATGAGGTAAGTACAATGCCGATCTACGAGTACGAGTGTAAAAAATGCGGAAGGATAACGGAAGCACTCCAGGGGTTCAACGACCCGCCGCTCAAGAAGTGCAAATACTGTAAAACAGGAAAGCTCGAAAAGCTCATCTCCCTCTCATCGTTCCAGCTCACGGGATCGGGATGGTATTCGACCGACTACGCCAAGGGACCGGGCATACCCCCTCATGCGAACGACATCGGCACGCCGGTGAAAGACGGCGCCGAGGGTAAGGACAAGAAAGAGATTCCTGGCCTACCGTCCGAAGCCGCGGCCGTATCGGGCGCGTCCACCGTAGAATCGATTAAAAAGGACACGGCTAAGGCCAGAAAGTCCAAGAGCGCATGATCGTGGAAAGAAACGAGGCTTTCCCGTATGGCTTTGTTTTAAGATAGACGAGATTCTGAATATTTCGGTTTGGTAAACGAATAAGCGGAGAATAGTTACATCATTGGATTCGTCCAAGAGCGTCCGGTTCTTGCACTTGTTCAGAAACGTAGTTCAGAATGACAAACAAATAGTTAGCTGTGGGCGGAACGGGCCCTGCCCTGTTAGGAGCGGCTTCGACCACTATTGCTATGAATTGGAAAAGATTGTAAAAAGATGAGATGCTGAATAGATCCTGAAATAAATCCTGAAACAAGTTCAGGACGGCGTTCAGGACATGGTTCAGAATGACAGATTGAAATATCATGGACCTAGGAATCAAAGATAAAGTAGCGATCGTATGCGCGTCGAGCAAGGGCCTGGGCAAAGCCGTCGCCCTCGGCCTTGCCAGGGAGGGCGTGAAGCTCTCGTTGTGCGCTAGAGGCAAAGAAGACCTCGATAAGGCGGCCGAGGAGATAATTACCGAAACCAAAGCGGACGTGCTGGCGATAGATTGCGACGTATCGAAGACCGCAGATATCAATAAAGTCATCGACGAGACGGTAAAGAAATACAAGCGCATTGACATACTCGTAAACAACGCGGGAGGCCCTCCCACGGGCGCGTTCCTCGATTTCTCCCTCGAAGACTGGCAGAAGGCGGTGGAGCTCAATCTCTTCAGCACTATATCGTTCAGCAGGGCCGCCCTGCCCTACATGAAAGCGGAGAAATGGGGACGCATCGTCAACATCACATCAGTCGCCGTGAAGCAGCCGATAGACGGGCTGATACTGTCCAATACGGCGAGGGCGGGAGTGATCGGACTCGCAAAGACCCTGTCCAACGAATTCGGCCCGTACAACATTACTGTGAACAACGTTTGCCCGGGGAGGATACTCACGGACAGGATAACCCACCTTGCCTCGGAAAAGGCAAAGAGAGAAGGAACGAGCCTTGAAGAAGCGCTCGGCTCGATGGAGACGGACGTTCCGCTGAGACGCATAGGTAAACCTGAGGAGCTCGCGAGCCTGGTCGTGTTTTTAGCCTCGGAGAGAGCGAGCTACATCACGGGCACTACTATACAGGTGGACGGGGGGCTGACGAAGGGGCTTTTTTAGGATTGCGGCAAGGTCGAAGGGATGGTGCTCCTACAAAAGAAAGGCTAAATCCTCCCTCATTTGGGTTTACTACCTGCGTCACTCTGATTAAGGCATTTCTTTGACATTTATCAACACTGACCAATTCCTCTTTTGCTCGGAATTGTCCTCCTTTTCAAAGGAGGGAATTAAAGGCATTAAGGCGAAGGGATAAGAATCTCCCCCTTTGAAAAAGGGGGATCAAGGGGGATTTAAAACTGGATTCCCGATCGGTGTCGGGAATGACAAAGAATAAACATTTTATCCCACTGCTCAACGTAGCGATGCCCGTTCAACCCTTCGACAGGATCAGGGCGAACGGGTTGGGTATTCGTTTGCTGATGCAAAGGGAATGTCGAGATGAAAAAAAATGTCGAACGGCGGCGTTTCTATAAAAAGAAATCACTCACTCCTGTATCTCGCCCTACTCTGCCTACTGATACTCCTCGCAAAGACCTATTACCGCTACGTATTCCCGCGCGATACGGGAGCTGCCAATATGCCGGACGGCATCTATATCGAGATAGACGACGGGCGCACTTCCGTGGTGAAAGCTCTCGAAAGTCCGGACGAACTTCTTCAAATCAACCGATTATATAATATTGATAGAGCATTAAAGAGCGGAGATAAAATTATACTTGAAGACGGGGGAAAGTCCCGGACAGGCAGAATAAGCGGACTAAAGAGCCTTTCCCTCGGCCTCCCCATAGGGATCAACTCGGCGACCGCGGAGGACCTCGAAGCACTCCCGGGAATAGGAGAAAAGCTCGCGCTCAGGATCGTCGCATGGAGAAAGGAGAACGGAAGGTTTCGGGACACTTCAGACCTTCTCGAGGTAAACGGGATGGGCGAGAAGAAGCTCGCCGGGATAAAGCCTTATATCGATCTCGATTAACGCTTGAGGAGAAAGTCGATCTCTGTCTCGGTCTCAGGCTCGCTGTTTCGCACTCCCCCTAACTCCCTCGGATAGTACATACCTGAATTCTCTATCTCCTGACCGTCTATCACGACCCTGTCGCGTATCGAATCCAGCACGTCTTCCCTTAAGGACTCGAGGCTGTAGGGGATATTGCCGTAAGGCGTCGAGACCATCTTGATACCCGCGGGCTGCTTGAACGTCCCGCCGGGGTATTTCGCGAGGGCATCTTCCATGTAGTCCATCCATATCGGGAGAGCGGCCGCCGAGCCCGCCTCTTTTCTTCCGAGAGGCTTGTGATCGTCCCTGCCCACCCATACTGCAGTTGTTATCTTGGGGCTGAACCCGACGAACCAAGCGTCAGTGAAGTCGTTCGAGGTCCCGGTCTTGCCCGCTATAGGGGCGAGCGACGTAAGCCTCAAAGCCTTCATACCCGTGCCCTCCTTCACGACGGCCTGAAGAAGGTCGGTCATAATGAACGCGGTCTCGGGAGTGATCGTTTCTTTCGAATTTCCCGCGGACGTGAAGTCGACAGACTGCTCCTTCAATAGTCCGAGAAACTCCTCGGGCGTAAGGAAGGCGTAGTTGTCGGCGTTCGCCGCTACATCGCCTTTGTCCGTGAGCACCTCTTCCTTGATGTATTCAGGCGCTTCCACGGGCTCCCTGCCCTTCTTCTCGGCGAGCTCTTTCAGAATCCTGAGCCTGGCGTCTTCCCTCTCGGCCTTGAGAGACTCCTCCTTCGACATGAACTTCCCGCCCGTGTTGTCCTCGAGTATCTTCCCGTTCCTGTCGTAGATGCGGAGAATGAACTGCGGCTCCACGAGCTTGCCGCCCGTCGCGAATACGTTGAACGCATTCGCCATCTCGAGCACGGTCACGTCGGAGCCGCCAAGCACGAGGGACGGGTACGGCTGGAGCTTGGATGTGAAGCCGAAATTCCTGGTCGCGTACTTCTGGGCATACCTTGGGTCGATGTCGATTATGAGCCTGATGCTGGCGAGGTTGCGCGACTTCGCGAGCGCCCTCCTCAGGACCATCGGCCCTTCGTAGTTCCCGTCGTAGTTCTGGGGCGCCCAGTCCTTGACCACCACGGGCATGTCGTACAGTATGGAAGTCTCGCTGTACCCCTTGTCTATCGCCGCAGAGTATATGATGGGCTTGAACGACGAGCCCGGCTGCCTCATGGCCTGGGTAGTCCTGTTGAACTGGGACTGGCCGAAGTCGTAACCCCCGACGAGGGCCCTTATCCTGCCGTTCGACTCCATCGAGATGAGCGCAGCCTGGGATACGGGTACGTAGACGAGCGAGAAATAGTACTTGCCGTCCTCGTTCCTGTCGGCTTCGACCTTTACGACGTCGCCCTGCTTGAGCTCGGCGGGCGCGAGGCTGGTGTCCTCGTAGCCGTCGGCAGGGGCGAGCTTTTTGTCGGGATACGGGGATTTGAGGCCGGGCACCGCCTTACCGTACGGCGAGCTCACGGCGAATTTCAGCACCCCTTCCACACCGCCTACTTTTACCGCCGCAGTGTAGAGAGGCTTGTCCGAGTCCTTGGTCTTGTCGTCTTTAGCGACCTTCGTGATTACCGCGTCGTACGTCCCGCCGATCTCGACGCTCTTTATGTTTTGTTGCGCGGTAAACCTTTTAATCTCTTTTTCATTCGCCAGGTGCCTGAGGACGAGGTTGTGTCCGTGCCTGGAATCGAGGCTCATTACGCCGCGCTTGAGCGCCCACTGCGCTTCGAGGTTGAGGTCGACGTCGAGCGTGGTGAAGACCGTATACCCGCCGTTCAGAAAATCCTTCACCCCGACCTTGTCCTGGAGGTACCTCCTCACGTGCTCGACGAAATAGGGCGCGAGGTCGCTGTTGACCCTGCGCCTCGGGACAATCTCAATCTTCTGGTCTACGGCGTCGAACCTCTCCTCCCTCGTAATGAACCCCGCCTCTTCCATCTTGCTGAGTACGAGCTTCTGCCTCTCGAGCGCCCTGTCCGGGTGCTTCCGCGGCGAGTAGTATTCGGGTTTCTTCGGAAGGCCCGCGAGCAGCGCAGCTTCAGCGAGTGTAATGTCCCTCGCCGATTTGCCGAAATAGTTCCGGCTCGCGGCTTCGACTCCGTACGTGCCGTCAGCCAGATATATGTGGTTCAGGTAGAGATAGAGTATTTCTTCCTTGGAAAGGTTGTTCTCGATCCTGTGGGCGAGTATGGCTTCCTTTATTTTTCTCGAAAGGGTCCTCTCGGGCGTGAGTATTATGTTCTTGATAACCTGCTGCGTTATGGTGCTCGCCCCCCTCACCCAGTCGCCCTCCTGAATGTTCTCGAGCACCGCGCCCAGTATGCTCTTGATGTCGACGCCCTCGTGCTCGAAGAAGCGCTTGTCCTCGACGGCTATGAACGCGTCCCTCACGTGAGGGGGAATGTCCTCGTAAGGTATGAGCTTGCGCCTCTCGGCCGCGAACTCCGCGATTAGCGTCCCGTCGGAGGAATACACCTCCGTAATCAGCTTCGGTTTGTATCCCGTTATAGCCCTGAAGTTGGGGAGGTCGCGAGAGTAGTAGAGGTAAGCGCCGTACAGCGCCAGGACCCCGCAGGCGGTAATGAAGAGGAACGCTACCAGAAAGAAAGCCAGGAGTTTGCTTTTTTTGGGTTTTGATTTAAATTTAACCTTCTTTTTCCTGGCCATTAAGGTGTGCCGAGTCCCTTTTATCTCGTGTAGATGATTGACTTTTGGAGAATCAACGTAAATTATACCTGAGTTGGGATTATTAAAAAATCATAAATTAGTAAAGGCGGGCCGATGGAAGGAAGCGGCGAAACCCTCGATTCCTACATAAAGAGAATGGAAGACCAGGAGCTCAAGGGACTGCTCCTCAAGTTAAAGAACGAGCTCAGAAAGGAAGACGCGTCGTGGGAAGGAGTGAGGTCCATACTCGAGTCCCTTCATAGGAAGAACAGCGGCGTATTCAGCGAAGTCGCACCCCTGATAATAAAATAAGCCCGGAACAGAATGAGCGAGAGAGTAGTCGATAACATACTTGACCTCATCGGCGGAACGCCGATCATCAAACTGAACAACGTGGTTGAGGAAGGCAGCGCGACCATATGGGCGAAGCTCGAAAACCTTAACCCCGCCGGGAGCGTCAAGGAGAGGATATGCCTCAGGATGATCGAGGCCGCGGAGAAGGCGGGAGTCATAGAGCCGGGAAGGAGCGTCATCGTCGAGCCTACGAGCGGAAACACCGGGATAGGGCTCGCGCTCGTTTGCGCCGTGAAGGGATACAGACTGATACTCACGATGCCCGACGATATGAGCCTCGAGCGGAGACAGCTCCTCACAGCATACGGGGCCGAGCTCGTGCTAACGCCGGCCGCGGATCAGATGGAAGGGGCGGTCAGGAAAGCCGGCGAGATACTGAGTGAACACCCCGGCTCTTTCATGCCCCAGCAGTTCAGGAACCGGGAGAACCCGGCGACCCACAGGGAAGGCACCGGGCCCGAGATACTCGGGCAGATGGAAGGCGGAATAGACGCATTCGTAGCCGGGGTAGGCACCGGGGGGACGATCACAGGGGTCGGCGAGGCGCTTCGAAGGAAATTCCCCGGTATATACATAGCCGCGGTCGAGCCCGAAGAATCGGCCGTGCTCTCGGGGGGAAAGGCCTATGTCCACGATATACAGGGCATTGGCGCGGGTTTCGTACCCGAAATACTCAACAGGGAGATATACGACGAGGTAATCAAAATAAGCGGCAAAGAGGCAAAGAACTTCTCAAGGGAGCTCGCGGCAAAGGAGGGCCTGCTTATCGGGATTTCAGCCGGAGCCGCGGGGGCCGCCGCCGTGAAAGTCGCGAAAAAACTGGGGAGAGGGAAGAACGTCGTAACGATATTTTCCGATACCGGGGAGAGGTATCTGAGCACGGGACTTTTCGACAACGAATGAAACTCTTTAGCAAACTTTGTAATTATCCTTTATAATTACGGAATCTAAGTTGAAAAGCCCGGGCTACTGTGCTATCCTTTTCATGCATAGTCTTTATTAATTTCAAATAAAATGAGGTAAAAGTGAACAGCCAGTTATTCAAGAACTTGGTGTTGTGGTTAGTCATATTCGTAGCCATCATAGCACTCTACCAGTTGGTGCACACCCCGAGGAGCAATTTCCAGGAAATACCGTACAGCGACTTCCTTTCGAACGTGGAGAAGGGAGAGGTCAAGGACCTCGAGTTCAAGGGGGAGGAGATAAAGGGCCAGTACACGAACCCCGTAGGCGATCAGGCCGTGGAGGGGTTCAAAACCATAGGGCCCGCGAATGACGACCTCATAAAGAAGCTCGAAGATAAGGGGATCACCTTCAAGTTCTCGACGGACAAGGAAGGGTCCCTCACGCACATGCTCCTTAACTGGGCCCCTCTCGTGCTGCTGATCGTTATAATGGTCATATTCATGAGGCAGCTCCAGGCGGGGGGTACCAAGGCGATGTCCTTCGGCAAGAACAGGGCGAGGATGCTGACCGAGAACCAGAACAAGATAACGTTCAAGGACGTAGCCGGCATTGATGAAGCGAAGGAAGAGGTCCAGGAAATAGTGGAGTTCCTGAAGAGCCCCAAGAAGTTCACGAAGCTGGGCGGCAGGATCCCGAAAGGCATACTGCTAGTAGGCCCTCCCGGAACGGGCAAGACACTCCTCGCGAAAGCGATCGCCGGTGAAGCGGGAGTGCCTTTCTTCATAATAAGCGGAAGTGATTTCGTGGAAATGTTCGTGGGCGTAGGCGCTTCCCGGGTAAGAGACCTCTTCGTCCAGGCGAAGCGGCACGCGCCCTGCATCATATTCGTCGACGAGCTCGACGCCGTAGGCAGGCACCGGGGCGCCGGTCTCGGAGGCGGGCACGACGAAAGGGAGCAGACATTAAACCAGCTCCTCGTCGAGATGGACGGCTTCGAATCGAACGAAGGGATAATCGTGATGGCCGCTACGAACCGTCCCGACGTGCTCGACCCCGCGCTGCTGAGACCCGGCAGGTTCGACAGGCAGGTCGTAGTCCCGAGGCCCGACGTGAGGGGAAGGGAAGAGATACTTAAAGTGCACTCGAAGAACACGCCGCTCGACGAAGACGTCGCGCTCACGGTTATCGCGCGCTCCACTCCAGGCTTCTCAGGGGCCGACCTAGAAAACCTCGTAAACGAAGCCGCTCTCCACGCGGCCAGGTTCGGCAGGGCCAAGATCAGCATGGACGACTTCGAATACGCTAAAGACAAGGTCATCATGGGCGTCGAGAGGAAGAGCCTCATAATCAGCGACGCAGAGAAGAAGATCACAGCATACCACGAGGCCGGACACGCGCTCGTTGCGAAGCTCACTCCGGGCACGGACCCCATACACAAGGTCACTATCATCCCGAGGGGTATGGCTTTGGGCGTCACGCAGCAGCTCCCTATCGAGGACAAGTACACGCTTTCGAGGACGAGCCTGAACGCGACCATTATGGTGCTGCTCGGAGGCAGGGCCGCGGAAGAGATAGTATTCGGCGAGAGGACGAGCGGCGCGGGCAACGACCTCGAGCGGGTGACGGAGATAGCGAGGAAGATGGTATGCGAATGGGGAATGAGCGAGAAGGTAGGCCCTATCACCTTCGGCAAGGGCGAGGAGCAGATATTCCTCGGAAAGGAGCTATCGCGGCCGAAAGACTACAGCGAGGAAACGGCTGTCGAGATCGACAGCGAGATAAGAAGGATAGTGGGCGAAAATTATTCAAAGGCAAAAGCAGTCCTTGAGGAGAACATCGACCTGCTGCATAAACTGACCGAGGTTCTCCTGGATAAAGAGGTTATAGACGGCAAGGAGCTCGAAGAGCTTGTGAAGGATTTCAAATCGAAGGATTATACGTCCGCCTGGGAAAGACCTGCGGGTACAGAAGGCTCCGTAGCGCTCAGGAACAGCAACAGCACCCAAGACGCTTGAATGGAGACATCCGGCTCCCGTCTGTTTTTGCAACATAGAAAGTATAATTAGAAAAATAAACTTCCGAGACGAGAGATTTGAGACGGGCCTCGCGCCATGACAAATCGAAACCGGAAAAAAGATTTCTATGCAGCAGAACGAAGTTGCCCCTTACGCCGAAGCTGTCGAAACCCAATCCCCCAACGGAGCTTTATCCTACACTACAGCCTTAATATTTAAATGCAGGGATAAGACCCTCAGGCTCCATGAAAGAACCCATATCATGGGCATACTGAACCTCACCCCGGACTCATTCCACGACGGCGGGAAGTGGGGAGACGTCGATTCCGCCCTCAGGCACGCGGAGAGCATGATAGAGGGAGGGGCCGACATAATAGACGTAGGCGGCGAATCGACGAGGCCTGGGTCGACAGGCGTCCCCGAGGAAGAGGAGCTCCGGAGGGTGATGCCGGTTATAAGGGAGATACGGAAGAGGTCCGATGCCCCCCTTTCCATAGACACGACGAAGGAAAGGGTCGCGAGGGAGGCGCTCGCGGAAGGCGTAGACATAGTGAACGACATAAGCGGGCTCACGTATTCCCGCGGTATCGCGGAAGCCGTGTCCGAGCACGGGGCCGGCCTGATCGTGATGCATACCCCATCACGCCCCAAAGACATGCAGAGCAAGACCGTATACGTCTCGCTCATGGACGACGTACTCGACTCTCTCAGGATATCCGTAGGAAAGGCCGTGCAGGCGGGTGTGGGCGAGAGGAGCATAATCGCGGACCCGGGGTTCGGGTTCGGAAAGACGCCGGGGCAGAACATCGCGATGCTAAAAAACCTCGCGAGGTTAGGCGAGCTCGGCGTGCCCGTAATGATAGGCACCTCCAATAAATCGTTCATCGGGAAAATATCGGGCACCGGCGCGGAAGAAAGGCTCCTCGGCACTGCGGCTACGGTCGCGATAGGGATCATGAACGGGGCGTCGCTCGTAAGGGTGCACGACGTCGCCCTGATGAGGAGCGTCGTGAGGATGGCCGACGCCGTGGCCGGTAAAACGACAGCGCCCGGGAAAGGTGAGTGATGTTCGACGCGATACTTAACTACAGATATATATGGGACACGCTCGACATAATGCTCGTCGCGTTCATCATCTACTACGTGCTCAGGCTCCTCGAAGGCACGCGCGCTCTCCAGGTGCTCTTCGGCTTCGTGTTATTGATAGTGCTCTACTACGTATCCCAGAGGGGACTGTTCACGCTTAACTGGATCCTCGGCCAGTTCCTGGGCTCTATAATAATCATAGTAGTGATACTGTTCCAGAACGACATCAGGAGGGGTCTCGCGGCCATTGGGAGAAGGCCGTTCCTCCTCAAAATCTCGCCCGGGAAATCGAAAGAGCTCTTCACGGAGGAGATAGTAAAGGCCGCAAGCTACATGGCGAACCGCCACATAGGCGCGCTCATGGCGATAGAGAGGAACAACAGCTTATCCGACTTCGTCGAGATAGGGATGAGGATAGACGCGTTCGTCTCGAGGGAGCTTATTATAAGCATATTCAACCCCTCCTCCCCTCTCCACGACGGGGGGATTATCATAGCGGGTAACAGGATACTGTCGGCGGGTTCGTTCTTCCCGCTCGCGACGGACCCCGACCTCGAGCGGGAGCTCGGGACGAGACACAGGGCGGCGATAGGTCTCTCGCTCGAAACTGACGCCCTGGTCATAGTCGTCTCTGAAGAGACGGGAATCATCTCGCTTGCGGCGGGAGGAGATATCAAGAGGAATCTCGACGCCACGTCCCTTCAGAACCAGCTACTCGACCTCCTTGGGATCAAGAGGCCCGCCAAGAATAAAGCGGATATAATCGAGGGAATAATAGACAAGGAGAACGGTGAGAAAGCGAACACCTGATACGGCCCGATGACAGACTGGTCAAAGGGGATATTCGGCCCCAGAGGAGACGGCGGGAGGGAAAAAGAGCCCCTGATAAAAGATGCGGGTAAAAAGGCGCTCGCGCTCATAATCGCAGTCTCGCTCTGGTTCGTAGCCAACCTCCAGCACGATGTTGAAAAGAACATCTCCATCGACATAAACTACACCAACCTCCCGAAGGGCCTGATCATAGTCAACAACCCGCCCGAGAAGCTCAACATAAGGGTGAGAGGGCCACGGAGCCAGCTCTCTTCCATATCGCCCAAGGACATGGTCTTCACCATAGACCTTTCGAACCTGACGGCAGGGACCTCTATGTTCGAGATAAGGACCGACCAGTTAATCCCGCCGCGCGACGTGCAGGTGACGGCCATAAGCCCTTCCGAGCTAAACCTGGACGTGGACAGGCTCGCGCAGAAGAAGGTCGGCGTCGAGCCCGTCATAGAGCCGCCGGACGAAGGATACGAGATCGCGGGCGCGCCCCAGGTAACGCCCGGTACGGTCGTGATAACGGGACCCGAGAAGCTCCTCAGGAGGATAAAGAGCGTGGGGACGGACCCGGTCTCTCTCAAGGGCGAGAAATCGAAATTCACGATAGAGGTGCCGCTCCGCTCGCCCTATTCGCTCGTCGAGATCACGGGAGTCAATACAGTAAAAGTCACAGTCGACATAAAGGAAAAGATACTGGAGAAGGAGTTCAACAACCTCGACATCAACTTCGTCAACTTCGACGGTCTCAAATATGAAACGGACGAGAGCATAGTGACCGAGCTCGCGTTCGAGGGGCCTTTCAGCATTATTAACAATCTCAACAGCAAGGATATAGAATTATACGTGGACGGGAGCGGTATCAAGAACCCCGGAAACGGCAAGACACACACGCTCAACGTCAGCGTCGATTACCCGCACAAGGACATACTGAAGCTGACGAAGCAATCGCCGAGGACGATTGCGGTGAAAACGAATTAGGAAGGAGGATCGATTTGGAGCAGAGGAGAAAAAACCTTTTCGGCACAGACGGCATAAGAGGGGTCGCGAACCGTCACCCGATGACGCCCGAGGTGAGCCTCAAGCTGGGGAAGGCGCTCACATACCTTCTCAAGAGAGGTAAGGCCTCCCACAACCCGAAGATCGTCATAGGGAAGGACACGCGGCTCTCGGGATATATATTCGAGCAGGCACTCTCGGCCGGAATAGCCTCAATGGGAGCCGACGTGCTGCTCGTAGGCCCCCTGCCCACCCCTGCTATCGCCTTCATCACGCAGAGCATGAGGGCTGACGCGGGCATCGTCATATCCGCCTCCCACAACCCCTACGAGGACAACGGCATTAAGATCTTCGACAGGCACGGGTTCAAGCTCCCCGACGACGAGGAAATGAAGCTCGAGGAGCTGATGGAGAACGGCGGCGGAGAGCACCCGGTCGCCTCGCCCGATGAGATCGGGAAGGCCCACAGGATAGAGGACGCTCCGGGGAGATATGTGGTCTTCGCCAAGAACTCCTTCCCGTGCGACATGACGCTCGAAGGGATCAAGATAGTGCTTGACTGCGCGAACGGGGCCGCGTACAAGGTCTCGCCTATAATTATGGAGGAGCTCGGCGCCGACGTAATAACAATAGGAGTAAATCCGAACGGAAGGAACATCAACACGGAGTGCGGGTCGCTCAACCCGGAGCTGTTGAGACAAAAGGTTCTGGAGACGGGGGCCGACATCGGGATCGCGCTCGACGGCGACGCCGACAGGGTCATATTCTCGGATGAAAAAGGCGAGATCGTCGACGGGGACAAGATAATCGCCATATGCGCGGAAGAGATGATAGGGAAAGGGATGCTGAGGGGGAACACGGTCGTCACGACGCTAATGAGCAACATGGCGCTTGAAAACTTCATAAAGGGCAAGGGCGTAGGCTTCGTAAGGACCGAGGTCGGGGACAGGTACGTCGTCGAGGCGATGAGGTCGAGAGACTGTAACCTCGGCGGCGAGAAGTCGGGGCACATAATATTCCTCGACCACACGACGACCGGCGACGGGACGCTCGCGGCGCTCCAGGTGCTGGCGATAATGAAGAGGGAGGGGAAAAAGCTGTCTGAGCTGTCGAAGATAATAGACCTTTACCCGCAGCTCCTCCTCAACGTAAAGATAAGGAAGAAGAAAGAGCTGAGCAAGATAAAAGGCCTCCCCGAGCTCCTCGACAGGAACGAAACCCGCCTCCACGGGAAAGGCCGTATAAACATAAGGTACTCGGGCACGGAGCCTATATCGAGGGTGATGGTCGAGGGCGAGGACGTCGCGCTCATAAGAGAGATAGCGAACGAGCTCGCGGACGCCATACAGAGGGACATCGGAGCAGTCGCCTGATGCCGAGACTCAACGTAAACATAGACCACGTGGCTACCGTCAGGCAGGCGCGCGGAGGGAAGGAGCCCGACCCTGTGCTCGCCGCGTACCTGGCAGAGCTGGGCGGAGCGCACGGGATAGTCGTCCACCTGAGGGAGGACAGAAGGCACATACAGGACAGGGACGTCAGGATTCTGAGAGAGACAGTAAGGACCAAGCTCAACTTGGAAATGGCGGCGACCGACGAGATGGCCGCCATAGCCCGCGAGATAAAGCCCGACATGGTAACCCTCGTGCCCGAGAAGAGGAAGGAGCTCACGACCGAAGGCGGACTCGACGTCGCAGGCAATTTAAAAGGCGTGTCCCGCACCGTGGGCGAGCTGAGAAAGGCAGGCATATTCGTGAGCCTATTCATAGACCCCGACCCTGAGCAGATAAAGGCCGCGAAGAAGTCGGGAGCGGAGATGGTGGAAATACACACCGGCTCTTACGCGGATGCCGGGAACGATTCCGAAAGGGAAAAAGAGCTGAAAAAGATTAAAAAGGCCGTGAAGAGCGCGCTGGGGCTCGGGTTGAGGGTGTCCGCAGGGCACGGGCTCAATTACGTGAACGCGGGGCCTGTAGCGCTAATCGAAGGAATAGAGGAATTCAATATCGGGCACAGCATAGTATCTAGGGCGATGATGGTGGGGTTCGAGGACGCGGTGAGGGAGATGGTTACACTTATAAGTTAACGCGGCG
This sequence comes from Thermodesulfobacteriota bacterium, assembly GCA_040754335.1. Classification (NCBI taxonomy): domain Bacteria; kingdom Pseudomonadati; phylum Thermodesulfobacteriota; species Thermodesulfobacteriota bacterium. The sequence goes on along the minus strand of JBFMCV010000001.1, from coordinate 409,067 downwards.
CGTTTAACGCAAGCCCGTAATTCCACCCCGATCGGAAGAAAAGCCAGCGGTATTATTACCTGCTTTCCCTGCAGTTAGAGCAGAGGCCGTAGATCTCGAGCTTGTGGTTCTCGAGCTTGAACTCGTTTAACTTGGCTATCTGGTTTAGGCACGATTCGACCTGGTTGTTGGCGAACTCGTAAATCTTCCCGCACTCCGTGCATATCATGTGGTGATGGTGCTCGCGCTCGTCGCGTATCGGCTCGTAGCGGGCCTTGCCGTCGCCGAAGTTCCTCTCGGAGGCTATGCCGCTCTCCCTGAAGAGCTTGAGTGTCCTGTACACGGTGGCGAACCCTATGTGAGGGTGCTTGCGCTTAATGTCCTCGTAGAGCTCCTCCACGGTCACGTGCCTGCCCATGTAGCCGCCGAAGAACTCGTCGAATATAACGTCCCTCTGCTTGGTCGATTTAAGGCGCTTTTTGGTTATAAACTCGTTGAATGTCTTTCTTCTGTCCATTTTCATCTGTGCTACAGGAGTCATTTTCAAGCTCCCCGCGAAATTGATATTTATTATCAAGAATATATCAGACTGAAAGGAATATCAAGAGGTGAATTTTATTAACTGGAAATAATTACCATTACAAAGACGCTCTCAAAACCGTCCGCGAATCCATGATATAATCTTGAAATCCAGTTCGTAAAAATTACCATGGATAACGCCTACATATACCTGAATTCCCTGGGACTACACAAGATAAAGCCGGGGCTCGGCCGAATACGCAAGCTCCTCGAATGCCTGGGAAACCCTCAAAACAGGGTGCCCGGGATAATAGTCGGGGGCACGAACGGCAAGGGGTCCGCCGCAGCTGCAATTTCCTCCGTGCTGGGGGCCGGGGGCTTCAAGACAGGCGCCTATACGTCACCTCACCTTATCGACGTTGCCGAAAGGATCAAGGTAAACGGGGAAAATATCGGAAACTCGGAGCTCGCCCGTACGATCCTCCGGGTAAAGAAGGCGGGGGAAAAATCCGGGGCCGGGGGCGCGAGCTACTTCGAGACGCTCACGGCGGCGGCTTTCGTATATTTCGCCGAATCAGGCGTCGATTTCAGCGTTCTCGAAGTGGGCATGGGCGGCAGGTGGGACGCGACTAACGTTATAATCCCTCTCGTATCCGTCATCACTAACGTATCGAAGGACCATACGGATTATCTGGGCAGGACAATCGGAGAAATAGCGTCCGAGAAGGCGCGTATCATAAAGCGGGGCGTCCCTGCGGTAACTGCGGCCAGGGGCAGAGCCCTCCGGGTCATAGAGGAGTATGCCGGGAGGATAAAATCGCCCCTCAGGGTTTACGGGAGGGATTTCACATCAAACGGGGATAATACAGACGATTTCAGTTACGCGGGAAGCTCGTGGAATCTTCTCGCCCTCCGCTCGAACCTCCGGGGTCTTTACCAGATAGAGAACCTGTCGGTCGCGATAGCGGCGCTCGAAGCATTACACGAATATCACGGCATCTATATCGGAGAAAAGAGCCTCCGGAACGGGCTCCTCGACATCGACTGGCCGGGGAGGCTCGAGATACTGAGAAAAGACCCTCCGCTCATACTCGACGGCGCACATAACCCGGCGGGAGCGAAGGCGCTCGCCATGTCGCTTAAGCGAATGTATCCCTCCCTGAAATTCACGTTCCTCATCGGTATGCTCAGGGACAAAGACCACAACTCTTTCATAAGGGAGCTCACGCCCATAGCCGCGAGGCTCGTAGTTACGGAAATAGAATCGGAAAGGGCGATCGGCGCAGAAGCGCTTGCGAAGAAGGTCTCGAGAATATTTCCGGGCTTGGTAATAACGGAGAAAGATTACAGGAAGGCATATGCGGAGCTTCTGAAAGAGAATGGGCCGGCGTGTATCGCGGGCTCTTTATACCTTACGGGAGCTATTAAAGCGATCCGTAATTCATGAGCAGCGGCACACCGGTTTTGTCTAAACACGCTAACTGTGCTAGCCTTTTATCCCGCGTTCAAAGAGGACCAAAATAATATGCATAAAGCCGGTATCGTTCTCGACAAGCTCTACGTAGACCATGACAACGGGTTCGGGCACCCCGAATCGCAGGAGAGGCTGCTCGCGATTATCGACATGCTTAAATATACGAGCCTGATAGACGAGGCAGCCAAGATCGTCCCGCGCGACGCGACTAAAGAAGAGATCACGCTCGTACACACGCCCGAGCATTACGACAGAATGGCGTCCACGAAAGGGAAGCCGAAGGTGTTCCTCGACGCCGATACCTCCACGTGCCCCGTTTCTTTCGACGCCGCCGTAAGGGCCGCGGGCGGCGTGCTCGCAGCGATCGAGAGAGTGCTCGCGGGCGAGGTCGAGCGGGCTTTCGCGCTCGTCAGACCTCCCGGACACCATGCGGAAGCGGACAAGGCCATGGGCTTCTGCCTGTTTAACAGCGCCGCCGTGGGCGCGGCGTATCTCACGGAAGTAAAGGGATTAGAGCGGGTGCTGATAGTCGACTGGGACCTCCACCACGGGAACGGCACGCAGCACATGTTCTACAACACTCCCAAAGTGCTTTATTTCTCGACGCACCAGTACCCGTACTACCCCGGCACCGGCGGGCCGTCTGAAACCGGAAACGGGGAAGGTAAAGGATATACCGTGAATGTGCCGCTCCCTCCGGGTATGGGTGATAACGAGTACATAAAAATCTTCAACGAGATACTCGGCCCTGTTATCGAACAGTACAAACCCGAATTCATACTGGTATCGGCGGGGTTCGACACTTTTTTCGACGACCCGCTCGGGGGGATGAAGGTCACGCCCGAAGGGTTCGCGAAGATGACGAGGATGCTCACAGACGCGGCCGGCAAATACTCGGACGGGAAGATCGTATTCGTACTCGAAGGGGGGTACAATCTCGACGGCCTCTGGATCTCAACGAAGGAGGTGCTCGAAGAGCTCCTCGACAAGAAGCGCACGCCCTACGATTCACCGAATGAACCCACGGGGGCCGACCTGATAATAGAAAGGGTCAAAAAGGATTATTCGCAGTACTGGAAGTTCTAGACTTTCCTTTTCTCTTTCCTGTAATCCCTGCCCTCGAGATGGATAAGCTCGCACATCTCGAAGAGACGGGACGCTATGCGCTCCCCTACCCTCACTTCCAGTATCTCATTAGTATCAGCTTTCGTCCTGGCTATCTCTCTTGTCACATAATTCGTCGTAGCCAGTGTTTTCCTGGATGTGTTATATCGCTTTGATATTAGTTGATCGAGAATATTCAGCTCCCACTCATTGCTCCTTCCCTTGCCGAGCTCGTCAATGACAAGCACTTCAGCCTCTACGAGAGGTAGAATGATTTCGTTTTCCGGAGTCCCTTCCGAATATGCTTGCCTAAGATCGCTTAAGAGATGGAAGAAGTCGGTAAATATACATTGAACACCATATCGAAGAGTCAGCTCCGATATTGTGCCTATTGCCAAGTGCGTTTTGCCCGTACCAGCAGGTCCCATTAGCAAAAACCCTTTATTTGTCGGATATTTCTTTACAAACTGTTCCCTGGCATATTTAAGTGCCGCCTGGAAAGAACTATCTATCCCGCTAAGATTCAAACATGCATCCACCTGCAACACTTTGGAATACTTTACCGGTATCCCTGCCATGTTGTAGAGTTTGACGTTCCTCCTAATGACCCCGCAGGCGGGGCACGGCGAGACATGGGTATAGCCCTTATCGTTTGTTAAAAGCACATTTCCTGTCCCGTCACAATCATCACACCTTAGCACGCAGTTGCATAGAACGGCGGTAGCATAACTCTCCCCGTCTTTTATCATAAACCCGGACCAGCTGCAATCATCACATCCAATCAACTCTTTTCTCTTCGTCATTTTCATGCGCTGTTTATCAGATTATACACTTTATTCCGTACTTTTTTGCGAGAATCTCGTCCCTGAACGAGACGAGGCTCTCGGCATAAGCGCTCTTCGTCATGTAGCGGGCCCTGTCCGTTATCATCTTCCCGGCTTGGGAGCTGATTTTTTCCCTCTCCTTATCGGGGAGCCCCAGGAAAAACTCTTCGAGCGATTCCTTCTCCAGCTCCGCTATAGAGGAAATATACTCCGCCTCTTCGTCTTTATCGAGGGCGAGCACCTTCTTTCTGAGCTTTATATAATAGTCCCTGAGAGGAGCGGTCCCGGCATCATTTATCAGGCGCTCTAACTTCTCCAGTATGTCTCCGTCAGCGCCGCCGTGTAAAGCCCTTTTCCTTGATTTCTTCTCCCGGGGAGATGGGCCGTATTCTTCGATGCACTTCTCCACGTAACCTGCGCAGTGCTTGAGGCTCTTCGGCGGACCCGAACCCTTGAGCTTCGCTCCGGTCTCGGAAAACGCCCTGTTTATGCCCTTAAGCACGACTTCCTTCGGCACGCTCCGCTTTTTCCAGTCCTGAATGAGCCCGTAATCGATCGGGGAGAGCATTATCCCCTCCCCCGCCAGCTTGAGAAAATACGATTCGATTTCCTTTATGTACTCAGTGCCGCCGCTCATGAATCAATTTTATTCTATACCAATTCCGCCTGAATCTGAAGGCGACCGCGAGACGGGGTGCTTTTAAGATATTAGCGAAGGGGCCGTAGGTCGGCGGCCCCTTCAGATCGAGGTTGCAAGCACAGATCCCATCCGGATTAAAAACAAATCCACCCTAACCCTCCTTTACAAAGGAGGGAAGTGAAGAAAAAACGAGATGCTGAAACGAGTTCAGCATGACAAAGATAGATTTCTCGCACAGCTCGAAATGACAAGATATGGAAGAGATTGCTTCGCCGAGGCGAGCTCCTTGGCGAGCCGGGATCGATTCAGGAAAGCCGCTCCTACATGCTGGATGAAGAATTCAGAATAACCCGTTCAACCCTTCGACAAGCTCAGGGCGAACGGGGTTAAGTACAACTCTTTTCTCCTTATTATTACTTCTTAATCGCATCCACTTCCAGGTATTCGCTGAAGAGCGTAGTCGTGCCGTTCTCTGCGATATTGAAAGCGGAGAACACACTCTCGAGATCCTTCCTGAGGGATTCCCCCGCCGTTTTGTCGAGGGCATTTATCGCTTTATTCATCGGCCCGTAGTTGTCGAAGAAGAACTGGACGACCTCGGGCACGTCGAAGGGATAATCCCATAAGGGATATATCTTCTTCGTAAGTATTATGTGGCTGACAGATTTGCCGAAACGCTCTTTAACGATCTCTTCGTTCCCCCAGAGTACAGGCGGAGGGACATCGGACGGCGGCGGGACGTATCTGCTAAGGGTCTTGAACATCTGCCCGACGAATCCCTCGGGGGTCCAGTTGACCATTAGCATCCTGCCTCCCGGCTTGCATACCCTTACGAATTCACGCGCGACTTTTTCTGGCTGAGGGGCGAACATGGCGCCTACGAGCGTAGTGACGACGTCGAAAGAATCGTCCGCATAAGGGAGATTCTCGGCGTCCCCTTCGTCGAACCTGGCATTGAGCCCTTCCCTGATCGCGCGTCCGCGCGCAAAGTCTATCCAATTGGGCGCGATGTCGACCCCTGTAACATCCACACCAGCCCTTGAAGCGAGGATCGAAATCTGCCCCGCTCCGCAGGCTACGTCCAGCATGCTGCAGCCGGGCTGTATGTGCCATCCCTTGAGTATCTCCAATGCTCCGGGCTCCATATAGGTCGCGAACTTGCCGTAGTCCCCGGCGTTCCAAGCATCCCTCATTCTTGTCTTGATAGTTTCGATATTTTGTATAACGCTCATGGCTCTCTCCTTTTATTTATTTTTTTTGTTTTTATCTCCCGCCCGGGAAGAGAGGGAGCCGCACCGATATACGACTCCCTCGACTTTGGCGCGGAGTTAAATCCTGACGCCGAACACGAGAAGAGTATTCTCATCGCCCGTCTCCTCTACCTTGGTCAATGTATCGTCATCGTGTCCCTTGACCGGGTTGAGGTAGAAGCTCATCGGGCTCGTCTCCACTTCCCCGCCCTTCGTCTCACCCTTCGCTTCACTGACCTCGGGACCGCTCGTGTAGAGCTCCATGTAGTCGGAAGCGGATGAAAGGGCCGAAAAACCGAGAGACAACCCTAATACCGTGACTGCGATTAACTTCTTCATTGCACTTACCTCCTTTTGTTTATTTGCATGGACATAAGCGCAAAGGGCGTGCCAAAAAGTTATTATGCGTTTATATTCTGTGATTACGGCATGTTATGAAACTTATTATTTCTATATGCTGAATAGCGTAGATTAAAAACTAGCGATTACTCGCTATGAAATAGCGGTATCTCGTGATATTTGCTCCGGTCAGATCACTTGGATGGAATATTTATTCCGAGAGATTTTATCTTTGAATTGAGCGTCGACGTGGGTATTCCGAGTATCGCGGCGGCGCCGTTTTTACCCGCAACTTTCCAACCCGCCTTTTCGAGGGCGCGAACTATATTATTTTTTTCGAGCTCTCTCAATTCCCCGTCCGACAGAACTTTCTGTCCATCGTAATCTGTAACGGCGGATGTTTCCCGTTTTCCAATACCATCACGCAACTCGGGCAGCGCCCTTTCGAGGTTCAGTCTGCCGTCCGCTGCGGTTATCACGGCACGCTCAACGACATTTTGAAGCTCCCGGATATTTCCGGGCCAGGAGTATGATTCGAGACTGGCGATGTCTTCCTGTGTGAGCGGATTAAGCGCGATCCCGTTCCGCTTCGCATACTTGTCCGCGAACGCGCGAGCGAGCTTCTCTACGTCCCCCGCACGCTCCCTTAGCGGAGGGAGCTTGATCTGAAATACATTCAGCCTGTAGTAGAGGTCTTCCCTGAACCTGCCCTCTTTAACCTCTTTCAATAAATCCCGGTTCGTCGCCGCTATCACGCGGACATCGACTTTTACAGTTTTGGAGCTGCCTACGGGCTCGAACTCGCCCTCCTGGAGCACGCGGAGGAGTTTTGATTGCAGGTCTGTCGAAAGCTCTCCTATCTCGTCGAGAAAAATAGTGCCCCCGTCAGCGATTGAAAAGCGTCCATCCCTCTTCGCCGTAGCCCCCGTGAAAGCGCCCTTCTCGTGACCGAAGAACTCGCTCTCGATGAGGTTAGTTGGTATTGCCGGGCAGTTCACCTTTACGAAAGGCTTCTCCGAGCGGCGGCTTGAGGAATGTATTGACCTGGCTATGAGCTCCTTTCCCGTACCAGTCTCACCGAGAATCAAGACAGTCGTCTCGGTTCCGGCGACCCTCTTCACGTCCTCAATGACCCTTCTCAAGGGCTCGCTGTCGCCGATTATGCCCTCGGGTTCCGTGAGGGATTTCAATTCTTCTTTGAGGTATTCCGATTCGAGCGTCAGAGACTTTATCTTCTTCTCGGCAAGGAGCTTCTCGTTCACGTTCCTTAAAATGAGCGTGTAGAAGCGTTCGTGTCCCATCTCGAAGCCTGAGAGCGTCGCTTCAGCCGGGAACTCTTCCCCCTTTTCGTTTACCGCACGGAGGCCTTCCGGTATCCAGATGAACTTCTCTCCTTCGGGTTTTTCGTCGAGGAATTCCGAGAGCTTCACGAGTTTCACGCCGCTTTCCTTATTGAGCAGGAGAGCCACCAGCCTGCCCAGCACCCTGTCGCCTTCGTATCCGAAGAGGCGGGACGCCGCCGGATTGATCCTGGTCACCTTGAAGTTCTTGTCGAACTCGACTATCGTGTCCATGGCGCTGTCGAAAAGCCTCCTCAGCTTTTCTTCGCGCTCGAGGATCTCCTTTTCAGCGCGGAGCCTCTGCATTTCCGCGGTCCCGCGGTTGGCGAATATCCTGAATATGTTGAAAACCCGGAGGTCTTCGGGGATCGGGTCTTTATCCAAGACAGATATATGTCCCAGTATCTTTCCGTCCACGTCCACGAACGGGTAACCGAGGTAACTGACCATTCCTTCGGATGGAAAATCCTTCAGGTCGGGGTTGCCCTTGTATTTGCTGAAGAGCTTCTCGCGTACGTGCACGAGGCGTTTCTCGTGAACCACCAATTCGCACGCAGTGCCCGTGACCGAGTAAACGAATTCCTTGATACGCTGGCCCCCCATTACACATGCAATGGATCTGAGCCTGCCTTCTTTCTCCAGGAACTCCGTGACCATAGCCCCGTGGGTGTTGAGCACTTTCGAAAGGTTCTCGACCAGCGAGCCGAAAAAGCTCCTCCCTGTCTCGGTCGAAGTGCCCTCCAGGATGGCCCTTATAGCCTCGTTTTCCTGGACTCCCCGGAAGGGGACCCTGTTCTTATCCATTACCAATAGAGTATAGATATTTGGAGATTATTACAATCCGGGGCTCGAGGCCGTCCCGGTCAATTCAATCCGGTAAATCCCGGACACCAGAAGCCGCGGCAACCGATATGCGGAAAGCTCAATGACCTTTAATCTCTTTCCTCATGAGTTTTATGGTCTCGGAGTAGCTCTCCGTCTGAAAAATGCCCGAGCCCGAAACTATCACGTCCGCACCCGCTTCGGCGACGAGCCTTATATTGTCGAGCTTTATGCCGCCGTCCACTTCGATCAAGGGCTTGTGCCCGGAGGCGTCTATAATTTCCCGGAGCATCTTTACCTTAGGGACCATGGATTGTATGAACTTCTGACCCGGGAAGCCGGGCTCGACCGTCATGACGAGTATCATGTCGGCGTGATCAATCACCTCTTCGAGGACGTACAGGGGAGTCATCGGGCTTACCGCGACCCCCGCATTCACGCCTCTCGATTTTATCCTCGATATCGTGCTGTAGAGGAGCCTGCATGTCTCGTACTGTACAGTGATGCCCGCGACGGCGTCCCCGCCCGCGTCTATGAACCTCTCGGCGAAATCCTCGGGGTTCGATATCTGGAGGTGAATATCCATAGGCGGCGTGCCTGCTTTCCGGAGAGCCTCGACTATGGGGAGCCCGATGCTTATATTGGGTACGAAATGGCCGTCCATAACGTCCACGTGTATCCAGTCCGCACCCGCCCCCTTAATCGCCCCTACTTCCTCCCCGAGCCTCGTGAAATCGGCGGATATTATGGAAGGCGCGATCAATTTCTTCATATATTCCGTTCCTTAGTGGGCAGTATCGTTTAAATAAAATTCAGGGTACGGATTATACCATGCGCGCGCGCTCGTGAAAAAGGGGACATATGTCCCTTTTTACGTATGAGCCAGGCGCCGGGGCATCGGTGTTGTTTTCTTGACAGACCCCCCAAAACGATTTACCATATCCGCTTTTGTTGAACAATTCCCGCTCATAAGAAGGACATTATAATGCCGCAAAGGAATTTCATATTTACCTCGGAATCCGTGACCGAGGGGCACCCGGACAAGATGGCCGATCAAATATCTGACGCGGTGCTGGACGCCATGATCGGCGGCGACCCTCACAGCAGGGTAGCCTGCGAAACGCTCCTTACGACGGGGCTTGTCGTCGTCGCCGGAGAGATAACTGCCAATACGATCGTCGACCTCTCGAACATAGTCAGGAATACGATCACGGACATAGGCTACACCGACAGCGCCATGGGCTTCGACGCTAACACGTGCGGGCTCGTGATCGCCGTGGACAAGCAGTCGCCCGATATAGCTATGGGTGTGAATTCGAGCGCCGAAAAGGAGCAGGGAGCAGGAGACCAGGGCCTCATGTTCGGCTACGCGACCGCAGAAACGCCCGAGCTCATGCCCTCCCCCATAATATTCGCACACAAGCTCGCCAAGAGACTGACGGACACGAGGAAGGAAGGAATACTCCCGTTCCTGAGGCCCGACGGGAAGACCCAGGTTACGGTCAGGTACGAGAACGGCATTCCGGTCGGTATAGACGCAATAGTAGTTTCCTCGCAGCATTCGGCGGAAGTCTCGAACAAGACAATACACGAAGGCATAATGGAAGAAGTGATAAAGCACTCCATAAACGGCGATTTAATTTCCGACAGGACCAAGATATACATCAACCCGACGGGAAGGTTCGTTACGGGCGGCCCGATGGGTGATTCGGGGCTCACCGGAAGAAAGATAATCATAGACACGTACGGCGGCTGGGCGAGGCACGGCGGAGGGGCCTTTTCGGGGAAAGACCCGTCCAAGGTCGACAGGAGCGCCGCTTACATGGCGCGGTACGTGGCCAAGAACGTTGTCGCGTCGGGTCTCGCGAAGGAGTGCGAGGTCCAGCTCGCTTACGCGATAGGGATAGCCGAGCCCGTGTCCATTATGGTCGAGACATTCGGCACCGGAGTCGTACCCGAAGAAAAGATATCGAACGCCATAAGAGAAGTGTTCAACCTATGCCCTTCGGCAATCATCAGCACGCTCGATCTCCTGAAACCCATTTATCGTGAAACGGCCGCTTACGGCCATTTCGGCAGGTTTGGCTCGGGGTTCACCTGGGAAAAGACGGACAGGGTGAATGACCTGCTGAGAGCGGTATCCTGACACTGTTCCCCCGGGATACATAATCAAATCATACGGAGGCAAGAATGAAATACGACGTAAAAGACCTGAAACTGTCGAAGCAGGGTAAGCTCAGAGTCGAATGGGCGGCAGAGGAAATGCCTGTTCTCGCGTTGATCGCCGAGAGGTTCAAGAAGGAAAAGCCTTTAAAAGGCGTGACGATAGCGGCTTGCCTCCACGTTACAACCGAGACCGCGAACCTCGCGATCACCCTCAAGGAGGGGGGAGCGAACGTGGTGCTATGCGCGTCTAACCCTCTCAGCACGCAGGACGATGCGGCTGCCTATCTCGTAAAAGACCACGGCATATCCGTCTTCGCCATAAAGGGTGAGAACACGAAAACGTATTACGGCCATATCAACAGCACGCTCGACCTCTCGCCTAACATTACTATGGACGACGGCGCCGACCTCGTATCGACTCTCCACAAGTCGCGGACAGAGAAGCTAAGGGGCGTCATCGGCGGCACGGAGGAGACTACCACAGGGGTCATACGTCTAAGAAGCATGGCGGAGAACGGCGTCCTCAAATATCCGATTATCGCGGTGAACGACGCAAACACGAAACACCTCTTCGACAACCGCTACGGCACAGGGCAAAGCACGCTTGACGGTATAGTGAGAGCCACGAACAGGCTCGTCTCCGGGACCGTGTTCGTAGTATGCGGGTACGGTTGGTGCGGAAAGGGGCTCGCCATGAGAGCGAGGGGGATGGGCGCCAACGTTGTCGTGACCGAGGTCGATGAGCTTGCGGCGCTCGAGGCGGTCATGGACGGCTTCAGGGTTATGCCTATCGCCGACGCAGCCAGAATTGGCGATTTCTTCTGCACGGTGACGGGGAACATCAACGTCATAAGGAGAGAGCACTTCAGGACTATGAAAGACGGCGCGATTGTGTGCAACTCGGGGCATTTTAACGTCGAGCTCGACCTCAAGGGCCTGGAGCTGATATCGTCCAAAAAACGCATTATCAGGGAGTACGTCGAGGAATTCACACTCAAGAACGGGAAGAGGATAAACGTGCTCGGCGAAGGCAGGCTCATCAACCTTGCAGCAGCCGAAGGGCACCCTTCGAGCGTCATGGACATGAGCTTCGCCAACCAGGCGCTATGCGCCGAGTACGTCGTAAAGAACGCGAAGAAGCTCGAAAAGAGGGTCTACGACGTACCGCCCCAAGTCGACCAGTCAGTCGCACGCACCAAGCTAAAAGCGAGAGGCGTGAAGATAGACAAGCTCACACCAGAGCAGAAGAAATACCTGAGCTCGTGGGAAATGGGCACGTGATGTTGTAGAATGTTCTGTAATGGACGTTCACCTCGATTCCTTTCTCTCCTACCTCGCGGTTGAAAAGGGGCTATCCGAAAATACGCTCGAATCCTACGGCCGGGACCTGAGGAAGTTCATCCGCTTCGCGGAAGAAACGGGCCTTCGCTCTGCGGGGGAAATTAGATACAGCCACATTCTCGATTACCTCTCGCAATTCAAGGAGAGGGGCTTTAACGCGACCACGGTAGTAAGAAGCATCGTATCTATAAGGCAGTTCTTCAAGTATCTGCTTATGGAGAAGATAATCGAGGAGGACCCCGCCGCCCGCATAGGCACCCCGAGAATGAAAAAGGGGCTTCCGGGCGTTATCGCCCTCGACGAAGTGGAGTCGCTGCTCAAGGCGCCCGACGAATCCACGCCCGAGGGGTTAAGGGACTCCGCCATGCTGGAGACCCTATACGCAACGGGGATCAGGGTGTCCGAGCTGATCGGGCTCAAGCTCAACGACGTGAACTTCGAGCTCGGCTTCGTCGTCGTCTACGGCAAGGGCTCGAAAGAGAGGATAGTCCCGATGGGTGACAAGGCGCGCCAGAAGCTCCTCGAATACCTGGGCTCGTCGAGGCCGACCCTGCTTAAATCGAGGGAAGCGAAGGCGCTTTTCGTCACGAGGCTCGGGAAGGGGATGACGCGCCAGGGCTTCTGGAAGATAATCAAGCAGCACGCGCTTAAAGCCGGTATCGCGAAGAAGATAAGCCCTCACACCCTCAGGCACTCGTTCGCGACGCACCTTCTGGAGAGAGGCGCAGACCTGAGAACGATACAGATCATGCTCGGCCACTCGGACATATCGACGACGCAGATTTACACGCACGTCGAGAGCGAAAGGCTCAAGGTGATACACAAAAAGTATCACCCGAGATCGTAAAACTTCTTCATATCAAGTATATTATTTAGAAAAAACGGAGATTTATAACACTATATGAGCTTCGATTTCCTTAAGAACATAGACTTCCTTTTGATCCAGGCGCCGGTGATCCTGTTATCTCTCACCGTCCACGAATATTTTCACGGATGGACGGCGAACAAGCTAGGGGACCCGACGGCAAAGCTCCAGGGGAGGCTCACGCTCAACCCCATTGCGCACCTGGACATTCTGGGGACTATACTCATGTTCCTGGTCGGCTTCGGCTGGGCTAAGCCCGTCCCGATAAACGCGCGCAACTTCAAAGACCCGAAGAAGGACACTATACTTGTCGCCATAGCCGGACCTCTCTCGAACCTGGCGATGGCGATCGGTGCGGGCGTGCTTCTCAGATACATTATCCCGCAGATGATGGGAGGACAGATAAAGCCCGAAGGCATTTACTCGATCATCACGATAATACTCATCCTCACCCTCGTATACGGGATCGCTCTCGCCGTTTTCAACATGATACCTATACCTCCTCTCGACGGATCGAGGGTGCTCTACGGACTCCTGCCCGATAAATACGCTTACGCCTACAGCAGGTTCGAGCCCTACGGTGTCCTGCTGCTGTTCGGTCTTTTCATATTCGGAGGGGGGGTATTTCACTATCTCCTTTACCCCGTCTCATATCTGACTGTCGCGTTTTCGGGATACAATTACGGCAATCTTTGGGATATAATAGGAACGCTGCTGAGATGAACGAGACCACGCACGATGCGGAAGCCCTCTCCCCACACGAGCCCTGCCTGATCAAGACACGGCTCTTCGAGGGGCCGCTCGACCTGCTGCTCCACCTCATAAAGAAAAACGAAGTCGATATATACGACATTCCGATAGCAGTGATAACCGAGCAGTATATAGAGTACCTCGAGCTCATGAAGGAGCTCGACCTCCAGGTGGTGGGCGAGTACCTGGTCATCGCCGCCGAGCTGAGCCTGATTAAGTCGAAGATGCTCCTTCCAAAGCCCGTAATAGAGGAAGAGGAAGCGGACCCGCGCGCGGAGCTCGTCAGGAGGCTAATCGAGTACCAGCGCTACAGGGACGCAGCCAACGAGCTCCTCGGAAGGGAGATACTAGGGAGGGACGTGTTCAAGAGGGAATTCGATATGTCCGTATTCGAGACCGAAGAGGAGGTCGAGCTCGTCCCTGTCGACCTGTGGGCTCTCATCGAGACGTTCCGCGATTTTTACAGGAAGAGGAGCCATCTCTGGGCGGAGCAGATAGTATACGAAGTGGAGAGCGTAACGATAGAGGATAAGATCACGGAGGTGCTGGAGAAGTTAAAGGTGAAGGCAATTATCAAATTCGAAGAGTTCCTCGAAGAATGCGCTTCCAAATTCGACCTCGTCGTGACCTTCCTCGCGCTCCTCGAGCTCGCGAGGATGGAGAACGTCCGGGTGGTTCAGGAAGCGCCAGGCTCGCCGATACTCATCTCATACGCGGGAGAACCGAATATTGGAACCTACTGATATCAAAAAAGCGATCGAATGCATAATCTTCATATCCGGCGAGCCTGTTTCCGTCGACAAGCTGCAGCAAGTGTTCACGGAGCTCGAAAAGGGGGACATAAGGAAATATCTGAAAGAGCTCGTTCAGGACTGGAGCGCGATCGGAAGAGGTGTCGTACTCGAAGAAGTGGCGGGAGGTTATCAGTTCAGGACTGACCCCGCTTACAGCGAATACATAACGAACTTCAACAAGCGCGTCAAAAAGTTCAGACTGAGCCGAGCGGCTCTCGAGGTGCTGGCGATAATAGCCTATAAACAGCCCGTGACCAGGGTAGAGGTCGAGAGCATAAGAGGCGTCGATTCCTCGGGCGTCATAAACGCGCTTCTCGAACGGAGGATACTCGAGATAAAGGGGAGGAAGGAAGTCATCGGAAAGCCTTTCCTCTACGGCACGACCGGTGAATTCCTCGAGGTATTCGGCCTCAAGAGCCTGACCGACCTCCCTACGCTCAAGGAAATAGACGAAATAAGCAAGAACCTCGACCCCGGCATATCGACCCTACCGGAAGAGCTGTCTTAGCCGTCTCCCGGATCATCAATAATTCCCGAGGTGGAAAAAAGATGAGCTCCGAGAAAATCTTCGAAGGGATTAGAGAACATTTCAGGGAAGCCGGGTTCAACCTCACCGTAAAAATCAGGGCTTCTGATTACGAACAGGCGGCGAGAAAGAAAAAGCCGGGCGAGCTAGTCCCGGGGGCGAGGTCGATAGTCCTCACCGGATTCGCCGGTAGAACCTTCTGGGAAACCTTCAGCCGCTTTCTCACCAAAAACCCGGGCTTCAAGGAAAAACACGAAAATCTTATAGACGATTATACGAGGTTAATATTCGGAAAAATTACAGCGGTACTGGAAGACTCGGGCGGAGTACCGTATAAGACAGTTTTCCCTTTCGGGGAAGGCGCGCTCGACCTCGACTTCGTCAGGCTCGGGATTCTGGGAGGTGTCGGCGTCCCGAGCCTTCTGGGAATTCTGCTACATCCCGAATACGGGACTTGGATCTCGCTCAGGGGAGCGATAATAACGACAATCGAATTTGAAACGTATGATGAGCCTCTCGGCGGTTTCGATCCGTGTCCATCGTGCTGGAAGCCGTGTATAACGGCGTGCCCGGCTCATACGATTTCCGACAGGGGCTGGGATTGGGAGGCGTGCATGAGGTACAGGCTCGGCGCGGATACGTGCTCCGCTAAGTGCGCATCGAGGCTCGCGTGCCCGTATGGGAAGGAGCATACGTATAGAGAGGAGCAGATAGCGCATCACCATGAGTTTGTACTCAAGAGCGCGAGGGAATATTTCAATTATAAGTGACGGGGAAATGGATAAGGTTTCAAAAGTGGTTATATTAATCTTCGAGAATTAGAGAAGATATGCAATAGCGGCATTAGAAAAACCCGGAATCATTCCTGAAAACATGAATAAAATCGTCAAGCGCACTCAACCGCGGGGTAAACCCCTCGTTGCCATAATAGGCAGGCCAAACGTCGGCAAATCGACCTTGTTTAACCGCCTCATACGGGAGAGGAAATCCATAGTCGAAGACATCCCCGGCGTCACGAGGGACAGGATCTACGCAGACACCGAATGGGACGGGGTGGAGTTCAGCCTCGTGGATACGGGTGGGTTCGACCCGGATGAGGAGGAAATTTACCCTTCTCTCATAAAGAACCAGATAGAGATCGCCGTCGAAGAGGCCGACCTCATACTGTTCGTCATGGACGGGAAAGAGGGCGTCATGCCCCACGACAGGGACGTCGTGAGCATGCTGAGGAAGGTTAAAAAACCCGTCATCTTCGCCGTCAACAAGATAGACGACCGGAAGCACGAGTCGAGGGCGCTCGAGTTCCACGCGCTCGGGATCGAGGAGATCATAGACATATCGGCGCTCCAGGGGAGGAGGATCAACGACCTGCTCGACAAAATAGTGGATCTGCTCCCCAAGAGGAGCACTGACGGGGAAGAGGAAGCGGAAGAAGAGGAAGACGTAATTAAGATCGCCGTCCTCGGGAAGCCCAACGTCGGCAAATCGACGCTCGTCAACAAGCTCATCGGCGAGGAGAGGCTCATCACGAGCCCAGTTCCCGGTACGACGAGGGATTCGATAGATACATATGTAACCAGGGACGGCAAAAACTATCTCCTCATCGATACGGCCGGCATCAGGAGGAAAGCCAGGATCACCTTTTCCGTCGAAAGGCACAGCGTTTTCAGGGCGATAAGGTCTATGGAAAGGGCCGACATCGCGCTCCTCATGATAGACGCCGAGGAGGGGCCGACACACCAGGACGCGCGCCTCGCCGAGCTCATAAGCGACAAGGGGAGAGCGTGCATAATTCTCCTCAACAAGTGGGATCTCGTGCCGAAGGAGGCCGCTGAAACGCCCAACATAGAGGGGATTCTCAAAGAAAGCCTGCTCGCGGTCGGTTACGCGCCGGTAATGATCATTTCCGCCCTCACCGGAAGGGGCGTTGAAAAAATATTCGGGAAGATAGATACGGTTTACGAAAACTTCTCGCAGAGGATACCCACCAAGAGGCTCAATAATTTCTTGAAGCGCGTGATCGCCAAGACCCCGCCGCCTGTTTACAGGGGGAAGGACATCAAGTTCTATTACATATCACAGCCCCTCACGAAACAGCCGACGTTCGTCATATTCACGAACGAGATAAAGGGAGTGCCCGAGAACTACAAGAGGTTTCTCGAAAGCAGGCTCAGGGAGGAGTTCCCGCTCGAAGGGACGCCGGTGAAAATACTTTTCAGGTCCGAAAGAAAAAAGGACAAGGTCAAGAGGTCGGAGTCGTACGTGTAGATGTCAAGTACTCCGCGGACAACGGGCCGGGCTTCGTTGCTGGATTAACAAGAGGAGTCGGAAAGAATATTAAAACACACTATGTGTGTGCCCGCGGGTGCTCACCCGCACAGAATCCAGGCTAGATATACGCACTTCGATCCTTCGACTTCGCTCAGGACAGGCGCGCAGTTAAGGGCCGGCTCTATTATCTGGCCGGAGCTGAATTGCGACATTGGGATCATATACTAGCGCAGGTTCTGCGCCTCAGTGCGAACGGGTTTGGTTGAGCAGAGCCGGTGCCGAGGATCATATGCCCGCGGGTGCTCACCCGCCGCAGACTTCGAGAATGTTTTTTTCTATCTCCGAGGCGACAGCCTGAGCCGAAAACTTCTCCCGAACACGCTCCAGGCCGGCTCTGCCCATGGATTCGCGGAGTCCCTTGTCGGTGATGAGCTTGAGGATCGCTTCGGCGAGCTGCCTTGCATCGCCGGGCTCGCTCAGTATGCCCGTAACCCCGTCCTCGACCGACTCCACTATCCCCCCTGCCCTATAACCCACAACGGGGAGCGAGAACGACATAGCCTCGATCACAGACCGGGGGAACGGGTCCGGGTAGCTCGACGGTATCACGAATATATCGAAATCCTTTAGGCACGGTCTCACGTCTTTCCTGAAGCCGGTGAATATGAAGGAGTCGCCGAGTCCCTTATCAATAACCGTCCTTTTTAATTTACCGAGGTGGTCATCCTGAAAAAAATAGGGGGTGTCTCCCACTATGACGAATTTCACGGAGTATCGTCCTCCGCCGAGCTTTCCGAGAGCGATACCGGCGGCTTCTATGAATAATTCATACCCCTTCCTCGGGACTATCCTCCCCGTGCTCCCCACAATCACCGTATCGACCGCGAGACCATAGGCCGACCTAATTTCCCCGCTCGTAGAGACGGGGTCGTAGTCCCGGACGTCTATGCCGTTATGTATGACGACGAGCTTCTCCCTTCCCCTGGTGAACTGTGCCGCCGTCGCGCCCGATACGCATATGATCTTTCTCACGGCGGGCAGTCCGGCGAGGCCGTTGATTATGGAGCCGAGGAGCCGCGTCTGCTGTATGTTCCTCACGTGCCATACGACCGGGCGCCCGTTGATAAGACCAATGAGCGCGCCTACTATCTTTGCCTGTGTGCCGTTACAGTATATGATGCCTATCCCGTTCCTTCTTATGAGAAAGGGCGACGTAACAATGAGCGAGAGGAGATCGAGAACATTAAGAAACACTGAAACAATGTGTGCTAATTTATCTGTAAATAATGATATTATTCCATTATGGTCCTTCACGGACTGGCCGAAGAAAGGCCTTTTCAGATTCTCGGGGAACCTCGAATCCGTGATTACGTTCTCATATATGCCCTCTGACTTGAGCCAGTCGGAAAAGACATCGTCCTTCGGAATGAGGACATAGGGAGTGAGCTTCGATCTGTCGAGGAATTTGAGTATGTAAAAAAGGCTTTTTCCCGGTCCGCCGTCCCTGATCGAGTGGTTGATGAAAAGCACACGCGGTAAAGAATCCATACCCGTCCCTTTTTTGAGCTATGCAATCGTACCATGATAACTATTAATAGGCTAATCCTGCTCTTAATGAAAATCAGAAAGCCGCGGGTATAATATTAAACTAAGGCATTGATGAGTTGTTGCGAGGATACAGGAGGATTAATGAGCTGCAATCTCAGGATGATTTTACGTGGCATCGTATCGCTTCTTTTTCTGTGGTTCTTTTTAATCGGGGGCTGTGACGTCGAGTTCGGAAGCAGCGGCGATAACGGAGGGGGAGGCGGGGGAGGCGGCGGTGATGAAGTGGAGACCGTCCAGGGAACAGTCGTACTCATAGTACCTGACCAGGACATCGAAGGTATCACAGTTGAAATTACAGTCGACGACGGCCCGCCCGAGACGGACGTAACAGACGCCGGGGGCTTCTTCTCGATAGAAGGCCCGCTTGTCGGCGACCCGATAATCGAATTCTTTGACGAGGAATTAGATTCGCTGGGTGCTATAAGTATAAGCGTGTTCCCGACCGCCCAGATCGATCTCGGGAATATAAGTCTCGAGAACGGCAACGTCAACAGGCCGAATGTAGCCGAGGTAACATTCAACGGCGACGTATCGTCCAACAACTGCACAGGGAACTCGGGTTTTATCGAAGTCGACGCCGAAAACGACCAGGGGCAGGAGACGATCATAGTTCAGATAGCGGAATCGACCGATCTCATAATAAACGGCGAAGACGCCGTATGTGAAGACTTTTTACTCGGACGCAATGTACAGGTCCAGGGAGATTTTCCGAGCGCAAATACAGTGGACGCGGACAGGGTCGAGATAGATTAAGCAATTGGCAAATATCAGGTGATGCCGGAGTTGATACAGCGCCCGGGCGTTACTTCTGCTCCTCGTCGAGGGACTTAACCTTTTTCTCAAGCTCCTTTATCTTCTCCATGAGGTATTCGACTTCTTTGGCAGTCGGAGGCACCGGTTTACCCGTCTCCGGTCCTTCCGCAGGTGCGGTGAACGCATCCGCACCGGGAGGTTCGGCGGAGCTCAGCATTTCCAGGTTGGGAGGCAGCTTTACCCCCGGAGGGAACCACCCCATTTCCTGCCAGAGGCGCATGTTCTTCTTGAAATTCTCCTGTACCGAGAAATAAGGCTGGAACATCATCAGGAAATAATTCTCGAAGAAGTCCTTCGCGACCTTGTTGCCGTATTTTATAAGCATATGCAGGAACGAGACAGGGAGGATGTCCTCCTTGTTCTTTTCGCTCTCAAGGACGACCTGAATGAGTATCACCTTTGATATATCGGCTCCGGTCTGGGAATCAATTACCTTCACCTCGTTCCCTTCGCGTATTAGCGCGGCAATATCATCGAGGGTGACGTATTTCTTATTTGTGGAGTCGTAGAGTCTGCGGTTACTATACTTTTTTATAATAACCTGACCCGGGCCCTCTTTCTCTTCTTTCGGCATAGGTACTATAATTATTCAAAGAAACCTTCGCGAGTCAAGAATTTTATAAATTAAGCACTTGACAATCTAGAGGAAAAAAAGGAATATTTTATAGATTATACGAATCAAGCCTCACGTAAACAGGAGTTTCGGGGATGAGCAGCAAGCCTTATAAGATATGGTTCAACGGTGAATTTGTATCCTGGGACGACGCTTCGGTCCATGTCCTGACACATACGCTGCACTACGGACTCGCCGTTTTCGAAGGCATCAGGGCATATAAATGCGGGGACAGCAGGTCGGCGGTGTTCAGGCTTCCCGAGCACATAGACAGGCTGTACGCGTCCGCGCACATAGCCCAGATCAAGATCCCCTACTCCAAGGAAGAAACCCACGACGCCATCCTGGACCTTCTCACCGTTAACGACCTGGAAGAAGCCTATATAAGACCCATAGCGTTCATTGGCGGGGGTAAAGTGGGCCTTCACCCGGGCGATAATCCAATCACGCTCGCGATCTCAGCGTACCCCTGGGGGACATATCTCGGGGAAGGCGCTCTGTCGAAGGGAATAAGCGCGAAAATATCGTCCTTTACGCGAATGGGCGTAAACTCGTTTATGACGAAGGCCAAGGTCAGCGGTAATTACGCAAACTCCGTCCTCGCAAAGCTAGAGGCCACTTCCCTCGGTTTCGACGAGGCCATACTGCTCGACACGGAAGGCTATGTAGCCGAAGGGACGGGTGAGAATATTTTCATTGTCAGGAACGGCGTGCTCAAAACCCCGCCGCTCACGTCCATACTCGAGGGTATTACCAGGGACTCCGTCATCGAGATAGCAAAAGACGAAGGGATCGAGCTCGAAACGGAGCGTTTCACGAGGGACGAGCTCTACATAGCGGACGAGGCCTTTTTCACGGGGACCGCGGCCGAGATAACCCCTATCCGGGATGTCGACAAGAGGGTCATCGGGAAAGGAAAGCCGGGGCCGATAACCAAACGGCTGCAATCGAGGTTCTTCGATATCGTCGAAGGGCGCGACCCGAAATTCACCGAATGGCTCGAATTCTTTCCCGTAGTCTCTACACTGAAAGTCAAAAACGAGTCTCTATAAACGGCGCACTGCGGCTGTCCGTCAGCTTATATAAAACCCCCCGCTCGCGTCGTTCTTATCATCACATCCGGCGCAATATACTCAGGTGCGGTATTCGATCCATATCAGTCCGGGCTTCATTTCACACTGATGCGGAATGGCATGACCGGGAGGCAGCCCTCGCATCCGGGAAGAGGCGCGTTCTCGATCAGTACCCTCAAGAATTCCGAATATCCGGCATCCCCGAAGAGAGAAGAGAGCCTGATACCCCTTTGCGGAGAGTAGAACCTGAGACGGGGGATTTTGTCTTCAGGTAGACCGGCCTCGCGTCCTGCGATATTTACCGCGTCCCAGAAGCCGCCTAACTCGTCGACCAGACCCAGCTCCTTGGCCTGTGCTCCCGTCCACACCCTCCCCTTCGCGGCTTTCTCGGCGCGGGCCGCGTCCAGACCCCTTGATTCAGAGACCATCCTCACGAACTCTCCGTAATAGAATTTCATGAGCTCGTCGAGCTTTTGTTCCTCATCCTCCGAAAAGTCCCTGCTCGCGGAAAACATGAGGGACTTTTTCCCGAGCGGTATCAGCTCCCTTTTCACGCCCAGTTTCCGGTACAGCTCCCCGAGCTCGAATTTGCCGTATACGATCCCTATCGAGCCCGTGAGAGTCGCGGGGTCGGCAACGATTTTCCCTGCCCCGAGAGCTATCAGGTAGCCTCCCGAGGCGGAAACGTCCGACATCGAGACAATCACAGGCATTGTTTCCGAAATCGATCTCAGTCGCCTCCTGATGAGGTCCGAGGCGACCCCCGAGCCCCCGGGCGTCATTATCCTGAACACGAGCGCCTTCACGTCCCTGTCTTTCGAGACCCTGTCCAGCTGTGCCAGGACGGAATCCGAGCCCATGGTTTTCATCGCCCCGCGTCCAAGGCTCTCTCCGAGCACTACAAAGCCTGAATCCGCGACTACTGCGATCGTGCCCGCGTCTCCCCATATTCTCACACCGATCGATCCGAGCTTTTCCCTGATTTTAAGAATCCTGTTGTAATGCCGGGCGCTGATGGATTTGACCTTGACGCCCGTAACCCCGGAGGCCCTGTCCTCTATCTCGGACTCGTAAGCCGTGCCGTCAACGAGACCCTCGGAGAGGGCCGATGAAGGCACGAAGGGGCCCCTGTCGATGAGTGCTCGTACTTGAGCCCGTTCTATGCCCCTCCCATCGGAAATGGATTCCTCGAGCTCGCCTTCGAGATTCCCCAAAATGGAATCGACCATTTCCCTGTGAGCCCGGGAAATGGAATCCCTCGTAAACGTTTCCGCGGCGCTCTTGTACTCGCCATAGCCCTTGAGCCTCGCGGATATGCCCAGCTTGTCGAGGAGGTCTTTGAAGAAAGTGACCTCCGCGCCGAGGCCTATCAGGTTAAGCATCGCCCACGGCGGCAGATAGATGCGATCGGCCGCAGAGGCCATGAGGTATTCGATGTTCCCCCCGCTCTCTATATAAACGAAGACCCTTTTGCCGCTTCTCCTCAATGCCAGGAGGCGGCGCCTCAGGGAATTCGCGCGGGCGAGACCGATCCTGAGCTCGCTTATCAGGACTAATACCCCGGTGATATTATCCGAACGCTCGACGGATGCGAGGATTTTCTCTATCTCTCCGACCGTGAGTTTTTTTTCGCCGCCGAGAAAAGGGAGAAAACCCTTTTCCTCTTCTTCGGGTATCTCGCCTCTGAGCTCGAATTTTACAAAGTTATATTTTCGAAAGGACTCTAAAAGGCCGTTCATCGACATTGGTTTCATCACGCAGTCCTGTACCAGGAAAATGAATAATCATTCAGGACCGAGGGGGCAGTGTCATCTGTTCATAATATACGATACCAGGGTCCTGACCCCGAACCCGGTGCCGCCCTTGGGGCTCCAGCTGCTTTCTTTCTCGTTGTATGCGGGGCCCGCTATGTCGATGTGGGCCCAGGCCGTATCTCCGACAAAGTTTTCGAGGAACATCGCCGCCGTGATTGCCCCTCCCCATCTGCTGCCCGTGTTTTTCATATCGGCGACATCGCTCTTAATCTCCTGACGGAGCTCGTCATCCATGGGAAGCTGCCAGATTTTCTCGCCCGCTCCGTCGGCGGCCTTTTTAATCCTGTCGATAAGCTTCTGGTTATTGCCCATCAAGCCCGCGGTATAGGTACCGAGGCCGACCATGCATGCCCCCGTGAGCGTCGCGAGGTCTATTATCTCGTCCACCCTGAGGTGCACGGCATAGGATAGGGCGTCAGAGAGCACGATCCTGCCCTCGGCGTCCGTGTTTATCACCTCGATCGTTTTTCCGTTATATGCCCTTATCACGTCGTCCGGTTTATAAGCGCCCGGACCGGTCATATTCTCACAGGAAGATATGAGCCCGTGGACTTTGACCGAGGGCTTGAGTCGCGCAATCGCCTTCATGACTCCGAGCACCGCCGCGGCGCCGGCCATATCCATTTTCATCGTACGCATGCTGTCTGCGGGCTTCAGGCAGAGGCCGCCCGAATCGAACGTAATACCCTTCCCTACGACCGCAAGCGTCGCCTTAGGTTTCTTATAAGGCTCATAAGTGAGATGGATGAACCTGGGCGGCTCGTCGCTGCCTTTAGAGACGGCCGCGAGCCCCTCCATTCCCCTCCTCTTTATCTCATCGAGGTCGAATATCTCGCACTTCATCCCCCCTTCGTCTGCGATGACGGTCGCTATGTCGGCGAGTCTGGATGGGGTCATATAGACCGGAGGCTCGTTCACCATATCCCTCGCGAGGCAAGCGGATTCGGAGATCGCCTTTGCAGTTCCGATCTCTTCCTCGAACCTCCTGTCCTTGATTTCCTCCGATATTATCACCACGGCGTCTATCTCGCTCTCCGCTCCGTTTTTAGTCTTGTATTTGTCGAAATCGTACGCACCGAGCATAACCCCTTCCGCAAGCGCCGCGATATATCCCTTTCCACCGTTGAACTCCGGTGCGAACGTTACATGTGTAGATGCAGCTTTCAGTTTCCCTGCAGTCAGGCTTCCCGCTTTTCTCACCGTGTCGGGTGAGAATCTCGGCTTGTCCCCGAGCCCGAGCAGGAGCACCCGTTTTGCCCCGATCTTCCCGAACGTGCTGTTAAGGGACACGCTCTTCCCGAGCTCCCCTTCGAACTTTTCGTCTTCCGACAAACTTTTCAGAACGCCTCCCAGAGCATCGTTGACACTCTTGAGAGATCCGGAGAATTTTTCACCTTTGAACAAGCCCACTACCAGAAGATCCGTCTTGATCTTTAACAAATTTTCGCTGCTGTAAGTGAAGTCCAAGTGACCGCTCCTCCTTGAGTTTGAGATATTGGGATTAGATTAGCATACAGACTCGAAATTGAAACCGGAGGAATTTTCGGTTAATTGACTATCAGAATTAATTTTCTTTACATTTTATGGTATACTATTCGTGAGATGGAATTCAAAATCTCTAAATACAAAAGAATTTATTTAAAACAAATGCGCGCACTTTTTAGTAGAAGTATCGACAAAGATAAGGTAAATTAATACACTAAAAAATCGTATAAGAAAACCAAGGAGGAAATCGAAATGGGTTGCCCGTATAAAGCAATTGCAGATGATACAAGAAGGAAAATCCTGGAGTTCCTGAGCCAGGGGGAGAGTGCGGCCGGTGATATCGCAAGCAAGTTCGACATATCGAAGCCAGCTATCTCGAATCACCTCAAGATACTCAAGGAAGCCGAGATCGTTAATGAGCGCAAAGTGAGACAAAACCGTCTCTATTCCCTCAACAACAGCAAGATAGAGAATATGAAATTTTTCCTTGCCTCTTTAACGGGAAAAGATAACCATCCGATGAGGGCTCAATAATCACGGCTATTCAGCATTAGTCATTTTTCCGACGCGAATGTGATCGCATCGCTCGGTTGCAAAATCAAAGAAAGCCGTTTCCGGTATACTTTTACTGGAAACGGCTTTTTATCCATATAATCTTTCCGGATGCTGCCTATTGTCTCAGGATCCGCGCGCGGTGCCCGATAAAATCCCGGATTCCATTTTCCTGATATATAACGGGTAAAGGGTTGAGACGTAATGTCGAGAATAATTTCGGTTGGAACCGCCTCGCTGCCGTATGAATTCCGGCAGAGCGAGCTTAAAAGCTTCGCGCACACCCTGCTTTCAAGAAACGGCCACGACCCGGGCAGGATGCTCGATGTGTTCGACAGCTCTCTCATCGAATACCGGGGATTCGTAAACCCGAAAGAGTGGTTCGAAAACGAAAAGAGCTTCAAGGAGCGCTCCGAGCACTATCTGTCGGGCGCGCTCACGTTATCCCGTTCCGCACTCACAGACTGCCTCGATAGATTCGGCGGGGACCCCGGGGACGTCGACCACATCTTCTATGTATCAAGCACCGGCGTCGCCACACCCACAATCGATGCCGTCCTCGTGAACGAGCTCAGGCTGGACAATCATTTGAGACGCACCCCGATCTGGGGGCTCGGATGCGCCGGGGGAGTGGCTGGGCTCAGCCGTGCGCTCGAATACACGAAAGCCCGTCCGAAGAGCGCGGCGCTCCTTATCGCGACCGAAATATGCAGTCTTGCCTTCCACGGCGGCGACTTTTCGAAAAGCAACCTGGTGTCGCTCGCGCTGTTTTCGGACGGCGCCGCGGCCGTCGTAGTAGCGGGAAAGGAAAACAGGCTCTACGGGCGCCGGGGCCCGAGCTTACTGGATTCCCTCTCCACGACCTATTATGATTCGCTCGGTGTCATGGGCTGGGAAATCGTGGACGACGGGTTTAAAGCGATATTCAGCAAGGACATCCCGTCGATCGTGAGAGAGAGAGTGAGGGTGAATATCG
Organism: Thermodesulfobacteriota bacterium; assembly: GCA_040754335.1. Lineage (NCBI taxonomy): Bacteria > Pseudomonadati > Thermodesulfobacteriota > Thermodesulfobacteriota bacterium. Next base: position 383,129 of record JBFMCV010000001.1, on the reverse strand, counting down.
AAGAGCTCACAACTGGCTACGGCATCAAGATAAGCGATCTGAAACACTACATCGTCCACCCGGGCGGGCCGAAGGTGCTGAGCGAGTACGAGAGGTCCCTCGGCCTCGGTGAAGGGACGTTCGTGCATTCAAGGAAGGTCCTGAGAGAGCACGGGAACATGTCATCTCCTACGGTGCTTTATGTGTTGAAGGAGTTCATGGACAGTAAATCCCAGGACGAAGGCGAATACGGTATTATTTCAGCGCTCGGGCCCGGGTTCAGCTCGGAGCTGCTGCTCTTCAGGACAGAATGAAAGTTTTCCTCCTTTTTATATCCATCTTGATTATTCAGCGCGTGTCCGAGCTGCTCCTGGCAAGGCGGAACGAACGCGTCGTCAGGGAAATGGGGGCACTCGAGTACGACAGGCGCGGATACAAAGCGATAGTTCTGATGCACGCCGCATTCTTCGTGTCCCTGGCAGCCGAATACTTCCTGCTGGGGAGAACCCTTAACGGTTACTGGCCGGCGCTGCTGACGATCTTCCTACTGACACAAGGGCTCAGGTACTGGTCTATCGCAAGCCTGGGGAAATTCTGGAATACGAAGATACTCGTCGTGCCGGGGTCTCCCGCCGTGAGCTCGGGTCCATATAAATATATCAAGCACCCGAACTACCTCGCCGTGGTGATAGAGATAGCAGTCGTGCCGCTCATGTTCTCCTGCTACTACACATGCGCTGTGTTCAGCGTCCTTAACATGATCGCGCTCAGGAGGAGGATAAGAATCGAGGAGTCGGCCTTAAGGGGGCGTCGTCCGGAGCACAGGCCGTAAACCCGGCCGGCACAGAACTTCTTTCAATCCGAAAACATTGCTCCGCCCCGCATAACGTCATAAAAATAGCTCTGATATACAGATTCATACAAATAGGAGCAATATATCCGATAGCGGGAATATATATGTATTTTCAATATGCTTTTTATGCTTTTATTGCTTTTATATGCCTTCTATATAAATGAACGGAAGGAAACGGCGATCCCGCCGTATTTTTTCTTTAAGTTTTTCTTAAAAACTGACAATTCACATTAGGAAGGTGTTTTACATTGATTACGGCAGGTTAATACCGGTACCTGCCTTTATCCTTTAGAAGTTAAATCTTTAAAGATCAAAACCTGAAGGAGCAAAAAAACAGTTAAACATTATAATTAAGTTTTATTATACTATGAATACGGGTGGTTACAATACATATATAATGTCATATATGATTATATGCCGTATCTTCAAGCGCTACTTTAACCATCCTGAGCCGGAACCGGAAGGCCGAGCGCAACTGTTGTCGGCAACCCCAGCATACGGAATACTTTGTGATATCAAATATACTATATAGGTAAGTATTATGAGCTATCAGATATATTCTATACCGCATTACACGCCGAAAAAACGCCCGTTTGTTCAAACGCGAATCGGCTCTCTCGGTATGTGAGCGGTAAGGGACGAACCGGGACGATAGTACGAAAAATGCGGTATTGAACATACGCCTTTCAATAAGATAGAATATGATCCGTAAGGGCTAAATAACTTGAGGGGGTGAAGTATGGTAGGCTCAATATTCCGTACAAGCGACGATACAGGCGCGTTTATAGCTCGAATCACTCTCGGTATAGTAATGCTCCCGCACGGTATGCAAAAACTCCTCGGACTTTTCGGTGGGGCCGGATTCTCGGGTACTGTCGAATTCTTCGTGAGCAGCGGTATCCCGGCATTCGTCGCGATTCTAATAATCATAGGAGAATCGTTCGGCGCCCTCGGTCTCATAGTGGGATTTCTCAGCCGGCTGGCAGCACTGGGAATAACTATCATCATGCTCGGTGCAATCGTTACTGTTCACCTCCAGAACGGCTTCTTCATGAACTGGGCGGGCACACAGGCCGGAGAAGGTTTTGAGTTCCACCTATTGGCCGTCGGACTTGGACTGATAGTGCTGATCAAGGGCGGAGGCATCTGGTCGGTAGACCGTGCGATCTCCGGGTAAGGAGCGGAAGCTGCGAGTTGACGGGACGCGGGAGACGTATCGGCATCCGATTCGGGAATGCGAGGCCCGGCGGGCCGAAAGCATCGGCATACCTTCCCCGCCTGTCAAGCATAGAAACCCCGGGCAGCTGGTTTTATCCAAACGCTGCAAGAGCGCAGGCCCGGTTCCAAGGGCGTTTATCATGCAGGGACGACCGATTCACGCGCCAAAAGCATCAGACGTAACGATATTTATTTCGTTATCAGAGGCTCATTCCCAAAATAATTGTCGCTGAACGAGCCCCCCTGCCGCAGATCAGAACGCGAATTTCAACAGGATCCCCATATCCCGCAAAAAAACGCATCACAATAAATTATAAAAAATTTATTGTGTGCCCAGTTGATTTTACAAACCTTATCATATAAAATGAATTTTCATAATTTACTAATTACGAACCCGACGGGGGATGAGATGGGCTGTGCTTTCAAAGCGATAAGCGACGAACGGAGAAGGACGATTCTCAAAATTTTAGGGAAGAACGACGCAAGCGCCGGGGAAATAGCGAGCAAATTCAACATTTCTCAGCCGACTGTCTCGAACCACCTGAAGATCCTGAAAGAAGCGGGATTGATCAAAGAGCAAAAAATAAAACAAAACCGCATCTATTCTCTGAATAGAACGGAGCTCAGGAAACTCATAGACAGGATCGAGGAATTGATGAACGGATGATGCATGCGGGCCTGTGAGCCGACGAATATGTGTATATAGGAGAACGCTCAGTCATTAGACCCTCCGACAAGCTCAGGACAGGCTCCTGCTCAGGGCGAACGGGTAGGGTTGAGCAGAGCCGGTGAATAGAACCGTATGCCCGCGGGTGCTCACCCGCCGCCGATTCCGTGAATGTCGGGAAAAACGAAAGCCACCGTATTACTTGCTATCCGGGAGAATTTTAGCCGCTAATTAAAACTCGATATTTCCACAAAGATAAACTTAAAACAGTTCTACCGACCGATACGGCCGATGTTCCCATAGCGTTTACGCTCTATGCGCCCGCACCCGGCCCGATTCCTAATCCCGCCAGCTTGAGTTATAATGATTGGGTCCGGGTTTCGAACAAATAATATAAAATATATTTTCCTGTTGATTGTATGCCAGGCGGGGAGCTTTTATGATCAATACCGAAAGAATGACCGAGCACGTAATGGAGATCATCAGAATAGACAGCCCGTCGAGAAAAGAAAGGGAAGTCGCACTGAGGCTTGAGAAGGAAATGAAGGAGCTCGGGGCGGAATGCTTCTACGACAACGCTGGGGATAAGGTAAACGGTAACGTCGGGAATCTGATCGTTAAGCTCAAAGGCAACAAATCCGGCGTCCCGCCGTTTTTTCTGTCCGCGCACATGGACACCGTCGCACCCGGTGAAGGGATTAAGCCCAGGATCGAGAACGGCATAATAAAGAGCGACGGGACGACGATCCTGGGGAGCGACGATAAAAGCGGAGTAGCCGTCATCGTGGAAGTGCTGAGGACGCTGAAAGAAAGAGACATACCGCACGGGGACATCGAGGTCGCTTTCACCATATGCGAGGAGGTAGGCCTCCTCGGAGCGAAATACATAGACATTTCCAAATTCGATTCCAGGTACGGAATCGTGCTCGACAGCAGCACCCCGTCGAGGCTCGTACTCAGGTGCCCTTCCGCCGTGAAGATGGAGTTCACGGTGCATGGTCTCGAAGCACACGCCGGAGTTTGTCCCGAGAACGGGCTCAGCGCCATAAAGATCGCAAGCGAAGCGATATCGCGGATGAACCTCGGAAGGATCGACGAGATCACGACCGCGAATATCGGCATCATACAGGGAGGCAGAGCGACCAATATCATCCCCAACCTGGTCAAGGTCACGGGGGAAGCGAGGAGCCACAGCGAGGAGGCGCTCAAAGCACAGGTCGATCACATGCGTGCCTGCTTCCACGACGCGGTTTCCAAATATGAAGTCACGATTCACGACGACCTCTCGGTCGAGGGTACGACGCGCGTCGCGACGCTCGAGGAAAAGATCGAGAGGAGCTACGACAGGATGGACGTCGCTCCTGGATCCGTACCGGCGCGCCTTGTGGAGACGGCCGTCACAAACCTGGGACACAAGATCGAGCACCACACGAGCGGAGGCGGGTGCGACGCGAACTACTTCAACAAGATGGGGATAGAATGCGTGAACCTGGGAACGGGGATGTACGATCTCCACACGGTCAACGAGTATCTCGTGCTAGATGAATTTTTCCGCTGCTCCGAGATCGTCCTCGAGTCGCTAAAACTGAACGCTATCGATACGCGCCGGGGCTGACACCGAACGCGAATCAACCATGCTTACCGGAAACGACGCCATTGAAGAAGAAAGCCCTTATCATCGTGGATCACGGAAGCTCGGTCGAGGAAGCGAACGACACGCTCGCTCGGGTCGCCGAGCTTGTCAGGTCGAGCGGGAAAAGCGGCTTCGGCATCGTAAAGTACTGCCACATGGAGTTGGCGGAGCCCACGATCGGAGAGGCCTTTGACGCGTGCGTCGCCGAAGGCGCGAGCCACATCGTGGTACACCCCTATTTCCTCGTCCCGGGAAAGCACTCGAAACAGGACATACCCAGAATGGTGGCAGAAGCCGCGGGCAGGCATAAGGGCGTGAGCTATAACGTAACGGAACCGCTCGGAGTCCACGAAAAAATTATAGAGGTGATTCTAGAACGGGCGTCAGCAGATAAGATGATATAGTACGTACCGGGCGCCGGCGCTGGACCCGAACGCTTAACTACGCTTACACCCCGAACTCAAGACCGGCAAATGAAATACTACACGACAGTCATATTCGACCTCTTCGATACGATAGTCAACTTCAATTTCAGGCACCTGCCCTCGATAGAGCTTATGGGCTTGAGATCGAGGACGACAAGCCGCGAGGTATATGCCGCCTTCGCCACATACTATCCCGGCATAACCTTCGAGGAGTTCTATCCTTATTTCGTCGACAGCTATCACCGGTTCCAGGAGATGAAGCGCGCGGAATACAGAGAGTATCCGAACCGCGTGAGGTTCAAGCTGATGCTCAGAAACATGGGCATCCCCGCCGACCCGGACGCCGACTTCGCTGCGGACGCCATGGTGACCGCCCACATGGAAGGTTTAGCTAAGGCGGTCGAATTCCCCGAAGAGAACGAGAGGGCTCTCGAGAGCGTGAGGAGCAAAGGCTACCGCATGGCCATCATTTCCAACTTCGATTACGCCCCGACGGCGTATTCGCTGATCGAGAAATTCCGTATAGGGCGATTTTTCGAGAAGATAGTAATATCGGAGGAAGTAGGGTGGAGGAAGCCCAAGCCCGTTATCTTTACGACGGCGATGGAGCTCATGGACGTAAGGCCTGAGGAAACGCTTTACGTCGGCGATAATTTCAGGGCGGACATATGCGGGGCGAAGGGAGTCGGCATGGACGCAGTATGGCTCAACAACAAGAAGGAGGCCGAGGATGATTTAATCCCCGAGCCCGACTTTATAATTCAGTCATTCCCCGACATCGCGGCTATACTCCCCTCCTTAAAATAAGAAACGGGACCCCGGCTGTATGCTCAGGTGTCCCGTCCCCGATTATCGAAAGTAGAACTCCGGCTCAATCCGTCATTCGAGCGTGACGCTTATGTCGTATTTCAGGGCCGAAGATTTTCCCGGGAAGCTCGCGGGCTCGACGAGTACATAAACGACTTCCTGGTCCTCGGTTGCGGTCCAGGAGAGCCTCGTTATAGCCCCGGCGTTCGCCGACGACTTCTGAGCCACGATCACACGGTCCTGATCGAGAACAGTCAGGTTAAACCCCGTGTCCGTGGCGGGCGTTACTTTTATACTGAGCTTCTGCTCCGATTTCATCGGCAGCGCGTAGTAATCCTTTTTGTCGTAACCCCAGTCCCCGGTCAGGTACCCAGCATATTTCCCCGGCTCCATTTCCATCGCCTTATCGAATATATCACCGGCATCGGTCGTGCTTCCGATATCGAAATTGTCCTCGACTTTTATATAGTACGAGGTGCCAACAGGTGTGGGATCATATTCGTTCCCGGCGCTGAAATAGTATGTGTATTCATCCTTCTCCGAATTCGTCATCCAGCTTACGGTTTTTAGCACCCCTTCGCTTCCAATGATATTTTCGTGAACGACGAGGGCCCCGGAGTCGTTATATATACCGACACCGGCATAGGGATTTTCGCTGTCGGGCGTCCTTACTCCGGCGCTGAGCGTCTGTCCGGCTCTGAGCTTGACCGAGAAATACTCCCTCGCGTTTTTGGCTATCGCATGGTCAATTTCGTAATCACCCGGCTCCACAGGGACCGCTGTCTCGGGCCTGTCTCCTCCCTTGGGAAGTATCTTGAGCTTAGAGACGGCGGGAGGAGCGGGCTCGGCCTCGGCGACCACTTCCTCTTTCACTTCCGTAAGCGCCTGTTTCAGCTGATCAGCGTTATTCGCCGTGTAGTACCTACCTCCTCCCGCTTCGGCTATGCAGCTCAGCTGCTCCTTTTCCTTCTGCCCTACATCGAATCCAACGACGTGCACCTTTACGTTGATGCCCTTTTCCCTGAGGTCTTTCACGTAGGTGCAGGCGTTCCCCTCGCAGGTCTCTTCCCCGTCGCTCACCAGTATAATGGTGGTCTGGTCCTCGGAAGCTCCGAGCTTGTCACCGGCCATCGCGAGTGATTTGGCGATCGGCGTCTTTCCCTTTGGCTGTATGGAGTTTATCCTGTCGATGAGCGCCTGTTTGTTAAGCGCCCCGACCTCGACCATAGTCTCTATATCGTCGCAGTCGCCCTTGCTCCTGTGTCCGTAGACCTCGAGGCCCACGTTCACGTTGTCGGGCAGGCCGTCGATCAGGTCGGCCATGACGCTCTTGGCCACGTCCATTTTGGCCTTGCCTTCCATCTGCCCCGCCATGCTCCCCGAAGCGTCCAGTATAAACAGGATATTGGCCCCGGAAGAGCCGCCCGCGGATTGGGCGAGTGAAAGATCGGAGCTCACGAACGAGAATAATAACAGGAGTAATCCAAGCACCGTTCTGCCGACATAAATATAGAATACATACCTCATAGCCTTACCCCCCTTTTTATAATGGCATATGCACATATATCACGAGGTATAGTTTATTTCTTAGAAAAGTCAAGCAGATTTTTATTGCTTTACGATGATTCCGGCATACCGGGAGAAAATCACCGCGGACCGATCCGTCCGGTGCCGGTTCCGGAATAGCCCCTCTCTCCCCCTCCCCTATCCCCGTCGCGGCGACTTATTGGAATTTATTTACAGGGCTTTTATAATTCTCTCCATTTTAATCCCGGTCTCTCTACGTTCATCACCCCGGGCGGTGTCCAAACACTATACACTCAAGGAGCGCATTATATATGGTAACGATAGTACTTCTCATTTTTTCCAACGTCTTCATGACCTTCGCCTGGTACGGCCACCTCAAGTTCCGGTACCTCCCCCTCTGGGAAGTCATTCTCGTAAGCTGGCTCATTGCCTTCGCCGAGTACTGCTTCCAGGTCCCGGCCAACAGGTGGGGCTATGGGGAGTTCACGGCAGTCGAGCTTAAAACGATCCAGGAGGTGATTTCGCTCTCCGTGTTTTCATTTTTCGGCGTGCTTTACCTGGGGGAGCAGATGAAGTGGAACTATTTACTCGGATTCGCACTTCTCGCGGCGGGGGCTTACTTCATATTCAAAAAGTGATCCCGGGCCGATATAGCCGATTGAACGGAGCACCCTTTTCGAAGTAGAATTGATGTATGCAGGAAATGCAGGAACCCGGGCCCGGATGAAGAAATATACGAAGCCGTCAAGGAAGATACCGACGTTCAGGGACACGCTCGGAATCAATACGCTTCCGGAGCTGATCGAGTTCAGCACGGACAAGTACCCGGACAACGTCGCATACCGCACGCCGAGAGGGAATACCCTGTTCGAGCTCACGTACGGCGGGGTGCTCGAACGGGTGAAGAAACTGGCGAGGCACCTAAAAGAGCTCGGAATCGAAAAAGGGGACCACGTGGCGATACTCGGGGAGAACAGGCCCGAGTGGGGAATATCCCTCTTCGCCGTCTCCTGGATAGGGGCAGTCGCTATACCGCTCGACGCGCGCGCGCCGCTCGACAGCCATAGATTCATACTATCCTTCTCGTCCGCGAAAGCGGTAATCGTCTCGGGCTCATACTACGCGGATATCCTCTCGATCGCGCCCGGACTCAAGGACTTGAGGCATATTATCCCTATGGATAATATAGAGGATATATGCGAAAGATACGCATCGGGGCAGGCAATGGAGAACGTGGGCCCGGAGAGCCTCCTCGAGATACTCTTCACCTCAGGGACGACGGGAGACCCGAAGGGCGTAATGCTCAGTCACAGGAACATAATGTCGAACGTCGACGACGTGCACAGGACGATAAACTACGGCCCTCGGGACAGGGCGTTTTCCATCCTCCCCGTACACCATTCGTACGAATGCACGGGAGGGCTCATCGCTACTTTCGGAAGCGGGATGAGCGTCTTTTACGGGAGGGGACTCAAGCCGAGGGAGCTGCTGGAAGACATGAAGCTCGCTAGGCCGACCGTATGGCTGAGCGCGCCGCTCATACTGGAAAAGCTCTATCTCAGGATACACAAAGAGGTGTCGGGTCAAAAGGGAGTTAAAGCGTTCGTATCGAACATCCTGCCCAGGAGCTTCATAAAAAGGAAGATCAGGCAGAGCCTGGGATTCGACGATATAAGGCTCATCGTGTCGGGCGGCGCGGCATTGCCCGGGTGGGTATCTTCCGGGCTCTCCGGTTACGGGCTCGAGGTAATTCAGGGCTACGGACTTTCGGAAGCGTCTCCGCTCATCGCGGTGAACCCGCCTTCAAACCCCAAGCCCGAAAGCATCGGGATGGTGATACCGAGCGGCGACGTCGAAATCAGGGACACTGACAGTGAAGGGAACGGAGAGATAGCGGCCAGGGGGCCGAACATCATGATCGGATATTACAAAAACAAATCGGCCACGGACGAGACCATAACTCCCGACGGGTGGCTGCTTACGGGCGACATGGGTTATTTCGACGAGGACGGGTACCTCTACATAACGGGGAGGAAGAAATTCGTAATAGTGACGAGGGGAGGAAAGAATGTGTTTCCCGAAGAAATCGAGGAGAAGCTGACGAAATCCCCCTTGATAGAAGAAGCTCTTGTCTTCAGTCCGGACGACGTGAATATACAGGCCCTTATCTACCCCCAGATGGAAGAAGCGGAGAAGAGGCTCGGGCAGATGGGAGAGCATCCGACACCTGAGAAAATATGGGAGCTTCTCCGCGAAGAGATCAGGAAAACCAACAGGGAGCTTGAACCCTACAAGAAGATAAGACATTTCGCGTTGAGGCTCGAAGAGTTCCCCAAAACGACTACGCGTAAAATAAAACGCTATCTTTTCAGGGGATTATGTCTTTCCCAGGATACCAGGGTATTGTAAAAACCGACAGAAATTTGTGCTATCCGGGATAGCCAATATATAAGTTTGGCATTATAATAAAAATGCCGAATTGACTGAAATTTCGTTAACACGCACGGAAATTTCAGCTATTCTTGATTATTGATTAAACCGGGGTTATGTACGCGGGCTGAATGACAATTCGGCTGAAATCTGATAATCGGCAATGAATAAAATGACTGTATTCAGAAGAAAAAGACTGGCGGCAGTCATAGCTGCGCTCGCGCTTTCGGGCATGATAATGGCGGGCTGCATTCAGCCGCAGGAAAAGACGTCCGACAAAACAGGCGTTTCGTCCCCGCAGTCCCCGGAAACGCTGCTCAGTCTTACAAGCGGCATAATAAGGCAGAAGGTGGATAATCCGGAGGCTCCCAAGTCAATCGTCATCGATAACGAGAGCGTGAAATTCTACGGCTCCTTACCCGCCTTATACCGGAGCCTGAGCTATCAGCCGGTCTGGGTCGGAGACGACGGCCCCAAGCCCCAGTGCAGCGATATGGTGGAGGCGATCCAGGACAGCTACAGGGAAGGCCTCAACCCCGATAAATACAACATCAAACAGATCGATCATACGCTTTCGAGAATAAAAGCTGTAAGCGGATCGGGCAAACTGCCCACTCCGGAACTGCTCGCCGAGCTCGACATACTGCTCTCGAACTCGTTCCTTAAATACGCGAGCGACCTGCTATACGGGCAAATAAGCCCCGAGCAGATCAACCTCGAGCTCGTTTTCGGGGAAAAGCCCGTCGACCTGAACGGGCTGCTCGTCACGGCGGTGAACGAAAACAAGATCGACGAAACGCTGAACGGTCTCCTTCCGGATTATCCGGTCTACGGCAGATTGAAGACCGCGCTCGTCGAATACAGGGAATATGAAGCCGCGGGCGGATGGAAACCCGTACCCGGGGGACAGAAGCTGAGAAAAGGAGCGAGGGGCGAGAGGGTCACAGCGCTTAAGGAGAGGCTAGTTGTTACCGGGGAGCTCGACGGACAGGCGCTCGGGAGCGACGTTTTCGACCAGACGCTCGAAGAGGCCGTGAGGAAATATCAGGAGACGAACGGACTCTACGTTGACGGAGTCGTAGGAGATTCAACTCTCGAATCGCTGAACGTGCCGGCAAGCGAACGAGTGAACCAGATCGAGCTGACACTCGAGCGCTGGCGCATTCTGCCCAAGAGCCTCGGGCAGAAATTCGTCCTCGTCAACATCGCGAACTACCACCTCTATGCGGTAGAGAATAATAAGGACTCTATAAATATGAGGATCGTCGTGGGCAAGCCCAAATGGAACACGCCTATTTTCAGCGAGCAGATGACCCATATCGTCCTCAACCCTTACTGGAACATTCCTCCCAGCATTTTCAGGGACGACATAGCCCCGATGATCAAGTCGGATCCCGATTACATGGCCAACAGGAACATACAGGCAGTCGGACTCGAAATGGAGGAGACGGAAAGCGCGGACGAGACCGTGATAGCCTCGGCCAAGGAGGAATATCTGTCAAAGGTGCTTACCGGTAATTACAGGCTCCGCCAGAACCCGGGCCCTTCCAACCCTCTAGGCAGGGTGAAATTCCTCTTCCCGAACAAGCACTCCGTATACCTGCACGATACGCCGAACAGGGGGTATTTCCAGAGGGCGCAGAGGAATTTCAGCCACGGCTGCATCAGGGTGGAAAAGCCGATTGAGCTTGCGGAGTTCGTGCTCGCTTCGGACCCGGGATGGACCGACGAGACATTACGCTCCGCAATAAACAGGGGCAGTACCCGGACCGTCGATCTGCCCGTCCCAGTGACGGTCTATATCATGTATTTCACGGCCTGGGCCAACGAGGACGGCTCGGTGAGCTTCCACAAGGACATCTACGGTCTCGATCAGGTGCTCCAGAACGCGCTCCTGCAGTCGGGATCGAGAAAGACGGACCTTGCAGCGAAGGATGTAAAATAACGCAGGCTCCGCCCTCTCTCGTATTCCAGAGTTTCGCCAATTGATCCCACTATTTTCTTCCGGATAGTTCAACAGACGTCAAAATGTATCCCGCAGAGTATGAAGCTCGTACGAGGGGATGCTAATTCAGGCTGTCCTTCAACACCTGGGTCTGGTTGTTCATTATCACCATGTGTATTTCGGCGGTCCTGCCGTCTTCGAACTTGACCTTGTAAGATTTACCGACCATTTTGCTCACGCTGCCGACGATCTCGCCTACAAGCCCCGGCTCGAAAACCTGCTCCCCCGTTTTTATCTTCAGGACGACCCTGAATTTCGTACCCGGCATGTACATGGCTGATTCTCTCCGACGGATCCCGGGGCGCAGACACCGTTAATTCTTGGACGATTTCGCGAGCTCGGCCTGGAGCCTCTCGCACTCGGCGTATATATCCTTCGCGATAGACAGCATCTCCGAAGCGAGCTCAGCCGTGGGCTCAAGGCTTATCTTGTCTTTAAGGGTCGAGCTTATGTCCATCCACCTGCCGTCGGCTTCGCCAGTCCTCACGAGCAGGTTCTCGAACTCCCACATGGTCTGCTCGGAAGTGAACGGGTCGACGAGCTTCGTATAGAGAGGGACGTGGGCGCTCGATGCGCAGGAGTGATAGGACTCCATGATCGAGGTAGCGTACTCGCCGTGTGTAAGCAGCGCCTCGGCCTGCTGGATACGCTTCTGCGCGTCCGAGAACGTCGGTATCTTCTCCTCGACGGTCGCGCCGGCGCATTCCCCTTTCATGCCCTTAAGGAGCTCGAAATTTTCCTGCTCGTGTCCCCAGTCGTCGTAGAAAGAGGGGTCTTCCTCGAACGATGGGATTTCGGTGAAATGGTTTATTTCGTCCTTAATACGGTCCCTTCCGATCCTCTCCATAAACAGGTCGAAGTGCTCGTCGCCCTCCCGCTCGTCGCGGTAGATCTCGAGGAGCCTCTTTACGACCTTGGGAGCGTTCCTCGTGGGAACCTTGATTATAGAGGTAGCGAGCCTCGTGTCGTCCCCGTACAAACCCCCGCCGACGAACACCTGCTCTGCCGGGACGTTCCGCCCGTCCCTGGATAGCGACGCACCCTGAAAGCCTATGCTCGCGGTGACGTGCTGCGCGCATGAATTCGGGCAGCCGGATATTTTTATTCTCAGGTCTTTGGCAAGCTCCCTGAATTCCCCGAGGCCGTTCTGCATACCGCCGGTGAGGTGATCTGCGAGGCCTTTGGCCGAGGTTATCCCGAGGCGGCACGTGTCCGCGCCGGGGCACGCGGTGATGTCCCCGAACGTGTCTGCCCCCGTGTAGGCGAGATCGGCTTCTTTAAGCGCCGCGTAGAGAGACGGAAGCGCAGTCTTCGGGACCCAGCGGAGTATGAAATTCTGTAGTATCGAGATGCGAAGCTCGCCCGCCGAATAGACGTCCACGATGTCTGCAAGCTCCCTCGCCTTGCCGGATTTGAGGTCACCGAGGTGAATCCTGACATTCACCATCGAGTAGTTTTCTTTCGCGTGGGGAAGTACGTTCGATTCCCTCCACTTTATGTATTCAGGGTCGGATTCGATCCCCTGAGGAGCTGGAGGAATAGAGGCCGGGAAATCCGGAGGCGTATTGTCTTCTTTTATCTCGTTCAGATAATTATTCCACGACGGGTCGACCCTGAGGTTGAGCCATTCTTCCTCCACTCTCTTCTTAAATTCGTCCCAGCCCAAGCTCCTGACGAGGAATTTCATGCGCGCCTTCATACGCACCTTGCGCTCCCCGTAACGGTCGAATACGCGTACTACCGCCGCAGAGAAAGGAATCATGTCCTCGACTGGCAGGAATTCGGTCCACAGGTAGCCGAGCGAGGGAGAGGCGCCTAAACCGCCGCCTACGTGGACCTGAAAGCCGCGCCTGAGCTCGCCGTCTATCATCTTGACCCGCGCGCGGAACCCGAGGTCGTGTATCCTGACCCCGGCGTGGTCTATGTCCTGGCAGCCCTCGAAACATACCTTGAACTTCCTCCCCATGTTCTGGCAGATCGGGTTCCTGAGCATGAAATTCTTGAACGCCTCGGCGTAGGGAGTGACGTCGAAGGTCTCAGTCGGCGAGACGCCCGACTGATGGCACGCGGTAACGTTCCTGACCGTGTTTCCGCAGGCCTCTCGGGTGGTGATACCCACGTCCGCGAGCTCCCGCATCATGTTGGGCACTGTGCTTAGCTTGATGTAATAAAGCTGGACGTCCTGTCTCGTCGTGAGGTGCATGAAACCGCTCGCGTATTTATCGGAAACGTCCGCGAGCCTCCTCAGCTGGTCGGAAGTGAGTCCGCCGAAGGGTATCTTGATGCGCTGCATCTGGACGCCTTCCTGGCGCTGGGCGTAAGTGCCCAGCTGGAGGCGAATCTTCTGGAACTTTATTTCCCCGGTAAGCCCGGACAGGTAGTCCTGAATCTGGTTATCGAAAAGGTCGAGCTCCTCCCTGACTACCGGGGGCAGGCCCGCCTTTATTTCTTTCATAGATTTCTTCTTTACCTTAACCTCCATGACTTCTCCCTACGTATGTAGTTGTGGTTGTTAACGAGCACTGCGGTTTTATGTTTATTTTATATACTGATGGGCATTTACGCAAATCCAGCGCCTCATCCTCCAAAAGTAGTGCAAATATCGTACCAGATGCAGGCCGGTGGAATCTACAGTCGCTAATCATCCGCAATCGCAGGATTAATCACCACAGGCTGCGTACAGCACGATATCACGCGCTGAATTTGACCGAAAATAGCTGTACATAAATGCAACATTTTGTATATAAAGTAATCAGGACTTTGCCCTCTTCAATATAAACCAACAACCAAGCCTAACCCGTTCGTGCTGAGCATGTCGAAGTATGAACGGGTTGTACGTTCATAAGTCTATAGCGACTAGCCGCAGACGTAATGGATGATTAAGCTGTAACTTGCAGGTATGAGGTGCCCACAGGAGGCGTGTGCAACATAATGAGAGACTACATACGACCTAACCTTGGCTAGATATCGTTCTCTTCCCGGAATTTGGAAATCTCTTTCCAGACGGCATCGGCTAATTGCTCTTTCGTGACGCGGGAGAATATCATCCTCAATATCCTCTTCTCGTCTTCGTCGATAACCTTGTCCTCGAGCGCGATCTTCTCGAGCATCTGAAGCTCCCCCTCGCTGATGGTATCGTCGTTCGCGAATACCACCAGATATGCGTACCCCATCAGCCGTTTAGCTCCGGAATTCGGATCCATGAGTGTCTCTCCTCCACACCTATTATAAAATTAGAATCACCGATTATAAAGAAGAAATGTTAAGGGAGTGTTAAGGGGAAAGAAACGAGGGAAATTGGTGCCGAAGGTGGGAGTCGAACCCACACGCCCGGAAGGCACCACCCCCTCAAGATGGCGCGTCTGCCAGTTCCGCCACTTCGGCACTCGTCAGATAAAGACTAGCATAAGTCGAGGGAAAAGATAAGTTAGCACAAAGGCGGGAGATTTCAAGGGGCGGCGAGTCGCCTCTGACATACGATATGTTGGTAGGGCAGAGATGAATGGGAAGGACCGTACGTCAACACACATTGTGTGTCCTTCGACAGGCTCAGGACGAACGGGTAAAAAAATAGATTTCTCACATTCGTTCGAAATGACAGATAAAAAACAAATCCACACTACCCCTCCCTTCGACGAGCTCAGGACAGGCTCTTTACAAAAGGAGGGAATTGAAAAAAAGATGAGATACTGAAACGAACTTGCCGTTCTTTTTTCCGTCATGCTGAACTTGTTTCAGCATATAGTCTTTTCATGAGATTGCCGCGTTCGCATTCTATGCTCCCTCGCAATGACAGAATAAGGAACTGGATTCCCGACCGGTGTCGGGAATGACAAAAAGGAAAAGACGAGATTGCTGCGGTTCCTTTGGAACCTCGCAATGACAAAAATTAAATCCCCCTTAATCCCCCTTTTTCTAAGGGGGAAATTGAAAGAAAAGAAATCAAGCCCCGTATTTCTGGAGCCGGCCGGCGTGGGCGAGTATCAGTGTCATGAGATCGACGGCCCTGAATGTGCCGAGCTCGCCTCTCGCGCAGTCGTGCTCCCCGAAACCCTGAGACCCCCCTCCCCTCGCATACTTCGAGCTTATGAGGATCGGCACGGGATGCCAGCTGTGGGACTTCATGGCGGCAGGGGTCGAGTGGTCGCCCGTGACGACTATGACGTCCGGCTTGAGCGCGGTGATCTCGGGAAGGAGGCTGTCGAACTCCTCTATGACCTTTGCCTTCGCGTCGAAATTCCCGTCCTCCCCGTAGCTGTCCGTCTTCTTCACGTGGAGGTAAAAGAAGTCGTACTTGTCGAAGTCCCTCTTCAGCGTCTCGACCTCGCTCTTTATCGTCATGTCCTCGACCTCGAGAACGTCCATGCCCACGAGCTTCGCGACGCCTCTATACATCGGGTACGTCGCAATGCACGCCGCGTTGAGTCCGTATGCATCCTTGTAAGAGGTCAGGTTGGGGTGAACGGCGAACCCTCTCAGGAGAAGATAATTCGCCCTCTCCTCGTCGCGGATTACTTTCGCCGCCTGATTTATGAATTTCTCTATGACCTTCGCGACCTTCGCCGCCTTGGGGTTGTTTCCCTTTGGTATGAGAGGGCTCTTGCCCTCGAGCTGGGGGTCCGTGTCGTGTATGTCGTCTCCGCCCGGAGGTATAGGCTCGGGGAAAGTGAATATGACGGCCACCCTGTGCTCCATGCCCGACGTTATGGAGACCTTTACGCCGTCAATCTCCTTCACCTTCTCCGCGATGCGTGCGACTATGCGTATATTTTCCTGAGTGGGAATCCTCCCCGCGCGCCTGTCCGTCACGAAAGGAGTATCCCCTTCGTATCTCACGGTCGCGAAGTTCCCCCTTATCGCGAGGTCGTTCGGCGTGAGCTCGAGCCCGAGACCCAAAGCTTCGAGCACCCCTCGGCCTATTTCATACTTGAGAGGGTCGTAGCCGAAGAGTCCCAGGTGAGCGGCGCCGCTTCCGGGCGTGATGCCTATCGCGACCGGGAGGTGCTGCCCGCACGCGCCTTTTCTCGCAAGCTCATCGAGGTTGGGGGTCGAGGCGGCCTCAAGCTCGGTCTTCCCGTTTTTGGGAAGCCCGCCGAGACCGTCTAACACGCAGAGGACGATCTTGGTATCGTTGGGCTGAAGGATTTTCCTTATCACTTCCTGCATAGTCACACCTCTCTTATCCGATACAACATTTTCCCTTACCTGCGCGGGGAATCAAGTGAGCGGGTCGGGGAGCTCGAGCTCCATTCCGTCGTATGCAGGGACTATGGAGGGAGGGAGCTCTTTCGAGAGCGTATCGTAGTCGAGCTCGTGGCCCATGTGCGTGAATACGGTGAGGCCGGGTTTTAACCTCCGGGCGACTTCGACCGCCTGCTCCACGTTGAGATGGGCCGGATGGGGCTTATACCTTAGGGCGCTTATGATGAGCACGTCGAGGTCCCGGAGCCTCTCCCACGACCAGTCGGGGATCCCGCTGCAGTCTGTGAGGTACGCCATGCCCCCTATCCTGTAGCCGAGTATCGTCCAGTCGGCGTGAAACACATCTACGGGTATGATCTCTACGCTGCCGAGACTGAACACTTCCGAGACTTCGGTCAGCGTAAGCATGGGCTTTCCGCCGGCCGATTCCACGCCGTCGAAAATGTATTTGAAGTTATTTTTAATGTTGTCTATTGTTTGCGGGTTCCCGTAACACATGATCGGGCTCTTGTTCACGAAATTGTAAACCCTTAGCTCGTCTATCCCGTGGGTGTGGTCGGCGTGGGAATGGGTGTAAAGGACGGCGTCGAGCTTCGTTATCCCGTGTCTCAGGGCCTGGCATCTGAGATCGGTGGACGTATCGATGAGAATATTCCTGCCCCTGACCTCAATGAAGACCGAGCACCTTGTCCTTTTATTACGGGGATTTGCAGAAGTGCACACTGGACAGGAGCATCCGATAATGGGAACGCCCGTCGAGGTGGCCGAGCCGAGTATAGTGACCTTCATCATTAGAAATTTATCATCAAGAACCAATTATTTCAAAAGATTTACACTTTAAAATGAAAGAAAATCCGGTAAAATGTTAAAGTACTTTATAAAATACCATTTACAAATAACCATGGAGCTAATATAATTATAAATAGTAAAGTGAGCGCAAAACCGCGATTTTCCGCAATCGTAGTTTCCATTTTCGTCATTATCCTGTTCTCACACTATTCCTACGCCGCCGACAAGGGCGAGAAATTATACGCCGAAACGTTCACGCTCTACAAGTCCCTCGCAGGAAACGAAGAAAAGGTAAACAATAAAGAGATCTGGGAGACCATAGCGCGGGCCTTTTACAGCATTTACATCAACTATCCCGATAGCGAGAAGGCCCCCAATTCACTGTTCATTTCAGGAAAAATGTACGAGGAAATGGGGGAAAGGTTCGGTTCCGAGGAGGACCTCGAAAGAGCCGTCGATTATTCGAGGCTCTTTGTAACGAGATACCCAGAGAGCAGCCTCGCGGACGATGCGCAGCTCCGGGTAGCGAGGATAGTCGAGAAAGAGAGCAAGAGCGCGGCTTACGTCGAATACGAGAAAATCACGGTCGAATTCCCTAACGGCGATATGAAGACAATCGCGAAGAACAAGACCGCAGAGCTCTCGCCTTTCAAGCCGGCTGCGGGGAAAACAGCCGCAAGTACCGGCGAGACCGAAACGGATAAATCTGGAGAGACGAGCGGCCTTGCGAGCGTGAGCCAGATACGGCACTGGTCAACGGATAATTTCACGAGGGTCGTCATACACGTGGACGAGGAGACGCCATTTAAATCGATGTTCCTCAAGGAAGACAAGGCGAACGGGAAGCCCCCTCGCCTGCTGGTCGATATATACGGCACGAAAGTGGATAAGAACCTCTACGTCGAGCCCATCACCAAGGGGCTCCTGGAAGAGATAAGGTTCGCCAGGAACACGAGCGACCGCGTGAGGGTGGTGCTTTACATAAAGAGCTTCGAGGACTACAAGGTCTTCGCCTTGAAAGATCCCTTCAGAATTGTGATGGACATACAGGGGAACCCAAAAGGGCACGACGAGTACTACGCCGTAAAAAAGAATACAGAGGACTATAAATACGAAGCCGGCCTGCCCGAAGACCAGGTATCTAGCCTTTCACAGGCGCTCGGTCTCAAGATTAGGACGGTCGTTATAGACGCCGGTCACGGCGGGCACGACCCCGGGGCGATCGGCCCTTCCGGACTCAAGGAAAAGCAGGTAACGCTCGACATCGCGAAGGCGCTCAAGGAAAAGCTCGACAGGGACGGGAGGAAATACGGTATCACGAACGTCTATCTCACGAGGAGCGACGACCGGTTCATACCGCTTGAGGAAAGGACGGGCATCGCCAAGAAGCAGGGGGCCGACCTTTTCATCTCCATACACTGTAACGCCGCCAGGGACAAGCAGGCGTACGGGACTGAGACCTACTTCCTGAGCCTTACTAAAGACCAGCGGTCTCTCGCCGTGGCGGCACGTGAGAACGCGACCACCAGCATATCGCGCGGCGAGATGTCGAAGGTCTTAAAGCAGTATCTCCTGAGCGCGAAGATCGAGGAATCACAGCGCCTGGCGGGCCACGTCCAGAATTCCGTAGTGAGCAACATGTCGGGGAAATACCAACCTGTCAAAAACAAGGGCGTAAAAAGGGCGCCATTCGTCGTCCTCATAGGGGCCGACATCCCGAGCATACTTGTCGAAACAGCTTTCATCACGAACCCGAGGGACGAGCAGAGGCTCAAGTCGGACGACTACATCGACGAGATGGCGGACGGGATATTCAGCGGGATAGTAAAGTTCTCCTCGGAAGTCCAGACCGCATCGCTCGAATAAGCAGTGCCTAGCCGAACAGGTACTCCCCGAGTCTCCGGATTTCTCTCAAACCTATAACCTCTGAATCTATCTCCGGCACCGGTATGCACGGGAATTTTGACCCGAGCTTTTTCAGCGCCTTTTTCTCGGCGTCCGCTTCGTTCCCGTGCTCTTTGTAGAGACGGACGAGCTTCTCCCGGAGCCCGTCTGAGGCGACGACTTCTAGGCCTTTGATATCCTTAACAGCAGGGAGGTCGAGGTCCGGGCTTGTCCTGTTTACGATTACAGCCCCGACCGGGTAATCCCCGGAGCTCAGATCCTTCTCCCACCCGAGCGTGTTCTCCATCGAAGCCTCGCTCAGGTTAGTGACTATAAGGAAAGACGCGGAAGGGGATTTCAATAGGCCGTAAGTCTTCTCCGCCCTCGTCTTTATCCCCTCGCTCACCGATTCGAATTCGGAAAAGAACTCCCACATATCGTGGATGACCTCGATCCCGACTACCCTCTGTATGAACCTGAGCGATAGCGACGTGACCATCCTCGTGAGGCCGAAGCTCATCCTGTCCATCAGGAAAAAAGACCTGAACCCCTGGGAATCCAGAATGGCGCTTAACCTGAGGGGAGCCGTGAGGAGATCGGACAGGTGCTCGGAGGGAGGCGTATCCACGACAATCAGGTCGTAGCTCCCTTCCGAGTACGACGAGTAGAGGGCTTCCATGGCCATGAACTCGTGCGCGCCTGCGATCGAATCTGCGACACTCCTGTAATAATTATTCGCGAGTATCCTGGATGCGGCGTCCTCGGACCCGGAGACCTTGATAATCAGCTCGTCGAAAGTCTTTTTCACATCGAGGAGCCTGACAGTAAGCTCACCCTTCCCGTTATACCCCGCTTCTTTCATGCGTCTTGCAGAGACCTTCCCGGTCATGGCTCCCGGCGACAAGCCGAGGGACTGCGCGAGCCTCCTGGATGGATCTACGGTCAGGGCGAGCGTCCTCTTCCCCATCGATGCCGCCTCTAGCGCGACCGCCGAAGAGATCGTGGTCTTGCCGGCACCTCCCGATCCGATGCAGATGACTATCCGTTTTTCTTCCACAATACGGCCGAGATTCATCGGTTGCCACCGCCCGTCTGCGCCTCGAGACTCGAAGCCATGTGTTTCAAATCAGCCGGCGTCAGGTCTTTTTTAAAAATCTTGGGCACCACGAGGACGCCGTCCTTTAAACCGGCACTAAGTTTTTTTATGTGCCTGTCCGACGTATTCGCCCTCTCGATGTGTTTTTTCGCAATATTCAGAATTCGCTCCGCATTTGGGAACTCGTCCGAGCCGAAGAGTCCGAGAATAGTTTCCTCTTCGCTTTTCGTGAACGGGTTTTCGTAGACCTTATTGACCGCCGTAAAGAGGACGGATATGCCTATGGACCTGACTGCATCTATAAGCTCTAGAGTCTCTCCTACGACCATTTCCTCGGGCGCGGAAACGACGACGACCGCAGTTTTCTCCGGGTCCTTGAGAAACCCCTCCACCCATTCTATGTGGCTCCTGAATGCGCCGCCCCTTACCATCTGGAGGACTTTCGTCGGCAGGTCGAGGACAGGGATCGCATGTCCCGTCGAAGGGGCGTCGAATATCACCTGGTCGTATCCTTGTGCGGGGGCTTTGTGCCGCCCGCCCCTCGTCCCCAGGTGCCAGACCTTTCCTATCGTTATGAGCTCCTTCAGTCCGGGGGCAGCTTCGAAGAACGTCTGTAGTGTCCTGGATTTGAGTATCGCCGAATAGACAGGATAGAGCCTCACGAAATTCTCGCGTATGTACTCGCTGAGGGCCGCGTTGGGGTCGATATACACCGCGTTTATCCCCTTATCTATGGGCCTTTCGACGCTATCTAAGCCGCCGTCAAGGCCGAAGAAATAGGAGCCACGATCGACCTTTTTCAGTGTTACGTAGAGCGGGCGTCTCTTGTGCCTGGCATTCAGATAGGAAAGCGAGAGGGAGACAGCCGTCTTCCCGACGCCGCCCTTACCCGTGACAACAATGAGCTTCTTACCGAGGAGGTCATCGATATCCATAACGACCGTGTCTAATTCAACATACCGTGCCCCGTGATCACCTTCCGGAGCCGGTTATAATCAACCGTTTATACTACCCGATCAGGGCAGGCCGGCTATTAATCCGCGCTAAAAACGAGCGCGTGAAAATGTTATTATTCATAATCCTCTCCAATGTATAATTGAATTGTCATGAGCAAGAATACGGAAATAGCGGAAATATTCGGGCACATGTCCGATATGCTCAACGTGCTCGGCGAGAACCCGTTCAAGGTAAGGGCTTACAGGAACGCCGCCGAGAACATACTCGAGCTCGGAGAGGACATTGAGGAAATAGCCGCCCGCGATGAGCTCACGGAGATACCGGGGGTGGGAAAGGACCTCGCCGAGAAGATAAACGCGTATATCAAGACGGGGAAGATCAAGGAGTATGACAAGCTCAGGGAGAAGGTGCCGCTCGACTTGGTAGACCTGCTCCATATTCAAGGGCTTGGGCCCAAGACGCTCGCCCTCCTCTTCAAGGAGCTCAACGTCAGGAACCTCGCCGGCCTCGAGAAGGCGCTCGGAGGGGAAGAGATACTCAAGTTCAAGGGGATGGGGAAGAAGAAAATAGACGACATCAAAAGAGGGGTCGAGATATTCAAGGAAAGCAAGGAGAGGACTCTCCTCGGGGCAGCCATGCCTCTCGCTGAAGAGGTCGTGAGAGAGATCGCGAAAATACCGGGCACGGAGGGGACGATAATCGCGGGCTCGTTGAGACGCATGCGGGAGACGATCGGCGACATGGACATACTCACTATCGCGGACAAGACGGAGCCTGTAGTGGACGCTTTCACGGGAATGAAGTCCGTCAAGGACGTGCTCGCATCGGGCGGAACGAAGGGGAGCGTGATACTCAAGGGAGGGATGCAGGCCGACCTCCGCGTGGTAGGGCCCGAATCTTACGGCGCAGCCCTAATGTACTTCACGGGGTCGAAGTCTCACAACGTGAAGCTGAGGACGCTCGCCGTGAAAAAAGGCCTAAAGCTGAACGAGTACGGACTATACAGGGACGAGAAGAGGATCGCCGGAGAGACGGAAAAGGAGATGTACAAGACGCTCGGACTCCCGTTCATACCTCCCGAATTAAGAGAGGACAGGGGCGAGATTGAGGCCGCGATTGAAGGAAAGCTCCCCGACCTGATAGAGCTCGGGGATATCAGGGGCGACCTCCACACGCACACGAAATGGAGCGACGGCAAGGCGACTATAGAGGAAATGGCGGAAAGCGCGCTGGAGCTCGGGTACGAGTACATCGCGATCACGGACCACTCGCCATCCCAGACAATAGCGAACGGTCTTTCGATCGACAGGCTGAGAGCGAAGCAGAAAGAGCTGGAATCA